>NZ_JBHMCF010000035.1:0-45537 GCF_042428605.1 Nonomuraea salmonea
CGCGCTCGGCCTCACCGTGCTGGAGGACGACAAGAAGTTCTTCCCGGTCTACAACGCCGCAGTGACCGTGCGGCAGGAGACGTTCGCCAAGTACCCGGCGCTGGAGAAGGTGCTCCAGCCGGTCATCGACAAGCTCGACGACGACACCATGCAGCAGCTCAACGCGCAGGTGGACGTCGAGGGCAAGGAGCCGGACAAGGTCAGCGAGGAGTGGCTGAGCAAGGAGGGCTTCCTGAGCTCGCCCGCCGCCTGACAGCCCGCCTGCCCGCACCCTGAGGACGAGGATGGAACAGCCCCACACAGCACCAGCACCCCCGCCATCACGGCGCCTGCACGCCTGGGAACGCCGGACCGATCCGGTGCTGCTCGGCGTCGGCCTCCTGTTCCTGGCGAGCTGGGCACTTCCCATCGTGCTGCCCCAGCTGCCGGAGAACGCCGACCGATGGCTGGAACGCGCCCAGCAGACAGCCTGGGCGCTGTTCGCCGCCGACTACGCCATCAGGGTGTGGCTGTCCGACCGGCGCGGGCACTTCATCGCCACCCACATCCCCGCGTTGCTGGTCGTCCTGCTGCCGCTGCTCCGGCCGCTGGCCGTGCTGCGCTCGCTGCTGCTGCTCACCGCACTGATGCGCCGGGTCACGCTGCCGCTACGCATGCGGGTGACCGTGTACGTCAGCGGCTGGGCCTGCTTCCTGGCCCTGGTCGGCGCCATCGCGGTGCTGGACGCCGAACGCCGCTCCGCCGATCCGACGATCGTCACCCTGTCCGACGCCCTGTGGTGGTCGCTGACGACGATGACGACGGTGGGCTACGGAGATCTGTATCCGACGACGCTGGAGGGCCGGCTGATCGCGGCGACGTTGATGCTTTCAGGCATCGCGCTGCTCGGCGTCGTCACCGCCTCGATCGCCGCCTGGTTCATCGAACGCTTCCAGCAGACCTCGGCCGCGGAGACGCGCAACGAGGCCGACCTCCGGCTCGTCCTGGCCGAGCTGCGGGAGGTGCGCGACCGGCTGGACGAGATCACCCGACGGCAGGACGACGACGTGAGCGGCGCCACGGCCCCGGACCGGTGAGCCGGGGCGAGGCAGCCGAAGATCTGCGCCGCGGCCTCCCGCATTTTTTTGCACTATGCAAGGATGAGAGGCGGCGGCCTACCACGGGAGGGCAGATGGGGTTCGGGGGCGCCGCATGAGGTCACAGTGGACGCTGCGCTGGCTGCCGTTCATGGTGATGGCCCCGGTGGCGCTCATCGACCTCATGGCCGGGCCGGCGCTTGGCTTTCTTCCCCTGCTCACCCTGGGGCCGAGCTTCGGGTCCGTCTACGGCAGCGTGCGGCGCACCGCCCTGATCGGTGCGGTCGCCCTCGCCATCTGCATACCCCTGGCCTATTACAACGGCTCCCTGCTGAAGTGGCAGAACAACCTCACCATCGCCACCATCGTCAGCGCCACCGGAGCGAGCATGCTCGTCAGCCACCTGAGGCTGAAGCGCGAACGCGAACTCGCCAGCGTCCGCCTCGTCGCCGAGACCGCGCAACGCGTCCTGCTGCGGCCGGTCCCCCGCAAAGCGGCAGACCTGCAGGTGGCCCTGTCCTACACCTCCGCGGCGGCCGAGGCGAGGATCGGCGGCGACCTGTACGAGGTCGTCATCACGCCCCACGGGGTGCGACTGCTCGTCGGGGACGTCCAGGGCAAGGGGCTCGACGCGGTCGAGACCGCCGCCTGGGTGCTCGGCGCCTTCCGCGAGGCCGCCTACGACGAACCCGCGCTCGACGACGTGAGCGAGCGACTGGAGTCGAGCCTGTCCCGGCACCTGAGCGGCGAGAAGTTCGTGACCGCGATCATCGCCGAGGTGAGACCCGGCGAGATCGTCTTACTCAACCATGGCCATCCCGCTCCTCTCCTCCTCACCGCCGAGGGGAAGGCCTGCACCGTCGAGCCCCCGGCGGAAGCTCTCCCGTTGGGGCTCGGCCCGCTCGGCACCGACCGGCCCAAGGCGCACCGCGTGCCCTTCCTGGAGGGTGACCGGATCCTCCTGTTCACCGACGGCGTGGTGGAGGCCCGCGATGACAGCGGAACCTTCTACCCCCTGAACGACCGCCTTCACCTGTTGCGGTCGGACGAGCCGCAAGAGGCGCTCGACTCGCTCCGCGCCGACCTGGTGGCCCACACCGGTGGGCCGCTTCCCGATGACGCGGCGATGTTGTTGCTGCGCAGGCACGCCCGGTGACGCATGGCCTACGAGCCCTGCGCTGCCTCGGCGAACGCGGCAGCGCCCGCTCAAAGGCCGCCGGCGGATCCTCCAGCACATCACCATGAGCCCCAGCGGAATCGGTGACATCACCCGCGCGGCACTCGTGCTCACCCAGTTCGAGCACGACCACCTGACAGCAATTCGCTGAGATCACGTCGCTGCCGCCTCAGGCTTACGTGGTCCGACATCAACCCCTTCCACGCCGGGATTTCGGGGACAGCCCGGCGGATCGCCCGGCGGCGTCGTCATGAGCGCACCGCACTCGATGATCTCGGTGGACGAGTACTACACAACTGTGTAGTGTATAGCTCGCTTGAGTAGCTTCGTGTACGTCTGAGTAGGCAGGAGTTCGGGTGATGGCCAGGATCGAGGCGGATCTGGAAGATCTGACCGCTCGCGCGCGCATCAGAGATGCCGCGATGCGGCGCTTCGGTGAGTACGGGTTCGAGGGAGCGACGATCCGTGACATCGCCGAGACGGCCGGGGTCTCCTCAGGACTGGTGCGCCATCACTTCGGGTCCAAGCAGGCGCTGCGCGAGGCATGCGACGCCTATCTCGTCAAGGAGATCCGCCGGATGAACGACGAGGCACGCATCGATTCCACGCGCACCGCTGTGAACCCGGTCGGTACCGCTCTGGCCAAGCTGGGTCCGTACCAGCGGTATCTCGC
Organism: Nonomuraea salmonea; assembly: GCF_042428605.1. NCBI lineage: Bacteria > Bacillati > Actinomycetota > Actinomycetes > Streptosporangiales > Streptosporangiaceae > Nonomuraea > Nonomuraea salmonea. The sequence goes on from NZ_JBHMCF010000035.1 coordinate 2,927, forward strand.
GCGGGCCCTGGCCGAGGGATGGGCCGCGCCGTTGTTCGACGAGATGGCCAGGATGAGCGAGGAGTGGCTGGAGGAGGCCGACAAGGCCCGCCCGGATCCCCCTTTCGCCAGCCGCAAGGCCCGTGCGACGGTCGGCACCGCGATGGGGCTGGCCGTCCCGATCCTGCACCAGCACATCTCCCGCGGGCTCGGCGTCGACCTGGCAACCCCGCAAGGCGCGCATCTGCTCGCGGTGACTCTCCTCGACATCTACTCCCACCCCGTGCTCACCCCGGAGGCGGCCGCCTCGATGCGAGACGCCCTCGAAAGGCTCCGGGACAGCATGCCCTCATCGCCTTCCTAGGAGTGCCACATGACACAGGACAGCATCGAGTTGACCTGGTCAGCACGTGTCAGCCGGCCCAGCCCTTTCGACCCACCAGAGATCTTCACCAGGCTCAGGAACGAGCGCCCGCTCCGTCCCCTGATCTTCGCCGACGGACATCCGGGCTGGCTGGCCACCGGTTACGACGTGGTCCGCGCCATCCTCGCCGACAGCCGTTTCAGTATTCGGCGCGAGCTGGCCCATCCACCGGTCATGATGCCCAACTCAAACGCACAGGCGGTGTTCACCGCGCCCGCCCCGCCCGGCATGTTCGTCCGCATGGATCCTCCGGAGCACACCCGCTACCGCAAGCTCCTCGCAGGAGAGTTCACCGTGCGCCGGATGCGGGGGCTCGAAGAGAGAATCGCCGAGGCGGCTCACGGCTGCCTCGACGACATGGAGACGTCCGGGCCACCCGCCGACCTAGTCACCGCCCTGTGTGTTCCCGTGCCCACCCTGCTCATCTGCGAGCTGCTGGGCCTGCCCCGCCCCATCATTCCCACGTTCCGGCAGGCCGCGGCGACCGCGCTCGACGCGGACTCCACCCAGGAGCAGATCCAGCAGGCATACGCCACCATGCTGGGCCTCTTCCCGCCCCTTATCGCGAGCAAGCGCGGACATCCCACCAGCGACGTCTACAGCGGCGTGATCAACAGTGGCGCCCTGTCGGACGAGGAGCTGGCCTCCATCGGGTTGCTGCTGTTCGCCGCCGGATACGAGACGACCTCCAGCATGCTCGCGATGGGCACGTTCGCCCTGCTGGAGCACCCCCGGCAGCTCCAGGCGCTGCGCCGCGATCCCAGCCTGATCGACAACACGGTCGAAGAGCTGCTCCGCTACCTCACCGGGCCCGGTGGCATGCTCCGTACGGCGCTCGAGGACGTCGAGGTAGGCGGCGAACTGATCAAGAAGGGCCAGACCGTGGAACTGCTGGTCGGCGCCGCCAACCACGACCCGGCCCGCTTCCAGCGCCCGCACGAGTTCGACGTCACCAGACCGGCACGAGGCCATCTGGCCTTCGGGCACGGCATTCACCAGTGCCTCGGCCAGCAGCTCGCCCGTGTCGAGCTGCGCGTGGTCATACAAGCACTCTTCACCCGATTCCCCCGGCTGCGCCTCGCGGCGCCCGCACAGGAGATCCCCATGAAAGACGACTCCCCCTTCTTCGGCCCCAAGCGCCTCCCGGTCCAGTGGTGAGCCCTGTCATGGCCGCCATCACCACCCGCGACCTCGTCAAGAAATTCGGCCCCGCCCGTGCACTGGACGGGCTCGACCTGACCGTCGGCACAGGGGAGATCCACGGCTTCCTCGGCCCCAACGGGGCGGGCAAGTCCACCACCATCCGGATCCTGCTCGGCCTGATGCGCGCCGACTCCGGCCGCGCCGAGGTGCTGGGCGGCGACCCGTGGGCGGACGCCACCGAGCTGCACCGGCGGCTGGCGTACGTGCCGGGCGACGTCGAGCTGTGGCCGAACCTCACCGGCGGGGAGGCCATCGACCTGCTCGGCCGCCTGCGCGGCGGCCTCGACGAGACCCGCCGCGCAGAGCTGATCGAGCGCTTCCAACTCGACCCCACCAAGAAGAGCCGCACCTACTCCAAGGGCAACCGGCAGAAAGTGGCGCTCGTGGCCGCCTTCGCCGCCGACGTGGAGCTGCTCATCCTGGACGAGCCGACGTCGGGTCTCGACCCGCTCATGGAGGCCATCTTCCAGGAGATCGTCGCGGAGACCCGCGCGGCCGGGCGCACCGTCCTGTTGTCGAGCCACATCCTTTCCCAGGTGGAGAAGCTGGCCGACCGAGTCAGCATCATCAGACAGGGCAAGATCGTCCAGGCGGGCACGCTGGCCGAGCTACGTCACCTCACCCGCACCACGGTAGAAGCCGTGACCGCTGCCCCGGTCAGCGGCCTGGCCGCGCTCCCGGGCGTCCACAACGCCGAGACCGAGCACGGGCAGGTGCGGTTCAGCGTGGACGCCGAGCACCTGGACGGCGCCATCAAGCATCTGGGCGCCTTCGGCATCCGGGCGCTGACCAGCCATCCCCCCACATTGGAGGAGCTCATGCTGCGCCACTACGGCAACGGAGCGGCCGCATGACCGCCACCACCGTCGGCCGCGTCACGGCCGCCGCTCCCAGCGGCGCCTTCAAAGGCACCAGGGCGATGCTGCGGCTGGCCCTGCGCCGGGACCGCGTCAAGCTGCCCACGTGGACGCTGGGAATCGCCTTGTTCCTCCCATACTTCGCCAGCGTGGCGAACGCCACGAACCCGACGGCGGAAACCCTGCGTGCCAGTGCGAAGATGATGGACGTCCCCATGCTGCGGCTGTTCTCCGGGCCCATGTTCGGCATGGAGAACCCCACGGTCCTGAAATATCTCGTCAACGCCTACTTCCCGGAGTTTCTGCTGGGCGCCGCGCTGATGAGCATGCTGCTGATCGCCCGGCACACCCGCGCCGAGGAGCAGAGCGGCCGGGCCGAGCTGGTGCGCGCAGCGGTCGTCGGCCGGCAGGCCGCACTCACGGCCGCGCTCCTCCTCTCCGTCCTCACCAACGTGCTGCTGGCCCTGCTGCTGACCGCGGCGGGGGTGGGCGTCGGGATGACGCCAGGCGACGCGCTACTGTTCGGCGCGGCCACGGCCGCGATGGGGCTTGTCTTCGCCGCAGTCACCTCGGTGAGCGTGCAGCTCACCGAGCACTCCAGAGCCGCGGTCGGAATCGCCGGCGCCGTGCTGGCCGTCGTGTGGCTGCTTCGTGCCGTAGGCGCCGTCCAAGACATTCAGGGCGGCTGGCTGACGTGGCTCTCCCCCATGGGGTGGGCGCAGCTCACCCGAGTGGCGGATGACGGGCGCTGGTGGCCACTGGCTCTGGCGGTACTGCTCAGCACGGCTCTGGCAGCGGTCGCATACGCGCTGTCGGCACGACGGGACCTCGGCGCCGGGCTGGTGGCCTCGCGCCCCGGCCGCGCGCGGGCGGCCCGCGGGCTGCGTTCACCCCTCGCGCTGGCATTCCGGCTCCAGCGCGCTTCCATCCTGTGGTGGGGCGGGTCCCTGATCGCGGCCGGCCTGGTGTTCGGCGGGCTCGCCGGCTCCATGCGCGAGGGGGTGGCCGAGGAGATCCTCGGCGGCGGCGCGGACGTGGTGGGCGGCTACCTGAGCCTCATGGCAGTCGGGATGTCCTTCCTCGTCGGAATCTTCACAGCCCAGGCGACGACGCGGTTGCGGGCGGAGGAGAACCGCGGGCGGGTGACGCCACTGCTCGCCACCCCGACCAGCCGATGGGCCTGGCTGGGCTCTTCACTCCTGGCCACCGGGCTCGCCGCAGTCGCGCTGCTCATGGTGTCCGGTCTGTCGATGGCCGCCGGCACCGCCCTGGCGCTCGATGACGCCACCCGGGCGGGGGCGGCGGCCGCCGCCGTGCTCGCCCGCACCCCGGAGATCCTCTTCCTGCTGGGGGTCGCGGCCACGCTGTTCGGGCTCGCGCCCAGGGCCGTCCCCCTGACATGGGCCGTGCTCGCCCTCGGCGTCGTCGTACGCTTCTGGGGCGCGGACCTGCCCGGCTGGGCTCGGGGGCTGTCCCCGTTCGACCACATTCCCCGGCTGCCGGTCGAGGACTTCCGCCTCGCCCCGCTGGTGATGCTCACCGCGCTCGCGGCGGGCCTGCTTCTCCTCGGCCTGTACGGCTTCCGCAGCCGCGATCTGAAGGGCGCATAGGCCTGTACGATCCGGGCAACCGCTCCGCGCCGCCCCGGCCGATCGTTCCCGCAGCCCGGCCGTCAATGCTCGTGGTGGGTCGCCGGAGGCCGGTTCGCGGACCGGCCTGGCGCCGTGACGACGAACTGGCCCATGAGGCCCTGATCCTCGTGGTTGAGGATGTGGCAGTGGAACATGTAGGGCGTCGCCGGGTCCGGTTCTCCGCGGAACCGCAGAGCGATGCGTACGGGGACGCCGGGCGGCGTGTGGACGGTGTCCTTCCAGCCGCGCAGTTCCGGGGGCGGGAGCCGGCCGCCGACCGACACCACCTGGAACTGCGCGTCGTGGACGTGGAAGTTGTGCGGGGCGTCGTCGATGGCGGTGACCTCCCACACCTCGGTGCCGCCCTGGGGGACGGCGAAGTCGACGCGGTTCATGTCCATCGACCTGCCGTTGATGGTGAACCCGGAGAGCTCGAAGCGGCGGACCGGCGGCGTCGCGGGATCGGTCACGAGCCTGGGCGCCTCGGCCAGGCGGGCCGGGAGGGGCGATGACCGGGCGAGCCGCGGCGCGGCGCGCAGCTCCATGACGTCCAGGGTGTCGTCGCCGCCGGTCCAGCGCCGGTCCCAGAGGTTCAGGCCGGTCTCGGGCGGGAGGCTCCGCAGCACATCGCGTTCCCCGGGCCGCAGGGCCACCACGATCTCGGCCCGTTCTCCCGGGCTGAGCTGCACGTGTCCGGTCTCGTACGGCGCCGCCAGCAGCCCGCCGTCGGTGCCGACCAGGGCGAACGTCCGCCCGGAGCCGAACCCGAAGCGGTAGATCCGCGCGTTCGACCCGTTGAGCAGCCGCAGCCGGACCCGCTGGGTGGTGACCGGGAGGTACGGCGCCGGGGTGCCGTTCACGGTGACGAGGTCGCCCACGATGCCGACACCGCCCTGTTCCCGGTCCCGCTCGTCCAGCTCGTTGTGGTCGGTGAGGTTGAGGTCGCGGACGATGACGGGGATGTCGTCGATTCCGTACCGGTCGGGCAGGCCGTGCGGGTGCGGGTCGTCCAGGATGAACAGCCCCGCCAGCCCCCGGTAGACGTGGAGGGCGGTACGGCCGTGCGGGTGCGGGTGGTACCACAGCGTGGCGGCGGGCTGGTCGACGGTCCAGGTCGGCGACCAGGTGGCGCCCGGCCTTACCGGCTGGTGGGGTCCGCCGTCCATCCGGGCCGGTACGTGCATGCCGTGCCAGTGCAGAGTGGTGGACTCCGGGAGGTCGTTGCGGAAGCGGACCGTCACCGTCTCGCCGCGCGCCGCCCGCAGCGTGGGCGCCAGGTAGGGGCCGTTGATCCCCCAGGTGGGGGTCGGCCGGCCGGCTCGGAACCGGTGCTCGCCCCCGCTCGCCCGCAGGTCGAACACCCGGCCGCCGGCCCCGTCCCGCCGCGAGGGGGCCAGCGGCGGAATGGCGAGCCGGTTGACGAACCGGACCTTTCCGGCGGTGTTCAGATCCGCTCCGGCCCACCACAACCCGGCACCGCCGAGCGCTGCGGCGGAGGCGGCGGGTACGGCGATCAGCCCGGCCTTCAGAACAGTGCGGCGCTTCACGCGGCGACCACCGTGACGGTGTCGGCGCCGCCGGCCACGACCACCTCGTACCCCGGCGCGTCGCCGCGGTGGGTGGCCTGCGTGAGACCTCCGCCGACGGCGCCGTACCACTGGTCGTCCAGGCTGAGCCTGGTGACGGCCCGCGCGAACGCCACCCGGACCGGCACCCCGGCGGGGCGTTCGACGCGCAGGTCCTCGGCCCAGGCCAGCCGGATGACCCGGGTACCGGCGGGGCGGCCCAGCACGAGGCGTACGTGCGCGGCGCCCGAGTGGAACGTCACCGACCGCACGTCGAGGCCGGTGAGGTCGGCGTCCAAGTGCGCGGCACCGCCGTGGACGTCCAGCGCCCACGGCACGGCGGGGTTGAGGGCGAGGGCGGACGGGCGGGTGCGGCGCAGCAGTCGCGCCCCGGCCGGGTAGGCGATGTGCACGTTGGCGTCGGCAGCCCACACCAGCGGCAGCGGCGTGCCGAACCGCGCCTCCAGCAGGCCCGTGAGGCCGGGCCGCGGGCCCAGGGTGACCCGCTCCAGCCCATTGTCGAAGCTCAGCCGCGCGACCGAGGGGGCGTCCGGCAGGGGGACGGCGACGTGCTCGTCCCGGACACCTTCGGCGGAGGCGAATGCGGTCATGACGGTTCCTTTCGGTACGGTGCTTTCCTTACGAGGGATCGGATCTAGGGCGTGCGCGGCCTGGCGGGCAGCGCCCAGGTCAGGGACAGGCCGAGGCCGAAGGCCACGACGGCGTAGCCGAGCGACCACTGCGCGGCGGTGTCGATGTCCCAGCCGGCGGCCAGCGCCGTGGTGTACAGCGCGCCGACCGCGGCGATGCCGGTGGCGCCGGCCACCTGGATGACGGTGTTGACGACGCCGGAGGCGGCGCCGGCGTCCTGGTGGGGCACGGCCGACAGCACGATGTCGACCAGGATCGGCGCGACCAGCCCGAAACCGGCGCCGCCTGCCAGCAGGCCCGGCACCAGGTGCCAGCCGGTCAGCGCGTCTCCGGCCACGGCGATCCCGGCGATCAGCGCCACCATGGCGGCGGCCAGCGCCGCCGCGCCGCAGGCCACCAGCCGGCGCCCGGCCGTCGCGGCGAGCCGTACCGCGAGGCCCGAGGTCACGGCCAGGCCCAGCGGCCAGGCCAGGAACGTCAGCCCGACCTGCAGCGCGGACAGGCCGTGGCCCTGCTGGAGCTGCAGGGTGAGCACCAGGAACAGCGCGGTGACCGAGGAGAACACGGCGAACGCCACGGCCAGCCCGGCCACGAAGGAGCGCTGCCGGAACAGCGAGACCGGCACCAGCGGTTGCCCCCGCCGGCGCTCCCGCCGCGCCTGAAGGCGGGCGAACACCGCGAGCACGGCGACGGCGGCGGCCACCATCGGCCAGGTCCAGCCCGGCCAGCCCGACTCCGGTCCCTGGATCAGCGGGTAGAGCACCAGCAGCAGGCCCGCCGCCACCAGGACGACCCCAGGCAAATCCAGCCGGGGCGGCCGGGGCGAGCGGGATTCGCGCATCAGCACGGCGGCGCCGAGCAGCGCGGCCAGGCCGATGGGCACGTTCACCCAGAACACCGAGCGCCAGGCCGGCCCGAACACGTCGTTGCCGACCAGCAGACCGCCGGCGATGGGCGCGGCGGCGGCCGCCAGCCCGTTCACGGCGCCGTACAGGCCGAGGGCTTTCGGGCGTTCCGCGCTCGGGAACATCACCTGGATCGTGGCCAGCACCTGCGGCACCATCATGGCCGCCGCGGCCCCCTGAACCGCCCGTGCGGCGATCAGCATCCCGATGGTCTGCGCCAGACCGCAGGCGGCGGAGGCGGCGGTGAAGCCGGCGACGCCCGCCAGGAACACGCGCTTGCGGCCGAAGATGTCGCCGAGCCGCCCACCGGTGATCAGCAGCAGGCCGAGCCCGAGGGCGTACGCGGCCATGATCCACTGCACGGCGGCGGTGGGGGCCCCCAGGTCGGCCTGGATGGCCGGGGCCGCGACGACGACGATGGTGATGTCCACCAGGTCCATGAACACGGCCAGTAACGTGACAGCCAGCGCGGCCCAGCGGCGCGGGTGCCCGGACCCGGCCGTCGCGGGCACGGTGGTCTGCTCGGTCATCAGAGGCTCCTCATCGGCGGGAAACGATCGACGCCGAACGAGCCTCGCGCTGAGCAGATACGTTCCGCTTCGGGGGAATGTCCTGTCCGATGCCTTAGATTCGGCTTCGAGGGGCCTTAGTAGACTCCGGCCGATGACAGCGTTCGTAGGGCGCCACGCGGCGCTGGAATCCGTTGGGAAGGCCGCGCGGGACGCGCGGGCCGGCGAGCCGCGGGCGGTGGTGGTGAGCGGCCTGCCGGGAATGGGCAAGACGCGGCTGCTGGAGCGGCTGGAGGCCGACCTCGGCCGGTCCGGGTTCCGGGTGTTGCGGGGCGCCTGCGTCGAGCTGGGGGTCGAGGGACTGCCGCTGGCGCCGATCACCGCCGTGCTCAGGCAGCTGGTGGACGACCCCGGCCCGCGCGAATTGCAGGCACTGCTGCCGGGCGTGGACGGGCTGCTGCGGTTGCTGCCCGAGCTGAACCCCGGCGAGCGCCCGCCCGAGTCGCAGGCCCGGCTGTTCGACCTGTTCGCCGCGCTGCTGCGGCGGCTCGGCGGCGCCCGGCCCACGGCGCTGCTGATCGACGACCTGCAATGGGCCGACCGGTCCACCCGCGACCTGCTGGAGGTGCTGGTCCGGCCCGCGCGCCCCGCTTCGACGCTGCTCGTGGTCACCAGCAGAACGGATCTGGACCGGCGCCACCCGGTGCGCCCGTTCCTGGCGCGATGGGCGAGGCTGGACCAGGTGCGCCACGCGCGCCTTGAGCCGCTGTCGCGGGCCGAGATCGCCGAGCTGGTCGCGGCGGCGAACCCGGCCTTCGCCGACCAGGTGCTCGCCGACCAGGTGTACCGGCGCTCGGGCGGCAACCCGCTGTACGCCGTCGAGCTGGCGGAGGCCGGCGCGCGGACCGTCACGTGGACCGGCGCTGAGGCCGGCGCTGGGGCAGGCGCTGGCGCAGGCGCGGAGACCCTGCCGGAGTCGTTGCGCGATCTGCTCCTCGCCCGGGTGCGCGGGCTCCCGCCTCAGGTGCGGCAACTGGTGGAGGTCGCTGCGGCGGGCGGCCGCAGCGTGCCGCACGGCCTGCTCGCCGCCGCCTCAGGGCTGGACGCGGGCGCGCTGCTGGAAGCGTTGCGGGCGGCCACGGAGGCCCGGGTGCTGACCGCCGACGGGGATGGCTACGCCTTCCAGCACGGGCTGGTCCTGGAGGCGGTCGTGGACGAGCTGCTTCCCGCCGAGCGGGTCGGCCTGCACCGCGCGTACGCCGAGGCGCTGCGCGCCGACCCCGGGCTCGTCCCGCCGGACCGGCACGCCGCCGAGCTCGCGTTCCATTGGAACGGCGCGGGCGCGCCCGCGGAGGCGCTGGCGGCCTCGCTGCGCGCGGCGGAGGTCGCCGAGCGGCTCTCCGCCCACGCCGAGCAGGCGCAGTTGCTGGAACGCGCCCTGGAGCTGTGGCACCGGGTGCCCGAGGCGGAGCGCCCGGCCGCCGGCCGGCTCGCCCTGTTCGAGACGGCCGCCACGGCCGCCGTATGGGCCGGCGAGCCGCTCCAGGCTCTCGACCTGATCGACCGGGCGCTCGCGGAGGCCGACCGGGTACGCGAGCCCGCGCGCGTGGCGCTGCTGCTGGCCCAGCGCGGCATGGTCATGCACGACCTGAACCGCGACGGCGCGGTGACCTCCGTGGACGAGGCGCACGCGCTGCTGCCGCAGCTATCCGGCCTCGACCGGGCACGGGTCCGCAACCTGACCGCGGTCGTGCTCACCCTGCGCGGAGCCGCCGGGCAGGGCCAGGACGCCGCCGCCGAGGCCGCGCGGCTCGCCGCCGCCCACGGCGACGCCGCGCTGGAGGGCAACGCCCGTACCACCCTGGGCTGGGCGCTCAACGTCGCCGGCGACCACGACGAGGCGCTGCGTGTCCTGGCGCAGGGCCGCGAGCTGGCCCGGGGCCAGGACGATCTCGTGGGCGTCGCCCGCGCCTGCCTCAACATCGCGGAGAGCCGCAACGCGGTCGGCCGTCACACGGCGGCGTGCGAGGCCGCCCGTGAGGGGATGGCCGCCGCCCGCCAGGCAGGGCTCGAACGCACGCTGGGCGCCCTGCTGGCGAGCAGCCTGGCCACAGCGCTGGCCGCCACCGGCCGGTGGGACGAGGCGGAGGCGGTGGCACGATCGGCGCTGGAACGCGACCCGCAGGGGGCGCCCGGCGTCGGGCTGCACCTGCTCCTGGCGAGTACGGCCCTGTCCCGCGGCCAGTGGAGCACCGCCCGCGCCGAGTCCGCCGCGGCCGGCGCGCTGCTGGGCGGGCCACCCGAGGCACCCTATGCCCAGGCCGTGGCGGTGGCGGCCACGCTGGCCGTGCGCGACGACCGTCCGGACCACGCCTGCGAGCTGCTCGCCGGCGCCCTGGCCGCGGCCGGTACGCCCGCGGCCTGGCCCCTGCTGCTCACCGCCGCGAACATCGCCGCCCTGCTGCGCCCGGTGGCCACGCCGTCCTGGCAGTCGCGCCTGACCGGCGAGCTCCGCGCGGCGCGGACCCGCCTCCCCGCGGACACCCCCCTGCACGCTCAGTACGCGGCCCACGTGACCGCCGAACTCGTCCAGGCTCCGCCCTCGAAAGCCGCGGCCGTGGAGCAGTGGGCCGAGGTGGCGGCGGGATGGGAGCGCCTGGGGCGGCCCTTCGAGACCGCCTGCGCCGGGCTGCGCGCGGGTGAGCGGCTGCTGGCCGCCGGAGACCGGGAGGGCGCGGCGGCCCGGCTGCGGGCGACCGCCGAGGTGGCCGAGCGGTTGGGGGCCGCGCCGCTGCTGGAAGAGGTACGGGTGCTGGCGCGCAACGCCCACTTGCCCCTCGGGCCGGACGATGCCGCCACCGACGGCGCCCTCGAACGGCTGGGACTGACCGACCGGGAGACGGAGGTGCTGCGGCTGGTCGCGGCCGGGCGTACCAACCGGCAGATCGGTGAGCAGCTCTTCATCAGCGCGAAGACGGTGAGCGTGCACGTGTCCAGCATCCTGATCAAGCTCGGCGTCGCCGGCCGGGGCGAGGCCGCCGCGACCGCGCATCGGCTCCGCCTGTTCGACGGGGCCTGAGTGCCCGCCTGCCGATACTAAGGACTCGGATAAGGCATGTGCCGGATGTGGCCGGCCGGCGGCCCGGGACAGGCTACCGGCATACGAATCGCCACCGCGTTCCGCACCACCCCGCCCGGCTCGCCCCTACGGATGACCGGGCGCGGCGAGCGGCTGCGCGACGGATACGGCCCCGGTCCGTGACGGACCCACCGGCCCGTCACGGACGGCACGAAAGGAACTGATCATCATGAGCGAGCGGAACGTCCCCGTCCTGATCGTCGGCGGCGGCATCACCGGCCTCACCACCGCGCTGTTCCTGTCCTGGCACGGCGTCCGCTGCACGCTGGTCGAGCGTCACCCGGACCTGCTGACCCATCCCCGCGCCCGCGGCCTGACCCCGCGCACGATGGAGCTCTACCGGCAGGCCGGGCTGGAGCAGGCGATCAGGGACGCGGCCTACGTCGGCGGCGGATTCACCTGGACCCCGGTCGTGGCCGACACCCTCGCCGGCGAGCACGCCTCCCCCGAGGAGCCGGACGAGGACGACGGGTCCGGGTCGAGCCCGTGCGGCTTCGGCCCGATCGACCAGGACCGGCTGGAGGTCATCGTCCGGGACCAGGCCCGCAAGCTGGGCGCCGACCTGCGCTTCGGCACCGAGCTGGTCGCGTTCGAGCAGGACGGCGAGGGTGTGACGGCCACCCTCCTGGACCGGACGAGCGGGGTGCGCGAGAGCGTGCGGGCCGGATACCTGGTGGCCGCCGACGGCTTTCACAGCCCCGTACGCCATCGGCTGGGCATCGAGGTGGACGGGCCCGGCCCGATGTTCACCACGCTGACCGCGATCGTCGAGGCCGACCTTAACCCGGCTCTGCGCGGCCGCACCCTCAGCATCGCCTACCTGCAGCGGCCCCGCCCGTACACGATGCTCATGGCCCACGACACCGAGGGCAGGCGCTGGGTCTTCGGCACCGGCCTGGACGGCGCGGCCGAGGACTACGACGACGAGCGGGTGGCCGCCATGGTCCGCGAGGCCGCCGGGCTGCCGGACGCCGAGGTGCGACTGCACCCCCAGATTCCCGGCACCGACCTGACGGTGCTCGCCTTCCCCATCGGCGCCCACCTGGCCAGGAGCTACCGGCGCGGCCGGGTCTTCCTGGCCGGGGACGCGGCGCACGTGTGGCCGCCCACGGGCGGGCTCGGCGCGAACGCCGGCATCCAGGACGCCCACAACCTCGCATGGAAGCTCGCCTGGGTGATCACCGGCCGGGCCGGGGCGGGGCTGCTGGACACGTACCAGGCCGAGCGGCGGCCGGTCGGGGAACTGACCATGGGGCAGGCGCTGGCCAGGTTCGGCGCCCGCATGGGGCCGGGCCGCGGGCCCCAGGTCATCGACTACGGAGCGGTCTCCATGGGATATCGCTACCCCGTGGACGGGGAGCGGCCCGGCGAGCCCGTGCAACCGCGACTGCTCGACGGCACGCCCGGCACCCGCGCGCCGCACGTTCCGCTCGCCGGCGGCCGTTCCACCCTCGACCTGTACGGCTCCGCCTTCGTCCTGCTCACCCCCTCCCCCGCGTGGCGGAGCCCGGACGCCGACGTGCAGGTGGTGGAGGAGGAGGTGGCCCGCGCCCACGGCATCGGCCCTGAGGGTGCTGCGCTGGTCAGGCCGGACGGCTTCGTGGCCTGGCGCAGCGATGCCCACGATGAGGAAGAGCTGGCCCGTGCGCTCGGCGAGGTCCTCCACCGACTCTGATCCGCCGTGCGGAGATCTACTCGGCTGCTCTCGCCCCAGCCCCGCAGCGCGGCCTCCCCCGAACCCCGGCGCGCGAAGACCTGGGCCGATACGCCGTATCCGATTGATCCTCCCTGTTCGGAGCGGCGCAAGCGAGCCGTGACGTCTACCTCTTCACGCTTGAAGGGGGCCGCCAGGAGCCAGGTCCACACCACCGGCCCATCCTGGCCGGCCCTGCCCTCCTTCTCGACGAGAACGGTTCGGCCAAGGGACGGACGGCAGCGTTCGGCAGCGGCCCGCATGAGCAGGCAGGGGTGCATCCGACACTCGAAACAGCAGGTGCGCGTTCACCAGCCTGTCATGAGCCCCAACCGGGCGTCGTCAGGCCGTTGACAGCCGCTACCGGGAAGCGTGGGCATGCTGGGCGGCATAGCGTTCGCGCCAGCTGTCGATGAGCGGGATCAGCTGCTCGGTCATGTAGGCATAGAAGTCCTTCATCTCGTGAAGGCGCCGGCCGGCGATGCCGTCGTCGCCCGCCGCGTCCAGGCCTTCCTGGGCGGCATCCCTCATGGTGGCCAGCATCGCGTTCTGCTGTGACATCAAGCTGGCCCAAGCCCCCTGGCGGAAACGATAGTGGTCGCGGCGGCTGCCGGGGGCCGGCACCCGTTCGATCAGGCCGAGCGGGATCAGCTGCTTGACCGCGGTGGACACCGCACCCGAGCTGATGGACAACTGCTCGCACAAGTCGGCGGCGGTCATCGACTCTTGCCGGGTGTAGAGCAGGGCGGTCATCACCCGCGCGGTGGTCTTCTGCATGCCGCCCTGCGCCAGGGTCAGCGCCAGCTTCTCGGCGGCCTCGCGCAGCCGCTGATCGGTGTCCATGCCTGAATTCTATCAATCACTCCAAGTTCTCAGAGAATTTACAGATATCTGAAAGTTCTATACTCTCTGAGGCGCGGAGATCGCGCCATGGCGACCTCCCTGACGCCCTAGGAGAGCCAGCAGTGAAGCCCAAGAACGTGGTCGCAGGCGCGCACGGCATGACCGCCCAGGCATGGAAGAAACACGCCAATCCATGGAGCGTCTGGACCCGGTTCGCCGCTATTCCCGCCTTCGAACTGGCCGTTTGGAGCCGTGAGTGGATCGGCTGGTGGTCACTGGCCGGTGTTGCCCTCGTCGTCATCTGGCTCTGGCTGAACGTCCATCTGTTTGCGGCGGTCGAGCCGACCAACTGGGCGGCGCGCGGCATCTACGGTGAGCAACTCCACGTCGACGGCAAGGCTCCGGCGGCACATCGCGTGGTGCTACGGCTGCTCATCGTGGCCGGCCTGATCGGCTTCGCCTTCATCGCCTGGGGACTGATCGCCCTGGAGATCTGGCCGGTCGTGCTGGGCACCGTACTGCTCGTGCTCGCCCAGCTGTGGCGGATCGACCGTTACGGCCTGCTCTACGAACAGCACCAGAGCGAAAGCCGGTGACCCGGTACGGCCGGCGCACCACAGCACCGGCTGTACCGGCACCAACCCTCGGCCCGCCCCCTACGTGTGGAGAGCCTCATGCACGTCCCGGGCACCGCGCACCCGCGCCGCTGGTGGATCCTCGTAGCGCTCTGCTTGAGCCTGCTCGTCCTGGTCATCGACAACACCATCCTCAACCTGGCCGTCCCCGCGCTGATGAGCGCGCTCCACGCCACCCCCGCCGACATCCAATGGATCATCAGCGCCTACACCCTCGCCTACGCCGGCCTGCTGCTGACCGCAGGCGACCTATCCGACCGCTATGGCCGCCAGCGCCTGCTGATCTCCGGGCTTTCGCTGTACCCGACTCCGGAAAGTCGCGCACGGCCTCGGCTTGACTGCTCATCCGCCCCGGACGCGAGAAGTTGAGGGAGCAGTCTCTGCATGACTTACGTGTCGGATGTCACACGGCGGCCTGCGGCGACCCGTGCATGGAACGCCACCATCTTCTACGGCGCACATATGACCGGGCAGGAAGCCGCCGCACCACCATCGTCCTGGCCCGCCGCGGCCACGGCGGTCGTCCTGCTCACGGCGAACGTCTCCGTACTGCTCACCACCCTCGCCCGGCCATCGGTGAAGGCGAGTCAGGCGGGCAGCAGGCGCATGAGGATGTTGCGGGGGCCTTCCCGGTGGTGGCCGGCCAACCTCGTCATCTGGCGGGACATGGCCACGACCCGTTGAGCAGGCCGTCTGCGCCGGGCGTCGTACGCACGCAACGCCGATCCCACGTCGCCGGCGCTCTCCAGGCACATGGTGAGGGCGGCCGCGTCCAGCAGCGCCTGGCACGCGCCTTGCCCGAGGGAGGGGGTCATGGCGTGCGCGGCATCACCCACCAGCGCCACGTTGCCGGCGATCAGGGACTTCAGGCGCGGGGACAGGTCGTAGATCTCATGCCGCAGCACGGCCTCCTCATCGGCCTCGGCGAGCAGGCGCGTGATCGGGTCGTGCCAGCCGGCGAAGCGGGCGCGCAGCTCGTCGAGGGTCTCCCGATGGCCTTCCGGTGTCGCCACCGCGGCGTACCAATTGGTCGCCCCCGGTTCCTGGGGCGTGATGCCGAACACCTGTCCGGCCCCCCAGGTCTCGCCGTACGACGGCGGGTTGAACCGCGCGACGCCCCGCCATGCCACGATCCCGGCGTAACGTGGCCGCACCGTGGCACCGAAACAGGCCTCACGCACGGTGCTGCGCAGCCCGTCCGCTCCCACCACCAGGTCATGCCGCCCACGCAGAGCTTCCGGATCGGTGATCTTCGCACCGGTCTTGATCGCCGTGTCCCCCAAGGCGTCGACCAGCATGTTCATCAGGGAGGTCCTGGACAGCATGAGCACGGGAGCGCCGCCCTTGCGCTCGATGCGTTCCAACGGGAGGTCCGCGATCCGCTCGCCCTGCGGCGTACGGATGACGGCCTGGCGATAGGGGACGGTACGGCGGAGCAGCTCCTCGCGCAGGCCGAGCTGGGCGAGGGCGGCCTGAGCGTCGGGACGTATGCCGAGCGCCGTGCCTTCAGGATTGATCTCCGGCCAGCGTTCGAGCACGGTCACCTCCCAGCCGATCCTGCGCAGTCCTATGGCGGTCGCCAGTCCGCCGATTCCGGCTCCGACGATCGCGGCGGTTCCGTTCATCGCTCTTCCCTTCATCGAGTACCACATCTGTGGTACCACTAATGTGGTGAACGGACAAGCTGCGATGATGAGGGCCATGGCGGAGAACCGGGATCGGCGTGACTTGCTGCGTGACGCCGCGATTGAGGTGCTGGCCCGTCAGGGCGGCAGAGGGCTGACCCATCGAGCAGTCGACCACGAGGCCGGGCTGCCCGAGGGCACGGCCAAGAACTACTTCGCCAACCGCGACGCCCTCCTGCAGGGGGCGGCCGAGCGCTGCGTCGAGCGCTACTGGGCCGATCTTCAGGTGATGAAAGCCGCCAGCATCCAAGGGCGCAGGCACCTGGTCGCGCTGCTACGCGAACTGCTCGACCGTGCCCTCACGGCCAACAGGTCCAGAGTCCTGGCCTACATCGAGCTGCATGCCGAGGCCGCGCGTCGGCCGCGCCTGCAGGAGACGATGGCTGAGCTCACCCGCGCCGACCTGGCACTGCACCTGGAAGCGCACAAAGCGGCCGACCTGCCCGCGACCCGGCGAAGCGCCGCCATGGTCACAATGTGCGTGAACAGCGCGCTGACGTACCTGCTCACCCAACCGCCCGAAACGCTCACGGCGTACGGCCTCGACGACCTCGACGCGTTCCTGACCGACCTCATCGACACCGTGTATCCCCCAGCAGGCCGATGACACCGTTCGACGACACGAAGACCCGAACGACTCCACTGGAAACCGTCCCGACCAAGGTGCCGTGCCAGAGGTCAGCGCGGGCCCTGTCAGCCGTCCTCATGCGGAAGGGACACTCATCCTCATTTCACGGCACCACGCCTATGACGGGGCCGAACTCGTACATCATTCCCGTGGACGCAGCCGATCTGTGTGCGGGACATCCTCGATCCCGAGTTGCTCGCCGAGGCACACCAGCACCTCGTCGGCACGTCCAGCGGGTCGGTCAGAAAGCGCCCGACGTAGCGGGCTGTCGTCAGCTGGAGGGCGAAGCCGAGGCGGGCGTGTGTCCCACGCCGTTCGGCGATCAGCGCCCGATCCGCGTCGTCCAGGTAGAAGAACCGCTCCAGCTCCGCCCGCGACGGAGCACCAGAGAAGCCGCCGGCCGCCTCACCATCACTCAAGACGGGACTTTTCGTTCGGATGCTCGTCACGCCCCGTCGACGACCGCTTCGGCGCCCGCGCCATGATCGCCGCCCCGGCCGCGACGAGGACATGAACGGCCCGGCGGCGCAGCCTCACGCCGCCCTCACCGGCACCGACTTCACCGGCATGACGCCCAAGGTGCTCGTCGTCGTCGGCGAGAAGGACTGGAACGCCTCCTTCTCCGACCGGCAGGACTGGCGCGGCGATGCCTACACGGCGGCGCCGGGGCCGAAGACCCTCCCGGAGATCTTCGACGCCGAGCGCCGTACGCGCGCTCATCTGGGCCTACCTGCGCAGCGAGCTCTACCCCGAGGACCCGGCGTGGACGCGGGCCACCGCGGCGCTCGCCGCCGCCATCCCGCCCATCGGACGCGTCGAGTCGAAGTAGGCCCCGCGCCATCGGCCAGGCGGGGCGTCAGGTACGCCTTCGCCGGGGGCGGCCCGTGGAGGAGCCCTCGGCGTACGGGGACGAGCGCCCGCAGGAGGTCCGTCAGCGCGGGCTGAATGCGGGTGACGGCCTGCAGAGAGGATCACGGCGAGAAGCGTGGTGATCACGCCGCCACGGGCCACACCTCGGCGGCGATGGCGTCCGGGACGCCTGCCCCATCGAAGCAGCGCAGACCAAGAAGCGCCTGTGGGCCGAAACAGGCCCGCCGTCCCCCGTGGACCGGGACAGGTACATCCATGGATTTGAGCGCGCCCGGACCCGCCCGACCGGGTGTGCGGCCTATTTCCGGCGCATTCCAGTGCTGCGCTCATGGACGCGATTAACGCTATTTATCGCGTCCATGAGCCGGTGGCGGATCAAAGCGTTTGATATCCGACCGAGATCGGCCACGAAGTGCTGCTGCATTTAGCGTTTGATTTGACGGAATCGGCGACCCATGGGCCGTACAGCGTGGTGTAGCCACCGCTGCTGTTCTGGCAGAAGAGCACGACCCGCGTCTGCGTCACTCCAGTGCCGCTGCACAGCGCCCAGCCGGTGCCGCCGGGAGTGCCGATCTGCGCGTCTGTGCTGCAGATCGCCGCCTGAGCGGGAGAAGCCGGCGAAAGGAGAGTCGTCGCGGCGGCGATCCCGGCCGCGGCGGCCGCCGAAACGGCGAATTTCTTGATGCGACCCATCAACTACCTCCTGCGGAGTCGATCATCACCGCTTGATGATAGCCACAGCATTGACGGATGGCCATAGTGAATGGCATCGGGTTTTTGCGGGCATTTGACGGGCCGGCCGCAGGGGGGTTGGTTCATGGTCCGGAAAAGAAATGGTCCGTCAGTGAGGCTTTTTTGATCCCCGGCGGGCCTCCCGTCGGGAGGCCCGCCGCGCCGGCTCACCTCCGGATGTAGAGGCGGTGGAGCGGCCCCACCAGGATCTTGTTGCACTTGTAGTCCTTCGCGTAGCCGATGGCCTTGTAGTAGCGCCCCGCGACCTGGCACGCCTGCTTGACGGCGAACACTCCCATGAAGTGCCACTTCGCCGCTGCGGTCGAAGCAGCGGTGAGGGAGGCGGAGACGCTGCTCGTGACGGCAGGGCTTGGCCGAGCGGAGGCCGCCGAGATGCCCGCCGCGCCCGGCGCCAGCGAGACCGCCGCGGCTGCGGCGAGTGCGGCCATGGTCATACGAACCCGCATGACGATCGCTTCCTCTCCTGAGATGGATGAACACCTTGTCTGACCTTGCGGAATCGACGGTAAGGCGGGGCATGTGGAGGACTCGTTGAGGATGTGTTGACTCAGGTACGGCGGCCCCAGCCGCGCTCGCGCCCTCGGCGGCAGGAGGTGCGAGACGCTCACCTGCGCGAGGCCGCGACGGCGCTCCGGTCGAGGAGGCGTCGCTCACCCTGCGCAGCCACCCCGAAGCCGACATTTCTCCTCCAAACAGGCCGATAGCGAGCACAGGCTCTAGAGGCGGACAAAAGAACATGATAATGATTATCACTGCACATCTGAGTGAGACTGTGCTGCTCTTGGCCGTCGTGCGTATATCTGGAGGAGACCCATGCCGGAAGCGCCCCCCTCCCCCGTATCCGTTGAGGACGTCACGGATCTCGTCGCAGAGGTCCTTGGGCTCCCGGCCGCGGAAGTGGCCGCCGACACTGCGCTGACCACGTTGGGATTGGAGTCGTTCACAGCCGTCCGGCTGCGTCGACGGCTCCGCGATCTCGGCCTCGACCTGCCGATGACGGCCTTTCTCGGCGCCGCGACGGTCCGCACCGTCACGGCCGGCATGGCCGACCCGGAAGGAACGACCGAAGAGGAGGGCTTCCCCCTCACCCCCTTGCAGACCGCCTACTGGATCGGCAGGGATCCGGCCTTCCCGCTGGGTGGCGTCGCCACCTACTACTACCGGGAGTACGACCGCGAGACCGGCGATCCCGAGGCCGACCTGGCGAACCTGACGCGGGCATGGAACCGGCTGGTGCGACGCCATCCCATGTTGCGGATGATCGTCGACCGGCAGGGCCGTCAGCACATCCTGCCGGACGCGGGCCCGTACGAGATCGCCGTGGAGGACCTGCGCGGGGCAGGGCCGGACGAGGTGCGCGAGCGCGTGCGCCGGCTGCGCCACGAATGTTCCCACCAGCTGCGCCCCGCCGACCGGTGGCCCCTGTTCGACGTCCGGGCGGCCTTCCTGCCCCACGGCCGCACCCGGATCTTCTTCGGTACCGACATCCTCGCCTTGGACATGAGCGGGTGGATGCAGATCATGTCCGAATGGGGACGGCTCGTCGCCGATCCCGGCACCGAACTGCCCTCCATACCGACGGCCTTCGCCGAGGTCGTCCGCCACCGGCAGGCCGATCCCGGTGAGGCGCGACGACGGGAACGCGACCTAAAGTATTGGAGGGACCGGGCCGCGTCGCTGCCACCCGGCCCGCGCCTGCCGTGGGCGAAGGACCTGGCGCACGTGCACGCTCACCGGTTCCATCGCACGTACGCCGAGCTGGACAGCGGTGAATGGCAGGCGCTGAAGGAGCAGGCGGCACGGCGCGGGCTGAGCCCCACCGGGGTGCTGCTCGCCGCGTTCGGGCTGGTGCTGGCCCGTTGGGGCGCCGACGAGGCATTCTGCCTGAACACCACGCTGTTCGACCGCCCCGACGATCCCGAGCTGGCACACGTCGTCGGCGACTTCACCACCACGGTCCTCGTCGAGCTCCCGCGGGCGGACCTGCGGCGCTGGAAGGGGTTCGAGGACTTCGCGGCTCAGGTCAACCGGCGTTTCTGGACCGACCTGGAGCACCGTGCCGTCTCGGCCGTCGAGGTGATGCGTGCGGCCGCGACGCCGGCCCGGCTCACCCCCGACCATCCAGTGGTCTTCACCAGCGGCATCGGCCTGGCGCCGGAGGACTCGCCGGCGAGCTGGCTGGGCGAGGAGGTCTTCGGTGTCTCCCAAACTCCTCAGGTGGCTCTGGACCACATCGTCCACGACGAGGACGGAAGGCTGCGCATCTGCTGGGACGCGGTCGAGGGGCTGTTCGCCGACGGGTTCGTCGAAGGCATGCGCGACGCGCACCACCGGCTGCTGCGCCGGCTGGCCGCCGAGCCCGGCGCCTGGCACGACGCCGCCCTCGGCTGGGACCCGTCGTTCCTGGCCGACGAGCCGCTGAACGGCCGTTCGGACGTGGGTCCCCTCCTGACCGATCCCCTGCGCGCCGTGGTCGGCGCCATGCCCGACCGGCATGCGCTGCTCGCCGCGGGCGGCGACCTCACCCATGGAGAGCTGGCCGGGCGGGCGGAACGCATCGGCGCCGTCCTTGCCTCCCTGGGCGTCGGCCCCGGCGATCTCGTCGCGGTCGCCTTCCCCCAGAGCGTCGACCAGGTGACCGCCCTGCTCGGTGTCTGCGCGAGCGGCGCGGGATACGTGCCGGTCGAACCGGCCTGGCCGCAGGAGCGGATCGCCTCCGTCTGCGAGCAGGCCGACATCCGCCACGCGCTGGTGCCCCCGGATGGCGGGCCTGCCTCCTGGCCCGGCACGGTGAGCGTGCACCGGCTGCCCGACCTGGAGAAGGAGGAGCCGTCGGCACCGGTCCGCCGGCCGAGCCCGGACGACCTCGCTTACGTGATCTTCACGTCCGGTTCGACCGGGCGGCCCAAGGGCGTGGGCATCCAGCACAGGGCCGCGCGCACGACGATCGACGCGATGAGCGAGAGGTTCCCCGTCGGCCCCGAGGACCGCGTGCTGGCGCTGTCGGCCTTCAGCTTCGACCTGTCCGTCCACGATTTCTTCGGGATGATGGGCGCGGGCGCCGCGCTCGTCCTGCCGGACGCCGCCCGCGGGCGCGACCCCGGCCACTGGCTAGACCTCATGGAACGCCATCGGGTGACGGTGTGGAACACCGCTCCGGCGCTGATGGAGATGCTGGTCGAGTACGCCGAGATCGACCCGAACCGGGCCCGGCGGGCGCTCGCGTCGCTCCGGCTGGTCCTGCTGTCGGGTGACTGGATCCCGGTCACGCTGCCCGACCGCATCCGTACCCTGGCGCCGGACGCCCAGGTGATCAGCCTGGGCGGTGCCACGGAGGCGTCGATCTGGTCGATCTGCCACCCGATCGGCGAGGTGTCTCCGTCCTGGGCAAGCATCCCGTACGGCCGCGCGCTGCCCGGCCAGAGTTTCCACATCCTGGACGACCAAGGGCGCCCGTGCTCGGTGGGACGAGCCGGTGAGCTGCACATCGGCGGGGACGGGCTGGCGCGCGGCTACGTCGGTGACCCGCGGCAGACCGACGAGCGCTTCATCACCGACGCGGTCCTGCGCCGGCGCCTGTACCGCACGGGTGACCTGGGACGCTGGCGCTTCGACGGCACCATCGAGTTCCTGGGCCGGATGGACCGGCAGGTCAAGATCCGCGGGCATCGGATCGAGCTGGGCGAGGTGGAGTCGGTGCTGCGCCGCGTCCAGGGCGTTCAGCACGCGGTGGCGCTGTCGGTGCGCGGCCCGGACGACCGGCCACGGCTGGTGGCGTACGTGGCCGCGGCCGATCCCGCACGGCCGCCCGCCGACGAGGAGATCGCCGCCCGCCTGCGGGAGCGCCTGCCCGACTCCATGGTGCCCAGCCGGTTCGTGCTGGTGGACGAGTTCCCCCTCACCGACAACGGCAAGATCGACTACAAGACGCTGCCGAACCCTTACCGGCGCCAGGCGGCCGCTCCGCCCGCGCCCGCACCGGCGGCTCATGAGCCGGATTTCGTCGCGCTGATCCGGGAGGCGGTCGAGGACGGCTTGGAGATCACCGTGCGGATCGCCGCCGGAACGCTGTCCCCGGCGCGCGCCATGGCCGCGGCCGGAGGCTGGGCGGAACGCCTGCGCACGGCGGCGCCCGGCGGCCTGACGCTCGGCGAGCGGCTGGCCGCCGACGGCACGCTGATCGAGCTGCCGGTCCTGCCCGGCACGCCGGACACGGAGGGCCCCGGCACGCCCCCCGGCCGACCCCATCCGGCAGGACCGCAGGCGGGGGCCGCGCCCCCGTCCGGCACGCCGGTGCCGGACGCCGGAACCAGGCTCGCGGCGCCGCCCGGCAGGCCGGCGGCGGTGCGGCCGGACGCCGAGGTGGAGCAGGTGGTGAGCCGGGTGCTGAGCGAGCTGCTCGACGGCGCGGACGTCGATCCGAGCGTGCCCTTCTTCCGGCTCGGGGCCACGTCGCTGACGCTGGTCCGCGCCCACGTGCGGCTGACCGAGCTGCTCGACCCGCGCCTGACCGTCGTGGACCTGTTCGACCACCCCACGGTCCGGGCGCTCGCGCTGCACATCACCGAACGCCGCGCGGCGGTCCCGCCTCCGTCGCCGGCCGGGAACGGCGACGCCACGCGGCGGGCCCAGGCCAGGCGGCTGGCCCGGCTCAAGGCCGAGGAGGGCACCCGATGAACGCCCATGACGACCTGGTCGCCGTGACCGGTCTGGCCTGTCGTTTCCCCGGCGCGCCCGACGCGGACGCACTGTGGCGGCTGCTGGTCGAAGAGCGTGAAGGTCTGACGTGGCTCACCGACGACGAGCTGGCCGCGCGCGGGGTGCCCGGCAGGCTGCGCCGCGACCCCGCGTACGTGCCGGTGGCCGGGCTGATCGAGGGCCAGGACCTGTTCGATCCCGAGCCGTTCGGTCTCACCGACGGCGAGGCCGCGCTGATGGACCCGCAGCAGCGGCTGTTCCTGGAGATCTGCTGGCGGGCGCTCGAGCAGGCCGGGCACGGAGGCGGCCGCGGCGCCGGAGCGGTGGGGGTCTTCGCCGGGGCGGCGCCGAGCGCTTACCTGGCGGCCAACCTGTACGGACGCTGGGACCCCACCGGCGGCGGCGAGGATCCGGGCGGCAGCCTGCAGACGGCCATCTCCACGCAGACCGACTACCTGCCCGCGCAGGTCGCCTACCGGCTGGACCTGACCGGCCCGGCGGTCTCGGTCAACACCGCCTGCTCGACGTCGCTGGTCGCGGTGCACTTCGCCGTGCAGGCTCTGCTGTCGGGTGAGTGTGACACGGCGCTGGCGGGCGGCGTCTCCCTGATCGTCCCGCAGGGCCGGGGATACCTGGCCACTCCCGACGGCATCTACTCCGAGGACGGCAAGGTGCGCCCGTTCTCCGCTGAGGGCACCGGCATCGTCTACAGCCAGGGCGTGGGCGCGCTCGTGCTGCGGCGGCTGCGTGACGCGCTGGACGACGGCGACCCGGTGCTCGCGGTGGTGCACGGATCGGCCGTCAACAACGACGGAGCGGACAAGACGGGGCTGACCGCCCCCTCGGTACGCGGCCAGGCCCGCGCCGTCGCCGAGGCCCTGGGGGTCGCCCGCGTCGACCCCCGTCAGATCGGCTACGTCGAGGCACACGGCACCGGCACCCGGCTGGGCGATCCGATCGAGGTCGCCGCGCTGCGCCAGGTGTTCGGCGACGCCGGCCCCGCCTGGTGCGGGCTGGGCTCGGTCAAGAGCAATCTCGGGCACGCCAACTCCGCGGCCGGGATCGCGTCGTTCATCAAGACGGTGCTGGCGATCCGGCATGGCGTGCTGCCCGCCTCGCTGCATGCGGAGCCCGTCAACGAGCTGCTCGGCCTGGCGGGGTCGCCGTTCGAGGTGGTGAGCCGTACGCGCCGGTGGGACGGTCCCGAGCTGGCCGGAGTCAGCTCGTTCGGCATCGGCGGCACCAACGCCCACGTCGTCGTCGGGCCCGCGCCCGAGCGGCCCCAGCCGCCCGCCGACCACCGGCCGCACCCCGTGGTGCTGTCGGCGCACACCCCCGAGGCACTGGAGCGGACGGTCGCCGATCTGGCCGCCTGGGCGCAGAGCACGCCCGCCCTGTTGCCGGCGGACCTGGCGTACACGCTGCAGCAGGGCCGTCGCCACCAGCGTCATCGGGTCAGCGTGGTCGCCGAGGACGGGAGCCTCGCGGCCGCGCTGCGCGATGCGGCGCCGGTCGCCGTGCCCGACGTGCCGCCGCGGCTCGTGTTCGCCTTTCCCGGTGGCGGCAGCGCCCGTGCCGGCATGGGCGCCACCCTGTACGACGCCGAGCCGGCGTTCGCCGCGTGCGTGGACGAGTGCGCCGAGCTGTTCTCCGCCCACCTGGGCCGTGACATCCGCGGGGTCATCCGCGGCGCGGAGGACGACGTACGCGGGCCGGTGCCGGGGTTGCCGGCTCTGTTCGCGGTCAGCCTGGCGACGGCCCGGCTGCTGGAGACCTGGGGGGTACGCCCCGACGTGGTCCTCGGGCACAGCCTCGGCGAGTACACCGCGGCCGTGGTCGCCGGAGCGCTGCCGTTGCCGGACGCGGTACGGCTCGTCGCCGTCCGTTCCCTGGCCATGGCCGAAGCCGCCGGCGACGGTGCCATGCTCTCCGTGCCGCTCGGCGAGGACGAGGCCCGCGACCTGCTGCGCCGCCATCCGGACATCGACCTGGCGGCGCTGAACGCCCCCGGCGCGTGCGTGGTCTCCGGCCCGGAGCCGGCCGTGGCGGCGCTGGAGAAGACGCTGAGGGACGCCGGACACGAGCCGGCTCGGCTACGGTTCGACGGGGCGGCGCACTCGCGGCTCGTCGAACCGGCCCTGCCCCGGCTGGAGGCGGCCGCGACGGGGCTGGTCGCCGCCACACCGGCGGTGCCGGTGGTCAGCACGCTGACAGGGGAAGCGGTCTTCACGGAGCTGTGCACGGCAGGCCACTGGGTGCGGCAGCTCCGCGAGCCGGTGCGGTTCTCCCAGGCACTGCGCACAGCCGTGGACCCGGCCGCAGGGCCGCCGGTCGTGCTCCTTCACGTCGGGCCCGGCGGGGCGCTGGCGGCCCTGACCCGGGCCCACCGCCTGCCACGGCTGCGGGCGGCGCTGACCACTCTGGCGACCGACCGGGACGACAGCGATCTGGCGGCCCTTCGCGAAACGGCCGGCCGGCTGTGGACGCACGGCGTGGAGCCCGACTTCGCGGCGATGCACCACCGGCGCCGGCGGGTCGCGCTGCCGGGGCAGGCGTTCCTGCGGCGGCGGCTGTGGATCGATCCTCCCGAGCGGCCCGCCCGATCCGTCACCGCGGCGCAGGAGCCGGACGAGGACGAGCCGCTGCAGATCCCGGTCTGGACGCAGGTCGCCCCCCTCGATCCGGCGGCCGCGCCGGACGGCCGGTGGGCGGTGGCCGGCGACGACGAGGCCGAGGTCACCGCCGTGGTCGAGGCGCTGTCCGCGGCCGGTGCTCAGGCGATCCCCGCGGCACGCGCGGACGAGTGTCCCGGCACCGAGTGGACGGGCGTGGTGGTGCTGGCCGGCCGGCGGGCCACGCACCGCGCCGATCCCGAGGCGGTGACCGACGGTGTGCTGACGCACGCCCGGCTGGCCGAGAGGTTCTTCACCGGAGAGCGGTCAGCCCGGGTGCTCCTGCAGGTCACCCGGGGAGCGCAGCGGGTCAGCGGCGCCGACCGACCCGATCCCGCCACCGCGGCGCTGCACGCCCTGCCCAGGGTCATCGCCCAGGAGCAGCCGGGTGTGCGCTGGCGCGTGCTGGACGTGGACGAGCACACCGACCTGGCCGAGGCGGTGCCCGCCGAACTCGCCGACCTCCTCGTCACCGAGCACTCGGGAGCCGAGCCGGCCCTGCGCGGCGGCGCACGCTGGCTGCGGGCGATCAGCCCCTGGCGGCCCGCACCGGCCCCGGACGCCTCCGCGGGCGGCACGGCGCTGATCATCGGAGGGCTCGGCGACGTCGGACTCACCACCGCCGCTCATCTGGCCCGTAAGGGGATGCGCGTGGTGGTGACCTCCCGGAGCGGGCGGCCCTCCCCCGACGACGCCGATCCCGCCGCCCGAAGCCGCGCTTCGTCCCTGCGCGCGCTGGCCGAGGAAGGACTGCCCGTCGACGTCCGGCGGCTGGACGCCGCCGACACCGAGGGCACGGCCGCGCTGCTCGGGGAGCTGTCGGCCGGAGGGCCGATCGACCTGGTCGTGCACGCGGCCGGCGTGGTGGCG
Source organism: Nonomuraea salmonea (assembly GCF_042428605.1). Classification (NCBI taxonomy): domain Bacteria; kingdom Bacillati; phylum Actinomycetota; class Actinomycetes; order Streptosporangiales; family Streptosporangiaceae; genus Nonomuraea; species Nonomuraea salmonea. Next base: position 29,137 of record NZ_JBHMCF010000035.1, read on the forward strand.
ACCGCCGACCTGCGCCCGCTGCGCGCGGCCGGCCCCGGCCAGGTCACGGAGCACGTGCACGCCAAGATCGCCGGAGCGCTCGCGCTACGCGGGGCGGTCGAGCGGATCGCGGCCGAGCGCAGGCCCCGCGACGTGGTGCTGATGTCCTCGGCGGGCACCCTCGTCGGCGGCATCGGCATGGGACCGTACTGCGCGGCCAACCGCTACCTGGACGCCCTGGCCGAAGCCGAGACCGGCACCGGTGCGACCCGATGGGTCAGCGTGGTGTGGGACGCCTGGAAGGTCGGCCCCGACGGGACGGAGCGGACGGTGCGGCTGGCGTTCGCGCTCGGGGCCCGGACCGGGATGGCGGCGCTGGACCGGATCGTGACCCGCCGCCGCACCCGCCCGCCCGTGGTCGCGGTCTCCACCACCGGCCTGAGCGAACGCGCCGCCCAGGCCGCCTACACCCCGCCACCTCGGCAGGGCGCCGGCCCCGGGCAGGAGAGCACGCTCACCCCCGCCGAGCGGACGGTGGCCGAGCTGTGGACGGAGCTGCTGGGCGTGCCGGTGACCTCGGCCGACGCCGACTTCTTCGCCCTCGGCGGGCACTCCCTGCTGGCCACCCGGATTCTCGCCCTGCTGCGGGAATCGCACGGGGTGCGGCTGCGGCTGCGGGACCTGATCGCCAACCCCACGGTCGGCGCGCTCGCCAGGCTGCTGACCGTCCGCGAGCCGGTCCGGCCCGCCGAGCCCGAGGTCACAACGGCACGCGAGGAGGACACGGACGGCACCTTCCCCATGACCCGCGTCCAGCACGCCTACTGGGTGGGCCGCGAGGGCGGCTACGCGCTGGGCGACATAGCCTGCCAGTTCTACCTGGAGTACGACTGTCCGGATCTGGACCTTGCCCGGTACGAGCGCGCCTGGCGGGAGGTGATCGCCAGGCACGCGATGCTGCGCGCGATCGTCACCCGCCAGGGGCGGCTGAAGGTCCTCGACCACGTGCCTCCGTACCGGATCCGGGTGCACGACCTGAGGGAAGCCGGCGCGACGGCCGCGGCCGAGCGGTTGGCGCGGCTGCGTGAACGGATCTCCCGTGATCCGGGGCCGGCCGATCGCTGGCCGCTGGTGCAGATCCAGGCCGCCCTGCTGCCGGAGGGACGCGTACGGCTGTTCATCGGCGTGGACGTGCTGGTCTGCGACGCCGGCAGCTATTGGATCATCGATCGGGAGGTCCGCCACTTCTACCAGCACCCGGGCACCCCGCTGCCCGAGCCGGGCGTCGACTTCGCCGCCTGCGTGCGCGCCCTGGAACGGGCCCGCGCAGGCGACGACTGGCGGCGCGCCGCCGGTTACTGGCGGGCCCGGCTGGACACGCTGCCCGGCCCCGCACCGCTGCCCGTCACCGTGCCCGACGGTGCTCCGCGGTTCGTCCGCCGCACCGCGCGGCTGACGGCCGGGCAGTGGACGGAGTTCACGCTGGAGGCGGCCCGGCGCAGGCTGACCCCCGCCGCCGTCCTGCTGACCGCTTACGCCGAGACGCTGGCGGCGTGGTCGGGGAGCGCGCACTTCGCCCTCACGCTCACGTTGTTCGACCGCCCGCCGATCCACTCCGACGTCGAGAGGGTCGTCGGCGACTTCACCTCGCTGCTGCTGCACGAAGTGGACCGGCGGGCGGCCGGGACGTTCGCCGAGCAGGCGGAGCGGACCCAGCACCGGCTCTTCTCCGACCTCGACCACCGCGCCTACTCGGCGCTGGACTTCCTCGCCGAACGCGCCTCCGGGCAGGGCCGCGCCGGTTCCGTGCCCGTGGTGTTCACCAGCGCCCTGGGTCTGGAGGACCTCGTCGGCGGCCGGCCCGACCTGCAGTGGGTGGGCGAGCAGGTGCACGCCCTCAGCCAGACTCCGCAGACGTGGCTGGACCACCAGGTGCTGGTGCAGCGCGAGGAGTTGCTGCTGCAGTGGGATGCCGTCGCCGGGCTGCTGCCGGACGCGGAGGTGGACGAGATGTTCGCCCGGTACGCGGCCCGGGTGCGCCGCCTGGCCATCGAGCCTTCGGCGTGGGACGAGAGCGTCGTTCCTCCGGCGCGGGGTGAGCCGGCCGCCGTGTCCGGTGGCCACGACGACCTCGTGGTGCCGATGCGGGAGGGCACGGGCGACCGGACCCTGTTCCTCCTCCACCCGTCCGGCGGGGACGTGCTGTGCTACGCCGAGCTGTCGCGGCTGCTCGACGAGCGGTTCGCGGTCGTCGCGCTCACCGACCCCGCGCTGGCCGGGGCACCCGCCCCGGACGACCTGCCCGGACTGGCCCGCCGCTACCGGGAGGCGATCCGGCGGCACCGCCCGCACGGGCCCTATCTGCTCGGCGGGTGGTCGATGGGCGGCAGCCTCGGCCAGGAGGTGGCCTGTCAGCTGCACGAGGACGGCGCCGCCGTCGGGCTGCTGCTGATGGTCGACTCCAACGACCCGACCTACATCACGCCGCTGCCCGGCGACGAGATGGCCGAGGCGGCCGCACGGCAGCTCGGCGCGTTCGAGGCGTACCTCGGGCTCGACCTGGGCGTCGGCACGCCGGAGGAGCGTGCGGCGCTGCTCGCGACACCTGCCGATGAGCGGTGGGAGACGGTCGCGGCGCGGCTGCGGGCGCACCGGCTCCTGGGCCGCGGCGAGGACCCGCGGGAACGGGTCGCCGTCTTCGCCCGCCACCTGCGCGGCCTGGGCGCCCACACGCCCCGGCGGCTGGCCGACCCGGCCGCGACCGCCCTGCTGGTCCGGGCGGAGCGGCGGGCGTCGCGCAACTCCGGCATCGGCATGGGCGTGGACGACACCCCGCCGGACCTGCCCGACCTCGGCTGGGGCCGCCATCTGGCCGGCCCGCTGGAGATCCACGGGCTGGACACCGACCATTACGGCGTGCTGCGCCCGCCCGCCATCGCCCGGCTCGCCGAGCTGATCAACCGGGTGCTCGCCCGATACTGACCGAACCGCACGAGAAACGGAAACCCTTTGATGATCTCCCTGCCCGCACGCCTCGGCGCTCTCGCGCTCGGTCTGGCCATGGTGACGGCCGGATGCGGCGGCGATGCCGGCGGCTCCGCCGCCCCGGCGGGTCAGACCGTCCAGACGCTGCGGTACGTCGCGGTCGGCGCCCCCGCCACCGCGATCTACGATCCGCACGGCGGAGTCGGCAACCAGTCCGACCTGACCCGCTTCGCCTTGATGTACGACGTCCTGGCGACCCTCCAGCCGGACGGCACCCTGGAGCCGCGGCTGGCCACCTCCTTCGAGGCCGACGACAAGCTCACGACGTGGACGATCCGGCTGCGCCAAGGCGTGACCTTCACCGACGGCCGGCCCGTGCGGGCGGCGGACGTGCTGTTCTCGCTGCGCCGCATCGCGGACAAGGCCGCCGAGAACTTCGGCCGGATGGCGATGTTCGACATGGACGCCTCCCGGGTCGTGGACGAGCACACCCTCGAACTCGTCACCGTCAAGCCGTACGCCGAGGTGCCGCGGGCGCTGGCGTCGTTCACGTTCGTGGTTCCCGAGGGCACCACTGCCTTCGACCGCCCCGTGACCGGCTCCGGCCCGTACCGGATGACCAGCGGGAACGCGCAGCGGGCCGTGCTCGAACGCAACGACCGGTGGTGGGGCGACCCGCCGCCGACGCCGCGGATCGAGCTCATGGCCGTACCGGACCCGCAGGCCCGCGCGCAGGCGGTGATCTCCGGTCAGGCGGACGTGGCGAGCAGCGTCAGCCCCGCCGCCGTCCGCCAGGTTTCGGGGAACCCGAACCTGAAGGTCGTGCACCGCCCGGCCGTCACCATGTACCCGTTCGTGATGCGGCTGGATCGCAAGCCGTTCGACGACCCCCGCGTGCGGGAGGCGATCAAACTCGCGACCGACCGCCAGGAACTGCTGGACAAGGTCTTCCTGGGGTACGGGAAGCTCGGCAACGACCTGCTGACCCCGGCCGATCCCTCCAGCCCGACCGGCGTGCCGCAGCGGGCGAGGGACGTCGCCCGCGCCAAGGAACTGCTCAAGGAGGCCGGACACGCCGACGGCCTGGTCCTGGAGCTGGCCACCACCACCTCCTACCCGGGGATGGACACCGCCGCCACGCTGTTCGCCGGCCAGCTCGGCGAGGCCGGCATCACCGTGCGGGTGACCACCGAGCCGCCGGACGCCTACTGGACCAAGGTGTTCGCCCAGAGCGACTTCTACACCGGCTTCTTCGGCGGCATCCCGTTCACCGACGTCGCCCGCGTCTCCCTGCTCAGCGACTCCCCCACCAACGAGACCGCCTGGCACCGCCCCGAGTGGGACGCCGCCTACGACGAGGCGATGGCGATCGAGGACGAGACGCGCCGGCGGAAGGCGCTCGGAAAGCTCCAGAGCGAACTGCGTGAGGAGGGCGGATACGTGGTGTGGGGTCTCGGCGACGGCCTCGACCTGACCTCGTCGCGCGTCTCCGGCCTGCCTGACGGACCCGGGTTCGACCTGGCCTTCATCGAGCAGGTCCGGCTGGACGGGTGATGACACGTGTCGCCGGTGTGGCGCTGGCACGGGCGCTGGTCCTGCTCGTCGCGGTGTCGGTGCTGGTGTTCTGCGCGACGGAGCTGCTGCCCTCGGACGCGGCGCGGACTCGTACCGGGGGCCGGGCCGGCGCCGAGCAGCTCGAACGGCTGCGGGCCGAGCTCGGGCTGGACGTTCCCGCCTGGCAGCGCTATCTGTCCTGGCTGGCGGGGCTGTGCCGGGGCGAGGCGGGCACCTCGCTCGTCACCGACCGGCCGGTCGCCCAGATCGTCGCCGAGCGGCTGCCCGCCACGCTCACCCTGGCGGGCTGTGCGCTGGCGGTGGCCGTTCCGCTGACGCTGCTGCTGGCCTGGCTGGTCGGCACGGCGGCGCCGCGATGGCGCGAGCCGCTGTCGACCGTGGTGACGGCGGTGGCGGCGGTCCCGCAGGTGGTGTTCGCGACCGGCCTGATCGTCGTGTTCGCCGTGGTGCTGGGCTGGTTGCCGCCGGTGTCGCTGCTGCCCGCCGCGGACGCGCCGGTGTTCGACGTGGAGCGGCTGACGCTCCCGGCGCTCTCGCTCGCGGTGCCGGCCGCCGCGTTCGGCGCGGGACTGCTCGGCGGCGCGGTCGCCGACACGGTGCGGCGCCCGCACGTACGGGACGCGGTGGCGCGCGGCCTGCCGCGCCACCGGGTGGCGCTGCGGCACGTCGCGCCCTTCCTGCTGGCGCCGGCCGTGCGGGTGCTGGCCATGACGGGGGGCGCGCTGGTCGCGGCGACCGCGGTGATCGAGATGATGTTCGGCTACGCCGGCCTGGGAGAGCTGCTGGTCAGCTCGATCGGCACCCGTGACACCCCCGTGGTGCAGGCCGTGGCGATGCTCGCCGCCGTGGTGGTGCTGACCGGGTCGGCGGTCGCGGACGTGCTCGGCGCGTGGTCGGATCAGGAACGGGGAGGTGTCCGTGCGCCGGCGTGACGGGGCGGCCACGGGACTGGCCACGGGACTGGCCGCGGGGCTGGCGGCGGTGACCGTGCTGGCGGCTGTGTGCGGCGGTGCTTTCGCGCCGCACGATCCGGCCGCGTCGATCGGCATGCCGTGGGCGCCGCCCGGCGCCGCCTGGCCGCTCGGCACCGATGTGGCCGGGCGTGACGTGCTGTCGCGCGTGCTGGCGGGGGGCCGCGACCTCACGCTGACGGCGCTGGTCGCGGCCATGACGGCCGCTCTCGCGGGCGTCGCGGGCGGGCTGGTCGCCGGCTGGGCGGGCGGGCGGACCGGGCGGTGGCTGACGGCGCTGGCCGACCTGTTGCTGGCCGCGCCGTTCATGCTGACGGCGCTGGTGCTCGCCGTCGCGCTACCGGCGCCGGCCGCCGTGGTCGCCGGCACGGTGTGCGGCGGCGCACCGCTGGGCCTGCGGATGGTGCGTGACCTGGTACGGCAGGCCCGCCACACCGACTACGTGGAGGCGGCCCGCTGCCGGGGTGAGACGGCCGTCTCGATCGTCGTGCGGGAGGTCCTGCCGTCGGTGGCGGGGCTGGCCTCGGCGGACGTGGTGCTCCGCTTCGTCATGGCGGTGCAGTTGGCCGCCGCCTTCGGCATGCTCGGCCTGGGGCCGCAGCCGCCGGCGCCCGACTGGGGATCGATGCTGCGGGAGAACCTGCCGGGCGCGACGCTCAATCCGGCGGCCCTGGTGGCCCCGGCCGCCGCGCTCACCGTGCTCGCCCTGGCGTCCCTGCTGCTGTCGGCCGCGCTCGACGCCTCGCCCGGCCCGCGCACCGTGCCCCGGGCCTGGCGCGACAACCCCTTCGTGCCCGGCAGGCACGACCTCTCCGTGCCCGCTAGGCGCGACGGCCCCTCCGCGGCCCGGGCCGGGCGGACGGCCGGGCGGACGGCCGGGGGCGCCGTGCTGGAGGTCGCGGGGCTCACCGTCGCCGACGGCCGCGGGCGGCCGATCGTCACGCGAGGCGCCCTGCACGCCGGTCCCGGAGAGGTCGTCGCGATCACGGGCCCGTCCGGCGGCGGGAAGACCACGCTCGTCCGGGCCGCGCTCGACATCCTCGGTCCCGGGCTGCGCAGGACGGACGGCGTCGTCACCTGGCGCGGGAGCCCGGTACGCCCCGGGCGGGCCGCGCGACGGTGGCGCAGGGCGCACGCCGGCCTGCTCGACCAGGACCCGGCCGGCTCCCTGAATCCGCTGCTCGGGGTGGGCGCCCTGGTCGGTGAGGACCGTTCTCGCCGACCGGCCGACGTGCGGGCCATGCTGACGGCGCTCGGCCTGGACGCCGACCGGCTGTGGCACCGCCCGCCCCACCAGCTGTCCGGCGGCCAGGCTCAGCGGGTGGCGCTCGCCCGCGCCCTGCTCGGCGAACCCGGCCTGCTGGTGCTGGACGAGCCCACCAGCGGGCTCGACCCCGCCGCCCTCGACCTGGTCGTCCAGGCCATCGGACGGCGCCGCGGCGACGGCCGGTCGGTGACCCTCGTGATCTCCCACGACGCGGAGTTCGTGTCCCGCGTCGCCGACCGCGTCCTGACCATCGGCGCACCGCCCACGAGCCCCCCGTCGACCACCGGCTCTGCCCCGGCTCCCTCGATCGCCGGAGTTCCGGACACCACGGAGCGCGCCCCCGCTCTCTCGTCCGTCGTCGTGCCGGGCATCGCGGCCCCCGGCTCCGCTCTCCTGGCCGCGCGACCCGCTCGCGGCGAGCAGCCCCTGCTCCAGATGCAGGGGGTGCGGCTGACGCGAGGCGGCGAGACGCTGCTGGCCGGCGCCGGGCTGACCCTGTGGCCGGGCGAGCTGGTCGCGATCCTCGGGCCCTCCGGCGCCGGGAAGAGCACCCTGCTGCGCGCGCTGGCCGGCCTGCTGCCTCCCGAGGCGGGCGGCCTGTGGTCCGGCGGGCTTCCCCTCGTCTGGCCGCTGGACCGGCGGCCCCGTACGGCGCTGCGGGCCGTGCAGCTCGTCGGCCAGGACCCGGCCGGCGCGCTCAACCCCGCCCACCGCGTGGCGACGGCGCTCGCCCGGCCGGCGCGCGTCCTTCGCCGGCTCCCCCGCGCCCACGCCTACGCCGAAGTGCCGCGGCTGCTCCGGCAGGTGGGGCTCGACCCGGCCGTGGCCGTCCGCAGACCGGGGGAACTGTCCGGCGGGCAGCGGCAGCGCGTCGCGCTCGCCCGCGCGCTCGCCGCCGGCCCCACCGTGCTGCTCGCCGACGAGATCACCTCAGCGCTGGACGGCGTGACCGCCGCCAGGCTGCTGGGCCTGCTGGAACGCCTGCGCGCCGGCGGCCTGGCCGTGTTGCTGGTCACGCATGACCGCGAGGTCGCGGCCCGCGCCGACCGCGTGCTGTACCTGGCGGGCCACCGGCTGTCCCTTGAAGCCATCGGAACGGAGACCCACACCCGTGCACCCTGATCCGGAATCCCCGCTCGCCGAAGCGGCCTTGACCCTGCTCGCCCACCCTTGGATCGGCGAAGCCCGGCCGGGCGCCGACGGTCGCCTGCACGTCCGCCCCGACCACTCCGCCCTGACCATCCGGCCCGTCGGCGGCCTGGTCACCGAGTACCTGGAACACTGGGGCGAGGTCTACGACTGGACCTACACCCACGACGACGCCCGGCACGCCCCCGACCTGGACCTGTCCGGCTGGCGCGCATCCGACACGGGCCGCCCGCTGCCCATCGCCCACATGCGCGAGTGGATCGATCACACCGTCGACCTGGTGCTCGGCACCGGTCCGCGCTGGATCCTGGAACTCGGCAGCGGCACGGGGCTGCTGATGCACCGCCTGCTCGATCACGTCGAGGGCTACGTGGGCACCGATGTCTCGGCCGCCGCCGTCGCCGCCCTCCGTGCCCGTGGCCTTCCCCGGACCGCGATCGTGCGGGCGGCGGCCCACGAGGCGAACACCCCCGCGGTCCGCGCCGCGCTCGAGGAGATCGGCGCGCCCGGAGGCCGTCCCGACTGCGTGGTGCTGAACTCGGTCACCCAGTGCTTCCCCGGCGTGGACTACCTGCGGGTGGTGCTGGGCGACGTGATGGGGCTGGTCGCGCCGGGCGGCTCGGTGATCGTCGGTGACGTCCGCGACTCCCGGCTGCTGCACGCCTACGCCCGCTGGGTGGAGGAAGCCACCGCCCCGTCCACCGCCGCCGGAGAGATCGCGCGGCGGGCCGCCGACCGTGCCGCCCGCGACGAGGAACTGCTGTTCGACCCGCCGCTACTGGCGCGGCTGGCCGCGGACCTGGCCCGGGACAGCGGGCGGACCGCCCGGTTGCGGGTCCATCCCAAGACCATGACCGACGACACGGAGCTGACCCGTTACCGCTTCGACGCGGTGCTGCGGGTGGACGCCGGCCCGCCTCCCGTGCCGAAGGAGGTCGATTGGACGTCGCTGCCCGGCGACGACCGTCTCGGCGCGCTGACGGCCCTGCTGTCGGGTGAGCCGGTGCACGTGCGCGGCATCCCCAACGCCGTGCTCGGGCCCGATCGGCCGGGAGCGGTGGCGCCGTCCCTGCTGCGGGCCGCGGCCGGTCCCGGCGCCGCGGTGGTGGCGGATCCCGGCGACCCGGCGACGCTGGGCGTGGCCGGCCCGGCCGACGCCGCGGCCCGGCCGGTGCAAGAGCTTGTGGGCGGGACGGCGCACGACCCGTTCATCGCGTTCACCCACCGCCGGCTCCAGGAGATCTCGCGTTCCGTCCTGCGCCGGTCGGTGCCCTCCCAGCGCGACATCGCCGTCGTGGTCGAGCCACCCGCCACCGACACCGGCGAGGATCAGGACGGGGACGCGGACATACGGCGACGCGCCGCCGCGCGGGCCGCCGAGGCGGTCGCGAACGTGGACGCCGCGCGGCTGCCGGGTTTCCTGCACCGGCTGGACGAGGCGGCGTTGCTGGCGATGGCGTGCACCCTGCGTCCGGCCGGATTGATCAGGGACGGCGCCACGGCCGGCGAGATCATGGACGCGCTGAAGGTGGCTGAGCGGCACGGGTGGATCCTGCGCCGCTGGCTGGAGGCGCTCACGCGCGAAGGGCTGCTGCGTCGCGACGCGCAGGGCCGCTTCCACGGGTTGCGCAAGGTGCGCAGGGACGAGGTCGTCGCGGCGGGCCGGGGCTTGGAGGCCGACGGCGCCGCGATCGGCTATCCGGCGGAAACGACCCGGTTCCTGCTGGCCGCCATGAACCGGCTGCCCGAACTGCTGCGCGACGAGGTGCCGGTGCAGGCGCTGCTGTTCGCCGGCGACGACATGAGCACGGCCGATGGCGCGTACCGGGAGAACACCGTCAACCGCTACCTCAACGCCGCCGCCGGAGAGACGTTGCGCTGGGCGGCCGGACGACGGGCGGAGCCGCTGCGGGTGCTGGAGCTGGGCGCGGGGGTCGGTGGCACGACGGTGGACGCGCTGCGGGCGCTGACCGGCCAGGACATCGACTACCTGTTCACCGACGTGTCGCGCTATTTCCTGTCACTGGGGCAGGAACGTTTCGGTGACCGGCCCGGGGTGCGGTTCGCGCTCTTCGACATCAACGCCGGCCCGGCCGGTCAGGGCGTGCCGCCAGGCTCTCAGGACGTGCTGCTGTCGGCGAACGTGCTCCACAACGCCCGCCACGCACCGGACGCGGTCGCCGCACTCGGCCGGTTGCTGGCGCCGGGCGGTCTGTTCGTCTTCGTGGAGACCTGCCGGGAGATGCCCGCCATCCTGACCTCGATGCAGTTCCTGATGTCGCCGCGAACCGGCGGGCCGCGGCTCGATCCCGGCGATCCGCGCGACGCCGGGGACCGGGTGTTCCTCACCCGCGAGGAATGGCTCGAGGTGCTGAGCGAGGCGGGCCTGGACCCGATGTTCACGCTGCCGGGCGATGATCACCCGCTCGCCGCCACCGGGTTGCACCTGTTCGTGGCCCGCCGGGGGTGAGCCGGTGTGGTGGCCGGAGCCTGGAGCTCCGGCCACCACCCCCAGGTCAGGACAGGTCAGGACGGGTCAGAACGGGTCAGGCCGAGGTCGGAACGGAACAGGTCGCCGTCCATCCACACCGCCGCGCGCACCCCGTCCGCGGCGCCCAGCGAGACCAGCGTGGGAGCGTCCGGGACGGCGGGAAGTTTGGCTGTGTCACCCGCCGCCGCCACGCCCGGCACCGTGGTCTCCTGCAGCTCGTTCACCCGGACGGTCCCGTCGGCGTTGAGCTCGCAGCCCAGCTCGGCGGCCAGCGCCGAGTGCTGCCGGGTGGGCGCACGGTGGTAGAGGTCCTGGCGGGCCAGCGTGCTGCCGTCGGCGAAGTGCAGCTCCAGGGCGCCTGGCTCGCCCGTCACCCGGACGATCGGGGTGTCGATCACCCGGACGCCCTGCTCGCCGAACTTGGTGGCGAGCACAGGGGGCAGTTCCAGCGGGCCGTGCGTGCACAGGACCACGTCGTCGCTGAACCGGTCGGCGACGTACAGCGCGAGCGAGCTCTCCGCGGGGACGCGCGTGATCACGGCCAGGGACCGGTCGCGCGTCTCCCATCCGTGGCAGAACGGGCAGTGGTAGACGCCGCGCCCGAACCGCTCCTTCAGCCCTTCGATGGGGTACGGCTCGTCCACCTGCCCGGTGGCCAGGACGAGCCGCCGCGCCCACATGACCGCTCCATCGTCGAGCTCGACCTCGAAGTCGTCCTTCTTGCCGCGGGCCGACCGCACGGCGCCCCGCCGGAGCTCCACGGACGGATAGGCCGCCAGCTCCGCTCTGCCGAGCTCCAGCAGCCGCGCGGGCGGGAACCCGTCACGGCTCAGATACATGTGCATCTCGGAGGCCGGCGCGTTGCGCACGTTGCCCCCGTCGATCACCAGGACCCGCCGTCGCTGCCGTCCGAAGACCAGGGCGGCGCTCAGCCCCGCGGGGCCGCCGCCGACCACGATTACGTCGTATCTCGTCTGGCTCTTACCGTTGATCATTTTCATCCTTCATGCTCGGAAACGGAGGGGCGCTAGCGGATCTCGGCCTGCGTCACGAGCGGGTCTCCGGCCAGCCGGGCGAAGACGGCGGCCGCGTCCAGGCATTCGGCGGCGGACCAGGCGCCCGGCTTGACCCGGCCGCCCAGCACCTCGCCGGTGGCGATGGCCGCGACGACGCCACTGAGCGCGTACGAGTCCGGCGTCCGCAGGATCAGGCGGCGCGGGGCCATAAGTCCGGGCCCTGGAGCGGGCCCTGGAGCGGGCCCTGGAGCGGGCCCTGGAGCGGGCCCTGGAGCGGGCCCTGGAGCGGGCACGGCCTGGAAGAGCAGCGTGTAGTACGGGCCGGTGGCGGCGAGGTCGGCCTCGGCCGCCGCCACGACCGAGGGGACGTGCTCCTCGATGGGCGCGTCGTCCGCCCACGCCGCCGCCAGTGCCCGGGGGATGGCGTCGGTGACGTACACGGTGTAGTTGCGCACCTCGGCGACGTCCAGCTCAGTGGCGAGTCCGGCGACCTCGGCCGACAGGAACGGCCAGGCGTGCACCCGCCCGGCGAAGCCGGGCAACGTCACCTCATGCAGGGGGGCCAGGGCACCGGGCGCGATCCGTCCGTCCCGCCAGGCCGCGAGGGCGGTGCCGAAGCGCGGGCCACGGGTCAGCAGCACGTCCACCGCCGACAAGGCGCTGATGCGGGCGGCGCCTCCGACGTAGCCGTCCAGCCGGGCCAGGGGTCCGGTCGCCAGCAGGCGCGGCAGCAGCCCGGACAGCCCCGGCATCACCCCGGCCGAGAACACCGCCGCCCGCTCGGCGAGTTCCGGCGGGGCGGCGGACTTCAAGGCGCCGATGGCCGTCACGTCCCCGCCGGCGTCGACGTAGTCCGCTCCTGCCGCCAGCGCGGCCCCTGCCACGGTGTCGAGCACCTGGTAGGACGGCCCGGCGCAGTTGACCACGACCCGGCAGCCCGCGCAGAAGGCGCGCAGTTCATCGGGGTCGCGCAGGTCCACCCGCCGGGGAACGGCCGCACCCGGCGTCGCACGGCAGACGGCGCGCACCCGGTCGATGTCCCGCCCGCCGATGCGCAGCTCACCAAGGTTCTCGCCGGCCAGCCGGTCCACGGCCACCCGGCCCACCGTTCCCGCGCCGCCGAGGACGCCGATCACCGTCATGGCCGCGCGTCCGCCAGGCGTGCCCGGACCGCCGCCGCCACGCCCGCCACCGTGGGGGCGCTGAGGAACTCGCGCACGCTTGGCGCGCCGCCCGTTTCCTTGGCGATCCGGGCCAAGGTGCGGACCACCAGCAGCGAGTCGCCGCCGAGAGAGAAGAAGCCGGCGCCCCGGTCGAGCACGGGGACGCCGAGAACCTCCTCCCAGACCGTGCAGATCCGCTGTTCGAGCTCGTCGACCGGCGGACCGTCACCATGGTCGGTATCGGGTTCCGGCAGCCGGTCCAGCGTCAGGCGGGGCGCGGGCTCGGCAGCCGCCGCGGCGGGCAGGTCGACGACCTGGTCCCAGCCCGCCTCGTCGGCCAGCGTCTCGACCAGCGCCAGCAGGTCGGCGAAGGCGGCGTCCACCTGCTCGGTGTCGAACAGCTCCTTCACCAGCGAGAAGACGAGGACCAGCTCGTCGCGCAGCTCGTAGAAGCGGGCCTCCAGCGCCACCTGCGGGGTGCGCAGCTGCTGGTGGAAGTCGTCGAAGTTCAGATCGCCCAGCGGTCCCGCGGACTCCGCCTGCGCGCCTATCGCCGCGTCCATGCCGAGGGTGCTCTGGAAGACCACGGGTGCGACCGGGCGGGTGGTGGCACGCCGCCGGGCCAGCTCCCGTGACACCTCCACGCCGGAGACCAGGTTGTGCGCCGCGTGCTCGGTGAAGGTCCGCTGCGTCTCCGCCGCCAGTTCGGCGAACGTACGGCCCCGCGCCGGCTCCAGCGGGATCAGCATCGTGGTGGCGAACGCGCCAATGACGCGATGGATGTCGGGATGCAACGGCAGCCTGTTGAGCTGCAGGGAGTTGAGCAGCATCCGCCGGTGACCGGCCCAGCGGGCGAGCACCACGGAGAAGGCGGTCAGCATCGCGGCGGACGGCGTGACCTCCCGGCGGGCGCACTGGTCGCGCAGCGCCGCCCAGCGGTCCGCCGCCACGTGGTTCTCCAGGGTCTCCATGGTGCTGGCCCGCACGTCCAGGGGGTCGGCGCGCAGCGGCAGGGCGGGCGGGCGCGGCACGTCTCCGAGTCGTGCGTGCCACCAGTCGCGGTCCGCGGCGTACGGCTCGCTGTCACGCAGCCGGCCGAGCGAGGTCACGTAGTCGCCGAAGTCGACGTCCAGTGGGGCGAGGACGGCGTTCCAATCGGCGGCCAGGGTGAGCAGTTCGCGGTTGAGGAGGGTCGCCGACCAGCCGTCCATGATGAGCAGGCTCTCGCCGGTGTGCAGCCGCCCTCGATCGCCGGGCAGGAGGCTGAGCCGGATGTCCAGGCCCGGTCCGTGCAGCGGGTTCGGCCCGGTGGTGCGCATCTCGTGCCGGACGGCCAGCAGGTGCGCCTGCACCTCCTGCGGGCCGGCCGCGCGCAGGTCGTACACGCGGGGCCGCGGGATCCCGCCGGGCGCGTCGGGCGCGAGGACGTACTGCTCTCCCTGCGGGGTGATCCGTGCCCGCAGCATCGGCTGGTGCAGGGCGAGCCGCGCCAGCGCGTCCTCCAGCGCCTCCGGGGCCTCGTCGCCGTCCAGGCCGGCGAGCCCGAAGTCGGCGTAGAAGTGCGCCGACTCGTACGACAGCTCCCAGCCGTCGTGCTGCCCGACGAAGTATCCCTGCTGGAGCGGCATCAGCGGGAACGGCGCCGACGGGTCCGCACGACGCTCGATCTCCACCGGCAGGGCGCGTTGTGCTCCGTTCCCGCCGGCCCTGCGCCGGCGAATCGCTTCCGCGAGCCGGGCCAAGGTGATCTCCACCGTCACGTCGGACAGCGCCAGCTCCACCGCCATCCGCCTGCGGACCATGGCCGACATGCGTACGGCCAGGACCGAGTCGCCGCCCAGCCGCAGGAATGCGGCGTCGGCAGGAATCTCCTCGGGGTCCACGTCGAGCAACTCTCCCCAGATCCGGCTCAGCTCGGCTTCGAGGTCGTCATGCGGGGCGTGGGACAAGGACATGCGATCTCCGATCAACCGGGTCTTCATGGAAGGACGACGCGCGGGCAGGCCCGCCGTCCGTCCATCGGTGCCCCGCCAGAATAGATGCAAACGATAATCATTTCTATAGCGATGGACGGTTTGCGGCGATCATGGCACAATGACAATGGTTGTCGTTCTTGGTGCAGGAGGCTCCATCTCGGAACGCGTCCTTCAGGGCGCTGTCCTTGATCCGCAGACCTTTCAACCGCTTGATCGGCTGTCAGGCCGGCTTCGCTAGGGGCACCTCGGCGGCCGGCGGCAAGGAGGCGACGACGGCCGGGTAGAGGTCGCCCCAGAGCAGGGCGCGGGCGCGCGGCCGGCGTGAGCGTGAGGGCTCGCCGGGGGCGGTGACGTTGTGCCTGCCGCCGATCACCGCCACCGGCTCCCGCTGATCAGCGGGACGAAGTCGCAGGTCAGTGCGGCCAGCCCGCGTTCTCCGGCTGGCCGGGCCACCGCGAACCGGCGCGTCCCGGCGACCTGCCGGGACGGGAACGACTCCTGGGAGTGCTACCAGAGACAGCGGAGACGGACGGCGCTCTTGGTCGCCCGTCGTTGAACTCCTGACTTCACGCCGTTCAGTGATGGTTTCCGGGGAATTGCGTAGCGTCGATCAATCGGTCCAAGAGGCGTTGATCGTGAGCCTGTTGTGGAGCCGGATCGAAGCCGCCTCCTCGGCAGCCGGGCTCGGAGCGCGACGTGTCAATGCGGGTCAATGGTGAGCCCGGCGGGGAGAGCCCGCCGGGCACGCGTGATCGTGGCGACCCCTGGCCAGCGGCACCGTGGCCCGGAACACCTCCTCGCCGCCGGAGCGCACCTCGAGCAGCTCGGTCCCGGCGGTGCTCCCGGGCACCAGCGCGGGCAGCACCGTGGCCCTCGGCTGCGACGACCTGGTCGTCCACGGTGCCGCTGCGGGCCGTCACCAGGAAGATCAGGGCGGGGCTGTCGGCGCCGAACCGCGCGGCCGGCTGGGCCGCCGCCCGGTCGAACCCCGACCCGGGCGCCTCGAACCTGGCCAGCGACAGCCGCGGCACCGCCTCCGCCACCAGGGCTCCGGCCAGCACGAACAGCGCCAGGGCCAGCCCCAGTACGGCCCGGCGGCGTCGTACGAGGAAGAAGCCCAGCCTGCGGCGTATCGGCTGCGCGGCCGGATCGCTCACCGTGCAGGAGTACCGGGGCCTGCTGGCCGTGGCAGGCTTCGTCCAGGTCGACATCACGTTGACCGCCGATCACGGCGACGGGGTGCACTCGGCCATCGTCCAGACCGTCAAGCCCGCCATCGGGCCCGGCCTGGAGATCCGGCCGATGCGCGACAGCGACGCCGAGCAGATGCTGGCGATCTATCAGGCCGGGCTGGACACCGGCCAGGCCAGCTTCGAGACCACCGCGCCCTGGGAGGGCTTCACCACGAGCCGGTTGCCGCATCTGCGGTACGTGGCGACCGATGGCGACTGCGGCGAGGTGCTCGGCTGGGTGGCGGCTTCTGCGGTGTCGTCCCGTCCGGTGAATGTGGGCGTGGTCGAGCACAGCATCTACGTCCACCCAGGCTGCCAGACCCACGGCACCGGCCGAGCGAGTCGCGCTCAACTCCATCTTCCAGGTGATCGCCTTCGGCGCGCTGGGCTGGTTCTACCTGCAGGTGCTGCCCGGCTGGCTCGGCCTGCCGCAGGCCGCGCTCGACGTCTCGGCCTTCGCCTCACGCAAGCTCGGCGAACGCGCCAAGGGCAGAGCCTGGTACGAGCAGCGCTTCCTGCCGCGCATCAGCCCGATCACCCTGCACGGACTGCTGTTCACCATCGTCATCCTGTTCGCCCTGCAAGGCCACACCATCA
>NZ_JBHMCF010000036.1:0-384927 GCF_042428605.1 Nonomuraea salmonea
CGCGCTCGGCCTCACCGTGCTGGAGGACGACAAGAAGTTCTTCCCGGTCTACAACGCCGCGGTGACCGTGCGGCAGGAGACGTTCGACAAGTACCCGGCGCTGGAGAAGGTGCTCCAGCCGGTCATCGACAAGCTCGACGACGACACCATGCAGCAGCTCAACGCGCAGGTGGACGTCGAGGGCAAGGAGCCGGACAAGGTCAGCGAGGAGTGGCTGAGCAAGGAGGGCTTCCTGGGCTCGCCCGCCTGACCGTCTTCCTGACCGTCTTCCTGGAACGGCCCGCGCCTCGCCCGGCGCGGGCCGTTCGCGTGTCCGGACCGGTCCATTGACTGGAACGGCTTGCGCGTGAGTCAGAAATCGTTAATTCTTAGGAAGGTTTCCTTTTTAATCCTGTCTCACCCCCCAGGAGCGCAGGTGCGCAAGAGTACGATCGCGACCGTGACGGCGGCCACCGGAATGCTGGTCCTGCTGCCGGCATCCGCCGCCAACGCCCACGGCACCATGTCCAACCCCCCGAGCCGCGTCTACGTCTGCAAGAACGAGGGCCCGGAGTCGCCGAAGTCCGCCGCCTGCAAGGCCGCCGTGGCCGCCGGCGGCACCCAGGCGTTCTACGACTGGAACGAGGTCTCGCTGCTCGAAGCGGGCGGCAGGCACCGCGAGCTCATCCCCGACGGCAAGCTCTGCAGCGCGGGCCGCGACAAGTACCGCGGGCTCGACCTGCAGCGCTCCGACTGGCCTGCCACGCAGGTGCGGCCCGGCACCTTCACGCTGACGTACCACGCGACCGCCCCGCACGCCAACAGCAACTTCGAGTTCTACATCACCCGCGAGGGCTGGAACCCGACCATGCCCCTCAAGTGGTCGGACCTGGTGCACATCAGGACGTTCAACAACCAGAACCCGACCACGTTCACGAACTGGTCGATCAACCTGCCGCAGCGGACCGGGCGGCACATCCTCTACTCGATCTGGCAGCGCGTGGTCGGCAGCAACGAGGCCTTCTACACCTGCTCGGACGTGGACTTCGGCGGGGGCGGCACCCCGAACCCCAACCCGACGCCCACGCCCACCCCGACGCCCACCCCGACCCCGACCCCGACGCCCACGAACCCGCCGACCAACCCCGGCGGCACGTGGAGCGCGAACAAGGCGTACCGGGTGGGCGACCGGGTGACGTACAGCGGCTCGACGTACGAGTGCATCCAGGCGCACACCTCGCTCGCCGGCTGGGAGCCGCCGAACGTGCCCGCGCTCTGGAAGCGCGTCTGACCTCACTTATCGAGGGCGGCCGCATTGAGGGCGGCCGCCCTCGTCACGGGACGGTGGCGAGGAAGACGTCGCCGTTGCCAAGGGCGCGGCCGCCGTCAGGCGTGCCGTACGTCAGCCCCGCGATCGCCACCTTCCCCTGCCCGGTCGCCGCGGCGTACAGGTTGGGCTCGGCGAACGGGTCGACGCCGTCGTCCCTGGCGGTCCCGAGCTGGGCGGCGGCGCGCTGGGCGCCCTTCGCGTCCAGGCGGAGCGTCAGCACGTCGGCCCCGCCCGCCGGCACCCCGACTTTGCCCCGCGTGTACCCGGCGACCGCGATCTCCCCGCCCGGCAGCGCGGCCACGGCTGCGCCCTCGTCGGCGGCGGCGGTGGCGAGCCGGTGCTCCCAGCGGCGCTTGCCCCGGTCGGTGTAGGCGACGGTGAGCGCGTCGCCCGACGTGGCGCCGGTCGCGACGATCAGGCCGGCGGTGGTGACGGTGACCGCGTTCAGCCGGTCGTCGCCGCTGCCGCCCTCGGTGGCGGCCCAGGTCCTGGCGCCGTCGGCGGTGTACGCGGCCAGCCAGCCGTCGGTGCCGCCACGCGCGGTCGTGCCGGGCAGCGCGGCCGTGGTGCTGCCCGTCAGGTAGACGCCCGTGGCCGCGGCGGCGACGCCGGTGGCCTTGTCCTCGCCGGGGCCGCCGTACTGGCGGATCCACCTCACCTCGCCGTCGGGGCTCAGGCGGGCGGCGATGGCGTCCTTGTCGCCGGCGTTGACGCCGTCGAGCGCGCCCTTGGTGTAGCCGGCGACGTACGCGCCTCCGTCGGGGGCGGCGGCCAGGCCGTACACGCGGTCGGCGGCGTCCGGCGCGCCGAACTGGGTGGTCCAGCGGACCTCGCCGTCCGGGCCGAGCCTGACCACGAACGCGTCGTCGGTGCCGTTGCCCGCGTGCTTCCCGTCCAGGTCGCCCTTGGTGTAGCCGGCCGCGAGCACGCCGCCGTCCGGCAGCGGCACGACCCCGTACAGACGCTCGTCGGCGGGCGTGGCGATGCGCCGGGTCCAGCCGCCCGGCCTGGTGACGACGGCGTCGAGGTCGCCGTTCTCGGCGGTGGCGTACCCGATCGTCAAGGTGCCGTCCGCTGCGGCGGCCACGCCGCCCGCCCAGTCCACGGCGGACGTGCCGTGCAGCGGGGCGGGCAGGCCCGCCGGCGGGACGACGCTGAGGCCGGGGCCGAGGTCGGCCATGGCCTGCTCGAAGGCGGGGGTCCAGACGTCCCAGTCGTGGCCGCCGTCCAGGACCCTGAGCTGGGCGGAGATCGCGGGCGAGCGGCGGGCGGCGTTGTAGAGGGCGGCCGACTCGAAGTCGAGGTCGTGGCGGGCGTCGGCCGGGTCGGGGTTGGCGTACTCGTCGTCGCCGACGGCCACGAACATCCGTACCGGCAGGTCGGGGTCGAGGTCTTCGAGCAGGGCCGGGTAGTTGAGCTTCTTGTAGATCGCGTCCGCGAACTTCTCCTCGCCCTCGCCGAACGCGCCGTAGTCACGGGCCGAGGAGTCCGACGGCGGCAGCGGCGTGTAGACGGCGGGGCTGAGCACGGCGGCGGCGCCGAACAGGTCCTGGTGCGCGAGCGCGTACCGCAGGGCGCCCGCGCCGCCCATCGAGTAGCCGCCGACCAGGCGGGCCTGCCTGATGGGCGCGGTCCGGTACGTGGCGTCCACGTGCGCGACGAGGTCCCTGGTCAGCGCCGTCTCCACCGGACGGCCCGGCAGGTCGTCGCCGGTGTAGCGGGAGTCGACGTACCAGTTGCCGCGCTCGCTCCACGGGGCGTCCGGCATGACCGCGATGACCGGCGGGATGCGCTTGGTCCTGATCATGTCGTCGAGGGTCGTCTTGACCCGCGTCCACGCCTGCATGCTGTCGCCGCGACCGTGCAGCAGGTAGAGCACGGGGTGGCGGTCCTTGCTCCGGTCGTATCCGGCGGGCAGGTAGACGTTGTAGGCGATGTCCTCGCCCAGGGCCTTCGAGGGCGCGGCGGCGGTGGCGATCGTCCCGCCGGTCCGCGCCTCGGTCTGGGCGGGGCCGGCCGTCAGGGTGAGCGCGGACACGACGGCGAGCGCGCCGGCGGTGATCCATCGGGGTACGGGCATCGACCACTCCTGTAAACGTTTACCGAACGCGCCTCATGTTTCGGGAGAGTTTCATGGGGCGGGGGGTGTGCTGTCAACTGTCCGTTTCTTCCATCCATGCTTAATGCCTTTAAGTTCATGCATAATAGGTGTAACTTCTTGTTTCCCCTCGTCAGGCTTGAGGCGATGAACGCACTGATCACCACTCCCGTCACCCCCGGCCTCCTGCGGGGCGCCCTCGATGTGGAGCGGACCCCGTACGGACTGCTCCCCCACCGGCTGCCCGCACGAGCACGCAGGCAGATCCCGGACGAGCAGCTCGCCATGGCCGAGAGCCAGCCGTCCGGCGTCCGGCTCGCCTTCCGCACCGCCGCCACCACCATCGAACTGGACGCGCTGCCCACCAAGCGCGCCTACCGCGGGCTGCCCGATCCGCCTTCCGGCGTCTACGACCTGATGATCGACGGCCGGCTCGCCGCCCAGGCCACCGTGCCGGGTGGTCGCACGCGCGTCGCCGACTTCGCGACCGGGGCCGTGGAGGTGCACGATGGGCCGTCCGGCACCGCCCGCTTCACCGGGCTGCCCGCCGGCGACAAGGACGTCGAGATCTGGCTCCCGCACAACGAGACCACCGAGCTGTCCGCGCTGCGTACGGACGCGCCGGTCGCCCCGGCCCGGCCGCACGGGCGGCGGGTGTGGCTGCACCACGGCAGCTCCATCAGCCACGGCTCCAACGCCCTGCACCCCACCGCCATCTGGCCCGCCCTGGCCGCCGCCGCCGGCGGGGTCGAGCTGGTGAACCTGGGGTTCGGCGGGAGCGCGCTGCTCGATCCGTTCACGGCCCGCGCGATGCGCGACACCCCGGCCGACCTCATCAGCGTGAAGATCGGCATCAACCTGGTCAACAGCGACGCCCTGCGGCTGCGGGCCTTCGTCCCCGCCGTGCACGGGTTCCTCGACACGATCAGGGAAGGTCATCCTGAGACGCCGCTGCTCGTCGTGTCGGCCATCCTGTGCCCGATCCAGGAGCGCACGCCGGGGCCCCTCACCGTTCGGTTCGAGGACGGCACCGTACGCTTCCGCCCCACCGGCGACCCGGCGGCTGTCGCGTCCGGTCACCTGACCCTCGAGGTCGTCCGCCGCGAGCTGGCCGCGATCGTGGCCGAACGCGCCACCGACGACCCGCACCTGCACTACCTCGACGGCCGCGACCTGTACGGCGAGCCCGACAACGCCGAGCTGCCGCTGCCCGACGACGTGCACCCGAGCGAGGAAGGCCACCGCCGCATCAGCGAGAACTTCTCCCGCCTCGTCTTCCCTCCCGGCTCCCCCTTCGCCACCCGCTAAGCCCTCCGAAATGTGCAGGTCAGCGGCTTGTGAGGGGGAATGTGCGGTGAAAGACTGAAAGTGACGGAAGGGGGACGTCATGATCGAGGTCAAGAACATCGACAAGCCGGACGAGCGCCGCGACTTCCCCAGGGGGCACCTGGAAGTCTGCAACCTGTCCGGCCTGACGTTCGGCGTGGCCACCTTCGAGCCGGGCTGGCGCTGGTCCGAGTCCGTGAAGCCGATCGCGGGCACCGACTCCTGCCAGGTGCACCACACCGCGTTCGTGGTGCAGGGCCGCATGCGGCTGCACGCCGACGACGGCACCGAAGCCGAGATCGGACCGGGCGACCTGTTCGTCTGCCCACCCGGACACGACGCCTGGGTGGTGGGGGACGAACAGTGCATCATGTACGACTTCGCAGGCGGCGCCGCGAACTACGCCAAGGCACCCACCACCGGGTCCGCCAACACCAACGACATGATGGGCTACTGACACCAACGAGCCAATGACCCGACACACCCGCCACCAAGCCCCACGCACGCCAACCACCGACGCGAGGCCCGTGCCGCAGGGCCTCGACGCGAAGCCGTCGGTCGGGAGCAGCGCCAGTCGTCCCGGCTGCTCACCGGGTGCCAGCATGGCGACGAGCACGACGCCTGCCTGCTTGGCGCTTCGACTCGTAGGTCAGCCCGCACCGCCCTGGCCTGCTTCGGTGTCGGGGGCCGGTGTGGGTGGGGTGGTGGTGAGCAGGCGGCGGACGGCGACGTCGATCAGGTCGTGGATCTCGCGGTCGGTGAAGATCTCGGGGAGGGTCAGGCGTTCGACGATCAGCCAGTTGAGGGCCAGGTACAGGAGGACCACGGACGCCGAGTCGCCGGGGAGGCCCGAGACGGTGTGGTGGCTGATGTTGGCGTCGATGTCCTCGCGGATGCGCTTGGTCAGGACGGCGCGTAGCTCAGGGCGGCGGGTGGCCTCCAGGCGGAGCTCCAGCAGGGCGAGGTAGCCGGAGTTGAAGGCGGAGATGCGGTCCACCAGCTCGTGCATGAGCTCGGCGAACCGGGCTTCGTCCTGGACGCCTTCGCGGTTGCGGGCGACGGTGGTCTCGTCGGGCAGCAGGCGCTCGTAGATGCGTCCGCCGACCTGGGTGAACAGGTCGTCGCGGGTGGCGAAGTAGTTGGACGCGGTGCCGACGGGCACGCCTGCCTCCGCATCGACGGCGCGGAAGGTCAGACCGCGTGCCCCTTCCCTGGCGAGCACCTCGATGGCCGCGTCGATCAGCGCCTGACGCCGCTCGGGGTTTTTGCGCACTTGACACCACTCCAGTTGTAGTACTACCTTCAAACCACTTCACACATAGTACTACAAAAGGAGTGACTTAATGCGAAAGCTCGTGTATTACGTGGGCGCCTCCATTGACGGCTACATCGCCGGGCCCGAGGCACAGTTCGACTTCTATCCCGCGCCTGACGACATGGTGGCCTGGATGAACGAGCGTTATCCGGAGACCATCCCCACCCACATCCGCCGGCATTTCGGCATGGACGACGTGCCGAACAAGGCGTTCGACACGATGGTGATGGGCCGCGGCACGTACGAGCCCGCCCTCGACGTGCCCACCACCAGCCCCTACGCCCACCTGCGCCAGTACGTCGTCTCCCGCACGCTCACCATCGACGACCCGACCGTGCGGGTGGAGCGAGGCGACCCGATCGAACTGGTACGCCGGCTCAAGGCGGAGGACACCGGCCTGGACATCTACCTGGGAGGCGGCGGCAAGATGGCCGCGTCCCTGCTCCCGGAGATCGACGAGCTGATCATCAAGAGCTACCCGGTGGTGGCGGGCACGGGCGTCCCCCTGTTCAACGGCGCCTTCTCCCCCACCCTGTTCACACCGACCCACCGCGAAACCTTCAGCAACGGCGCCCAGGTCACCTGGTTCACAAGGTCCTGACCCCCCTGAGCAGGGCTCTGAGGGTGTTGGGCTGCTGAGGGTGCCGGGGGCCGGACTGCCGGGCTGCTGAGGGTGCGAAGGTTCTGGGGGCCGAGAGGGGGCAAGGTCCGGGAGCGCGCCGAGCGCTCAAGCGTTCGCGCGATCATGCGGTTTCGCCGAGCGTCCTGCGTTTTCCGGCCACCGACGGGCGTTGGCGAGTTGCTGAGCTGTCGTCGGGGGTGTGTCCTGGTCATAGCGGGGAGACCGGAGTGGCCTTGGGGACGAAGACCACTGCGTCGTACGCCTTCGTGGGGACGGTTTTCACCGTGTACGTCCAGCTCATTGCGGTGTAGACGGATCGGAAGCCGTCGCCGACGCTGCCCATCGGGACCTCCGAGGTGAGCAGCCGCCGGTTGGCCGGATCGGCGGCGGCCGCCTCGGCCAAGTTGAGGTAGCCCATCGGCTCGCGGCCGAACAGCTTGGCCAGCGGGGCGTCGTGGGTGACGGTGAACCGGCGGCGTTCGCCGCTGCCGTCGTCGCGGCTGATGAAGGTGCTGGTGCCGAAGTCGGTGCCGATCGCGAAGTAGTCGTCGCCGTACGTCTCGGCCAGCCGCGGTCCCATCGACGGGAACGAGAAGGCGGCGCCGCTCTTGTCGATGTGGCCGTCGTGACCGGCCACGATGACCTTCTTCCTGCCCTGGGCGGCCTCCCTGTCGGTGATCCAAGCGATGTTGGCGGCCATCCAGGCGTCGCGCTTGCGGGCGTAGTCGTTGCCGGAGGTCTGGAGTTGCGCGCTGCGCTGGATCGTCTCGGCGTGGTGCAGGGCCAGGGCGAAGGCGTCGGCGGAGCCGGCCCGATCGTACGCCCGCCGCCCGGCTTCCGAGCCGGCCCGCTCCTGCGCTTGCCGCCCGCCCTGCGAGTCGGCTCGCTCGTAGGTCTGCTGCTTGGTCTTGAGCTGGGTGACCACCTGCTCGGCGGCCTGGGCGGCGGTGGTCAGTCTCTCGCCCGACAGGGTCTGTCTGTTCGCGTCGGTCAGGTCGGCTAGGGCCGTGCGTACCGGCTTGACCTGGGCGGGGTCGACGTCGGCGAGGTAGCTCAGCAGCCGCTGCTTGTTGTGGTCGTAGCGCTGCATGTCGAAGCCGTAGAGATGCACCTTGTCGCGGTCGGCGGCCGTTTCGTTGTGGTCGTGGAGCCACTTGAGCAGGTCGGCCGTCTCGCGCGTGCGGTAGATGTCGAAGCCGAGCGCCTTGGCCGCGTCCTCGGCGCTGCCCCGGCCGCCCATCACGTAGTCGGCGGCTGCGGCGGTGCCGCCGAAGTCGGCTTCCAGCGCGACCGTACGGAAGCCGTGTTCTCGCACGAGCTTCTGGATGATCTGCTTGCGGACCTGCACGAACTCCTGGTTGCCGTGTGTCGCCTCGCCGATGCCGACCACCCGGGCGGCGGCCGCGTCGGTGAGCGGGGCCCGGTCGAGCGGCACCACAGCCGTGGCCGTCACGTGCGAGGTGTCCACACCCCCGCAGCCTGCCGCCAGCACCGCGATCGTGACGGCGCCGAGGAACGTGCGTACGCGCCCGGGCGTGGCCCGGCGGTCGAGTCTGCGGGGGTGTCGGATCATGGATGAAGTCCACACCAGGGTGACCCGGCACGGCATCGGACCGAGGTCCACCGTGAGCGTGCGAAGGTCCAGATCGCCGAACGCGACACTAGACCTGCGGTTACCCGGGGTATGGACCCAGGTCCTCATCCGGCATCACAGATCGCGGCCAGGACCACCTCGCCATCAGCCGAGCCAGGGCCGCACACGTCATCGGCCGCTCCAGGGCCGCTCCAGGGCCGCCCCGGTGTCACATCTCCAGCCCGGCCGCCTTCATGACGGGCCGTACCTCGACGTCGCCGTCCCCGCCGCCCAGCAGCAGCGCCGCCAGTTCCACGGCGCGTTCCCGGTCCTCGCAGTCGATCACGTACTGCGCGGTGGCGGGGGTGCCGGGGCGGGGGTGCGGGACGCCGGTCACGGAGGGGATGCCGTGCAGGAGCTGCACGACGACGCCGAGGGAGGGGTCGGCGAGTGCGTACTCGCCGACCAGCTCGCCCGCCTCCCCCGCCGCGGCCAGGAACGCGGCGCGGCCCAGGCCGGCCCCATGCGGGCGGTGCAGGGTCAGGACGAAGTGCACCGCCCGCTCAGTCCTCGCCGGTCGCCGAGAACACGACCGGGCGCACCTCGATGCCGAGCCCCTCCACCGACGCGTCGGGGATGAGCGCGGCCAGTTCGAGCGCCCGCTCGCGGCTGTCGCATTCGACCAGGTAGTAGCCGCCGAAGTACTCCTTGGCCTCCAGGTAGGGACCGTCGGTCACGACGGGGGCGCCGCCGCGGACGCGGACCACGGCGCTCTCCGACACGTCGCCCAGCGCGGCGGTCTCGATGAACTCGCCTGACTTCCTGATCGTCTCCATGAACGTGCCATGGCCGTTCATCACCGCGTCGCGCTGCTCCTCGGTGAGCCCGTCCCACACCTGCGGGTTCACGTGCATGATCAACAGGAACTTCATGTCGTCTCCTTCGTCGGACTGCGGCGCCGCCGTCGGCGCCGCTCACCAGGTAGTCGGAGCGGCGGGGACGGCTTCGACATGCCGGAGCCAACAAATCTAAGGGGCGGGCCGAGGCGGGAGAAGCAGGTGGTCGGGAGGCAAAAGCCTGGTCACGAATCCGCGGGGAGGCGTTCGACGGGAAGGATCGGGAGAACCGCCGGGTTGGGCTAGGTGTTCGCATCAATGTGTGCAGGTACGACGTACCGCACTCGCTATATAAACGGGGGTTTGTCATGGCGATGCTGCACTACCTCGGTCTCATGGGCTTCACAGCCGCCCGGCCACCGCAGCCGCTTCCGGGCAGGAACAGTGGTGGAAGCGCGGGGCAGAGCGCCCGTCGTCGGCGCCGCCGCCGCTGAGCGGAGGTCACCGAGGTGGCCGACCACATGACACAACACGAGGGGCCGGACGCGAGCAAGCGTCCGGCCCCTTCCTTTTGCTAGCAGGCGGCCGCCTTCGGGACGTCCTCGCCGTACTTGGCCCACGAGCACACCGTGCTGATCGCGATCTTCCACTGGCCGCCCTGGTGCACGGCCTTGCCCCGCCTGCTCGACAGCAGGGTCCGCTCGCCGCGGTGCAGCACGTAAGAGACCTGGGCCTTGGTCGGCGAGTCGAAGCGCACGTTCCTGACCCGGCCGGTGACGTGGCCGAACCGCTCGTCCTCGCCGAACGCCTGCACCATCAGCTCGTTCATCTCGCCGTTCTCGACGACCTTGACCTTGGCCGCCGTCGAGCCTTGCTCGTCGAAGAACGTCTCCCAGGCCCGTCTGATCTCGCCCTCGGCCCGTGCGGGGTTCGCCGGCACCGTCACGGTGGGGCTGGGGGAGGCGGGCGCGGTCGGGGTGGGCGTGCTCAGCGACGGCGACGCGGAGCCGGTGGTCGTGGTGCCGCCTGGCGGGCTCGGGATGGGTGACGGTTCCGGCTCGCCGGAGCAGCCGGCCGCCAGGAGCGCGGCCGCTCCCAGGGCGGCGCAGACCTTCATGGCTGTCACGGTCTCGGCCTCGAGACCTCAGTACGCATGAGCACGACGGTATGAGGACGGCCGGAGGTTAGCCAAGCACGGCGGCCACGTGTCCCCAGGCGCCACAGCGCGCGTACGCCCCCTGATGCGTGAACATTGCAATCGGTTGTTGCAGCGACGGCGACGTCACCAGGGCGAACCCCGCGAACCGTTTGCAGTTTTACCAGCACGTATTGACGTTTCAGCTGTGTAACGTCACTGTTACTGCAACCGGTTGTCATCGCAATACCAGCGACCCCGCGCGCGACCGCCTTCCCGCCTCACCGGGCGGCGCACGCACGGAGACGAAGCCCCCCTCGTACGAATGGAGCTGGGACGTGCGCAAGAACGAACCCCTGACCAGAAGGCTCACGGTCATCCTGACCGGCGGCCTCATCGCGACCGGCGGCCTGGTGACCGCGGCGCACACCTCCGCCGCCGCGGCCCCGTCGAACGGCGACTACACCCTGGTCAACGGCGCCAGCGGCCTGTGCGCGACCGTACCGGGACAGAGCTCGGGCGACGGCGTGCAACTCGTGCAGAACGCCTGCTCGGACGCCGCAGGACAGGTGCTGACCATCACCGCCTCCGGCGCCGGCCACCAGATCAAGGCCGCGCACAGCGGCAAGTGCCTCGGCGTCCGCGACGCCTCCACCAGCGCGGGCAAGGCCGTGCAGCAGGAGACGTGCACCGGGGCGGCCTCGCAGACGTGGCGGCTGACCGAGTCGGGCGCCGATTACCGCGTCGTCAACGCCAACGGCGGCAAGTGCCTCAACGTCAAGGACAACTCCACCTCGTCGGGGGCCCTGCTGCAGCAGAACTCGTGCGACTCGGCGGCCACCAAACAGTGGACGCTCAGAGCGGCCGGCAACGGCACCCCCGACCCCGATCCCGACCCGACCGACCCGCCGCCGACAAGCGACACGCTGTACGTCGCACCCGCCGGCAGGGACTCCGCGTCCGGCACCCAGGACGATCCGACCACGCTGACCTCGGCCATCACCCGCATCGCGGCGGGCGGCACGATCTACATGCGCGGCGGCACGTACCGGCCGTCCCAGACGATCACCATCGCACCGGGCAACAACGGCACCTCCAGCGCCCGCAAGAAGATCTCGGCATACCCGGGCGAGACGCCGATCCTGAACTTCTCCGCCCAGAGCGAGAACTCGGCCAACCGGGGGCTCGCGGTGAACGGGTCGTACTGGCACATCTACGGCATCGTGGTGGAGCGGGCCGGCGACAACGGCATCTTCGTCGGCGGCAGCGGCAACATCCTGGAGCGCACGGTCACCCGCTACAACAGGGACACCGGCCTGCAGCTGTCCAGGATCGCCTCCGACACCCCGCGCGACCGGTGGCCGTCGAACAACCTCGTCCTGACCGCGCTGTCGCACGACAACGCCGACTCCGACGGTGAGGACGCCGACGGCTTCGCCGCCAAGCTCACCGTCGGCTCGGGGAACGTCTTCAGGTACGCCGTCGCCCGCAACAACATCGACGACGGCTGGGACCTCTACACCAAGAGCGACACCGGCGCGATCGGTCCGGTGACCATCGAGGACTCGCTGGCGTACGACAACGGGACGCTCAGCGACGGCAGCCAGGCCGGCAACGGTGACCGCAACGGGTACAAGCTCGGCGGCGAGGACATCAAGGTCGATCACGTCGTACGGCGCAGCATCGCCTACCGCAACGGCAAGCACGGCTTCACCTACAACCGCAACCCGGGCACGATGACGATCTCCGACAACGTCGGCGTCGACAACGAGGAGCGCAACTTCTCCTTCGACGCCGGCACGTCGGTCTTCCGCAACAACGTCTCATGCCGCAGCGGCAGCGGGTCCAACGACAAGACCGTGGGGAACGCGGACGGCTCCAACCAGTTCTGGACGGGCTCGAACGGGTCCCGCTGCTCCTCCTACAGCGGGTCGTTGGGCTGGTCTTTCACCTCGGACGGCCGCCTCGTGGTCACCTTCGGCGGCGCCCCCTTCACGCCATAGCCCTCCCCTCACCCGGCGGCCTCGGATCCTCCGCTCCGAGGCCGCCGATTTTTTCTTCAAGATTTTTCGCGGCGGTTGTCGAAACCGCGTCGTCCCGTTCGCTGCGTCGGTGAGAGGGCCGCAGGGGCGGCCCGCGAGCACGAGGACGACGACCATGACCGCACACGTTCCCACCATCCGCCCGGCCACCCTCACCCCGGCCCGCCCCCTGCTGATGCTCGGGGTGGCGGCCGGCCCCCTGTACGTGGCGGCGGGCCTGGCCCAGGCGCTGACCCGGGAGGGCTTCGACCTGACCAGGCACTCCTGGAGCCTGCTCGCCAACGGCGACCTCGGCTGGATCCAGACCGCGAACTTCCTCGTCACGGCCCTGCTCACGATCGCCGCCGCGGCGGGGCTGCGCACGACGCTCGCGGGCGGGCCGGGCGCGGCGCGTCCCAGGGGTGCGCGGTGGGCGCCGGCGCTGGTGGCCGTGTTCGGGGTGAGCCTGATCGGCGCGGCGGTCTTCCCCGCCGACCCGGCGCTGGGCTTCCCCGCCGGGACGCCCGACGGCCCTGGGACGGTCACCGCGACCGGGCTCGCGCACCTCGCCGTCGGCGGCATCGGGTTCTCGTGCATGGCCGCGGCGTGCTACGTCATCGCCTCCCGGTTCGCCCGCGAGGGCCGCCGCGGCTGGGCGATCTACTCGCGGGTGACCGGGACGGCGTTCCTGATGTCGTTCGCGGGGATCGCGAGCGGCGGCGGCGCGGCGTGGAGCACGCTCGGGTTCGTCGCCGGGATGGTGGCGGTCTGGTGCTGGCTGTCGCTAGTGTCGCTGCACTTCGCGCGTGCCACTGCCTGAAAAATCACCTTAACTACCAGGAGGAACCGTCATGCGTTACCTGATCACACTGCGCGTCGCCGCCCAGCCCGAGGGCCCGCCGCCCGCCGAGCTGATGGAGGCCATCTTCAAGCTCGGCCAGCAGGCCACCGAGTCGGGGGCGCTGCTCGACCAGAGCGGCCTCGCGCCCAGCTCCGAGGGTGCCAGGGTCGAGGTGTCCGGCGGCCGGCTGTCCGTCACCGACGGGCCGTTCGCCGAGGCCAAAGAGTTGATCAGCTACGCCCTGTACGAGGTGAGGAGCAAGGAGGAGGCCGTGGAGTGGGCCGGCCGCTTCCTCAAGCTGCACCGCGACCTGTGGCCGGGATGGGAGGGCCAGGCCGACGTGTTGCGGCTCTTCAGCCCCGCGGACCTCGCGCCACCCGGCGCCTGAGCCGGCCGGACGTCGCGCCCGTGCCTGCGATGTCCGGGCCGACGTCGGTCGCCTGACCCGGGCAGACGTCACGCCTCCTGATGCGGTATTCAGGAGGCGTGACGTCTGCCTATTCCGATTCCCCCGCCGATTCTCATCGTGCGGTAGAGGCCGTGTGGCGGATCGAGGCCGCCCGGGTGATCGCCGGCCTGGCCCGCATGGTCGGCGACGTCGGGCTGGCCGAGGAGCTGGCCCAGGACGCGCTGGTCGCGGCGCTTGAGGAGTGGCCGCGCAAGGGCGTACCGGACAATCCAGGCGGGTGGCTGATGGTGACCGCCAAGCACCGGGCCCTCGACCAGTTCCGGCGGCGCGACACGTACGAACGCAAGCTCCAGGAGGTCGGCCGCGACCTGGAGCTGCGCGAACGCCTCTCCGGCGACGACCTCGACGCGGCGCTCGACGACCACATCGGCGACGACCTGCTACGGCTCGTCTTCACCGTCTGCCATCCCGTCCTGCCCGCCGAGGGCCGCATCGCGCTCGCCCTGCGCACGCTGGGCGGCCTGACCACCGAGGAGATCGCGCGGGCGTTCCTGGTGCCGGAGCCGACGGTGGGCCAGCGCATCTCCCGGGCCAAGCGCACGCTCACCGACAAGAAGGTGCCGATCGAGCTGCCGCCGCCGCAGGAGCTGCCCGCCCGCCTCGCCTCGGTGCTGGAGATCGTCTACCTGATCTTCAACGAGGGCTACGCGGCCACCGCGGGCGACGACTGGGTGCGACCGTCGCTGTGCCAGGAGGCGATGCGGCTCGGACGGGTGCTGGCCGGGCTGATGCCGGACGAGCCGGAGGTGCACGGCCTGTCGGCGCTGATGGAGATCCAGGCCTCGCGCATCCCCGCGAGGACCGCGCCGGACGGCAGCCCGATCCTCCTGCTCGACCAGGACCGCAGCCGCTGGGACCGGCTGCTGGTGCGCCGCGGCCTGGCCGCGCTGGGCCGGGCCGAGGCGCTGGGCAGGATGGGCCCGTACGCGCTGCAGGCCGCCATCGCCGCCTGCCACGCCAGGGCCCTGACCCCCGAGGACACCGACTGGGCCCGGATGGCCGCGCTCTACCGGCTGCTCGCGCACGTCGCGCCGTCGCCGGTGGTGGAGCTCAACCGGGCGGTGGCGGTCGGCATGGCGGACGGCCCCGAGCGCGGTCTGGAGATCGCCGACGCGCTCGTGGCCGAGCGGCACCTGCGGGGCTACGCGCAGCTGCCTGCCGTACGCGGTGACCTGCTGGCCAGGCTGGGACGCGACGAGGAGGCGGCGGCCGAGTTCGGGCGGGCCGCCGGGCTCACCCGCAACGCGCGGGAGCGCGAGCTGTTCCTGGCCAGGGCCGCGGCGCTGCGGCAGCCGTCCTGATCAGTTCGGGGCGGTGGCCATGTCGCTCGGGGCGGGCGCCTTGATCCGCGTCTTGGCGCCCCAGCCGGTGAACCTGCTGTCGATGGTCATCGTCTTGCCCTCGAACCCGTTGGTGTCGAACACGCCCGTCGCCGCGTACGAGCTCTTCACCC
Organism: Nonomuraea salmonea; assembly: GCF_042428605.1. Lineage (NCBI taxonomy): Bacteria > Bacillati > Actinomycetota > Actinomycetes > Streptosporangiales > Streptosporangiaceae > Nonomuraea > Nonomuraea salmonea. The sequence goes on from NZ_JBHMCF010000036.1 coordinate 14,999, forward strand.
GGCTCACCAGCCCCGCCGACGACAGCGTGAGCGTGTAGCTCACCTTCGTGTCGTCGTGCATGCGCAGCGGGATCGAGGCGTCGAACCAGCGCGACACCTTCGCCAGGTCCTTGAACGTGATCTTCCCGGTCAGCGTCCTGCCCTTGAGCCGGCCCTTCTTCACCAGGGCGGCTAAGGTCTTCGGCTCGGCCGGGTTGATGACCTGGCCGTAGAAGCCGGACGCGCCGCCGGGCAGGCCGCGCGACTTCGCCCAGGTCGTCCCGAGCTTCTCCTCGTAGATGCCGCCCTGGGTGTAGGTGTACTTGCCGACGCTGATCGTCCGCTCGCGCGCCCGTCCCTTCGGCGTCGCGGAGATGTCGGAGGCCGCGATGCCCTTGCGGTCGAACTGGAAGCTGCCCTTGCGCTTCTGCAGCGTGAGCTTGCCGTCGCCGGTCACGACGGTGGTCTCGGTGAACCGTACGCCGTGCCCGGCGGCGAGCTTGCTCTTGAGTGCGCGTACGGGGTCCTTGGCGGGTGCGGCGTGGGCGGGAACGGTGGTGGCGAGGACGGCCCCGCAGGCCGCCAGCACGGTGATCGTCTTCTTCATGGACGGTGATCATGCACCAGCCGGATCACGACCCGGCCACGCCTCTGCGCTATCAATGGACCCATGGTCCTCCTCCGCGCACTCGAACCCGCCGACGCCGCCGTGATCGCCTCCTGGATCGACGATCAGGAGGCGCTCGTGCTGTGGTCCGGCAAGACCGGCTTCACCTGGCCCTTCGACGCGGGGCAGCTGCTCGCCCTGCGTGAGCCGGGCCGCCGGCTCCTGGCCGCCGTCGATCCAGCCGTCGATCCAGCCGTCGATCCAGCCGTCGATCCAGCCGTCGATCGAGCCGCCGATCCGGCCGGCGCCGTGATCGGCCACGTCTCGCTGCGCGACCAGGACGATCACTCCGTACGCCTCGGGCTGGTCCTGGTGGCGCCGTCGGCGCGCGGCAAGGGCCACGGGGCGGCCCTGGTGGGCGCCGCGCTCGCCACCGCCTTCGCCGGCCCGGGCGTCACGCGCGTCACCCTCGGCGTCTACGCCCACAACGCCGGCGCCAGGCGCCTGTACGAGCGGTTCGGGTTCGAGGAGGAGCGGGTGTACGAACGCTCGATCGAGGTCGGCGGGCAGTGGTGGACGTCGGTGACGATGGGCCTGACACGGGAGGCATGGCGAGCGGGGCGATGACCTGCGCGAACTGGCACGGTCCATTCGGCGGCCTGTAACCGCGGGCACAGGCAGGGGCGGCGAAAGCCGCCCACGATGGTCACGAATCTCCTCACTCCCCCAGAAACGGAAAGGTGATGTCGTGCGTCTGCTCACCGGGTTGACGATGACCGCAGTGCTCGCCGCCGGCTTACTGGCCGGCCCGCCCGCCCTGGCCGCCGATGCGGTGCCGTTCGCCGCGGACTCGGGCGACAGCTGCCTGCGGGGGTCCACCGAGGGCACGATCCAGCGCTACGACGGGCCGGTCATCAGGCCGCGGGTCGACGTCGAGGGCGTGCTCACCGACGAGGGCGGCCCGAGCATCTGCTCCCCCGACGACAGGTACTCCACGGCCACGTTCACCGGCTACCGGGGCAGCGAGCTCGTCGACTCCGAGACGTACAAGGTGGACAACGACCAGATCAAGTTCTCCTTCCCGCTCTCCGACACGCTCGGGGTGCGCACCATCGACCGGGTCGTGGTACAGGTGTGCCGCCACAGCAACCCGCCCATCGGGATCAGCTACTGCGGCAAGGCCCAGGAGTACAAGATCCCCTGATCGACGCCGGGCCAAGGGCGCCTGTGCGGATCGTCACCAAGCCTTGAACCCGCCGCCGGGTAGCCGTGCGGCGGGCCGGGCAGCGTAACCCCCGGCCGACCGGCCGGCCACCGTGGGCACGAGCGCGCGTGACCGGCCGGACAGGAACGGGGGAGATCATGAAAGCCGACCACGGGCACCACCTCGACAACCCGAACGCCACCACCCCGCCGCCCAAGCTGGAGCTGGTCGCGTCGGTGCCGGCGCCGCAGGTGCCGGACGGCGCGGAGGTGATGACGCTGCTGGTCACGCTGCCGCCGGGCAGCGAGGGCAACCCGCCGCACCGTCACACCGGGCCCGCCTTCGGGTACGTGATCAGCGGCGAGCTGCTCTTCGAGCTGGAGGGCGAGCCCGAACGGGTCATCAGGGCCGGTGAGGCGTTCTGGGAGCCGGGCGGCGACCTCATCCACTACCAGGACGCGAACAACCTCGCCGACGCCGAGACCGAGTTCGTGGTGCACATGTGGGGGGTGAGCGGGCAGCCGATGCTCATCCCGGTGAGCGCGGAGGAGCTGGAGGCCCGCCGCGACCGCCGCGCCCCACGCCCCTGACGCCGTCGGGCGGGCCGTCAGGAGGGGGCGGCGGTTTCCACGAGGCGGCCGTCCGACAGCTCAAGCCACCGCTCCACCTTGATCTCCGCGAGGAAGCGCTCGTCGTGGCTCACCACCACGAACGCCCCCTCGTACGCGCTCAGCGCACTCTCCAGCTGCCCCACGCTGACCAGGTCGAGGTTGTTGGTGGGCTCGTCGAGCAGCAGCAGCTGGGGAGCGGGCTCGGCGCACAGCACGCAGGCCAGCGTGGCGCGCAGCCGCTCGCCGCCCGACAGCACACCGACCGGCAGGTGGGCGCCCTGGCCCCGGAACAGGAAGCGGGCCAGCAGGTTCATCCGGTCGGCGGCGGCCATGCCGGGAGCGAAGGCGGCGAGGTTCTCGGCCACCGTGCGGTCGAGGTCGAGCAGGTCGAGCCGCTGCGACAGGTACGCCACCCGCCCGTCGGCCCGCCGGGTCGTGCCCGCGTCGGGCGCCAGGTCACCGCTGACGATGCGGAGCAGGGTGGACTTGCCGGCGCCGTTGGGGCCGGTCAGCGCGATGCGCTCGGGGCCGCGTACGGACAGGTCGATGCCGGGCGCGGCGAACAGGTCACGGGCCAGCAGCCCCGCGCCCTCGAACACCGTGCGGCCCGCGGGCACCCGCGTGTCGGGCAGCTCCAGCACGATCTTCTGGTCGTCGCGCAGCGCCCGCTCGGCCTCGTCGAGCCGGGCCTTGGCGTCGCCGACGCGGCCGGCGTGCATCTGCCCGGCCCGGCCCGCCGACTCCTGCGCGCTGCGCTTCAGGCCGCCGGCGACGATGCGCGCGAGGCCCGCGTTCTTCAGGTTGCGCGCGGCGTTGCCGGCCCGCCGCTCGGCGCGCTCGCGGGCCTGCTGCATCTCCCGCTTCTCGCGCTTGAGCTCCTGCTCGGCGTTGCGCACGTTGCGTTCGGCGGCCTCCTGCTCGGTGCGCACCGCCTCCTCGTACGCCGTGAAGCCGCCGCCGTAGAAGCGGACCTCGCCGCGTTCGAGCTCGGCGATGCGGTCCATGCGGTCGAGCAGCGTACGGTCGTGGCTGACCAGCAGCAGGCAGCCGGACCAGTCGCCGAGCACGTCGTAGAGGCGGTGGCGGGCGGCGCGGTCGAGGTTGTTGGTCGGCTCGTCGAGCAGCAGCACGTCGGGCCGCTTGAGCAGTTGCGCGGCCAGGCCGAGCGAGACCACCTGGCCGCCGCTGAGCGTGCCGAGGCGGCGGTCGAACGCGAGCCCGCCGAGGCCGAGCCGTTCGAGCTGGGCGCGGGTGCGCTCCTCGATGTCCCAGTCGTTGCCGATGGTGGTGAAGTGCTCCTCCGCGGTGTCGCCCGCCTCGATGGCGTCGATCGCGGCGATCACCGGCGCGATGCCGAGCACCTCGGCCACGGTCAGGTCGCCGACGAGCGGCAGGGTCTGCGGCAGGTAGCCGAGCACGCCCTCGACCGTGACGCTGCCGCCGCGCGGGCGGTGCTCGCCGGCGATCAGCTTGAGCAGCGTGCTCTTGCCCGCGCCGTTGGGCGCGACCAGCCCGGTGCGGCCGCCGCCCACGCTGAAGGACAGGTCGGTGAAGACCGGGGTGTCGTCGGGCCAGGAGAAGGACAGGTGGGAGCAGACGATGGAAGCATCGGACATGGCAGACCTCGTACGGGAACGCGGGCGCGCCGAAAGCCGCCCGGCGAAAGGGACAGGGATTCGGGAAACGACGAGACAGGGCCCACGCGCGGCGGCGGTCAGCTCACGCCTGCCTGGGGCCCGGACCTCCGGTATCACCCGGAGATGTCGTCGTCACCTGCCATGTCTGGTCTCCTCGATGCGTCGCGGGGGCGTGCCGCGGCACGCCCGGTTTGAGCGCCTCACACGATAGCAGCCTCTGGCGGGTGGCCCTCAAGCCATTTCCGCCGGTTCGCGCAACCGCCACACGGCGGGCACCAGCAGGGTGGCGGCGGTCAGCACAACGGTGATCGCCGCGCAGCCCAGCAGGACAGGGCGGGTGCCGAGCAGCGTGACGGCGGGCCCCGCCAGCGCCATGCCGAGGGGCGCGGCGACGAGCCCGCCGAGCAGGGTGACGGAGTAGGCGCGGGCGACCAGGTCGTCGGGCAGGTGCCGCTGGACGGCCGTGGTCTGCATGACGTTGTGCACCACCACCTGGCCGCCCGCCAGGACGGCCGCGATCGTGAGCTGCCAGACCGGCGCGGGGACGGCCAGCAGCACCGGCAGCGGCGCCATCAGCAGGAACACCAGCAGCGCCGCCACCATGGGCCGGGCCGGCCGCCAGCGGGTGACGGCGACTCCCCCGGCCAGGCCGCCGGCGGCGTACGCGATGCCGATGGCCGACCAGGCGGGCGCTCCCCCGAGGTGCAGGTCGGCGACGTACGGGCCGAGCACGAGGATCGGCGAGACCACGAACGCGTTGGCGACCGCGATGTGGCCGGTCCAGACCCACAGCCACGTGTGCCGCCGCACGGCGGTGAGCCCGCCGCCGATGCCGGCCAGCAGCCCCTCCTGCCGCGCCGCCGCGAGCCGCCCGGGGAGCCGGTAGAGGAAGGCGGCGCTCAACAGGAACGTCAGCGCGTCGACCGCGATCGCCCAGCCCGGCCCGACCAGCGCCACCAGCGCCCCTGCCGTGCCCAGCGCCAGGATCGACACCGTGCTCCTGGAGATCGACAGCAGCGAGTTGGCCGCCTGGAGGTGCTCCTTGGCGGTCAGCGAGGTGACCAGGCCGACGGCGGCCGGGTTGAAGAACGCGGTGCCGGCCCCGGCGACGAGCTGCAGGGCCACCAGCATCCACAGCTGCGCGGCGCCGGTCAGCAGCAGCGCCGCCGTCACGCCGTGCGTCGCGAACCTGACGAGGTCGGCGGCCAGCATGATCGTGCGGCGCGGGAAGCGGTCGCCCGCCGCCCCGCCCACCAGCGTCAGCACGATGATCGGCAGCCGGGTGCTCAGCACGACGATGCCCAGGTCGACCGGGGAGCCGGTGAGGTGGAGGACGGCGAAGGCGATCGCCAGCGGCGTCAGCGCGTCACCGAACGCGGACGCGGTGTGCCCCGCGTAGTAGCGCCGGAAGTCCTTCGCCCGCAGGGGCGCCACCATCCCCGCCACCCGCCCCGCCCGGACTTCGGCGGGGGCGTCCACGTCGGCGGGCGGATCGGAGCGGGGCACGGGGCACTCCTTCGGTGGTGACGGGCGGCGGGGCCACTCTGGCAGGCGGGACCGACAGAATCGCGGTCCTGCCGGGAGTGACGATGCGGGCGGGAGGCCGGAGGGGGCGGCTCGGATAATGGGCGCATGGTGAGCGCGACGAGTGCCGACGAGGCCGGCCGGCTGGCGGAGTTCGAGAAGCATCGCGGTCACCTGTGGGGCGTGGCGTACCGGATCATGGGCACGAAGGCGGACGCCGACGACGCGCTGCAGGAGGCGTGGCTGCGCTGGCGGAACGCCGGCGAGGCGCAGGTCAGGGACGTGCGCGCCTACCTGACCACCACCGTGAGCCGGATCTGCTACGACGTGCTCACCTCGGCCAGGGCGCGGCGCGAGGCGTACGCCGGGCCGTGGCTGCCCGAGCCGGTCGTGCAGGAGCTCGGCCCCGAGGACAGGGCGGCGCTGGACGACTCGGTCAGCATGGCGCTGCTGGCGGTGCTGGAGCGGCTGACGGCGGCGGAGCGGGTGGCGTTCGTGCTGCATGACGCGTTCAGCGTGCCGTTCGCGGAGATCGCGGACGTGCTGGGGCGCAGCGACGAGGCGGTACGGCGGCTGGCGTCGCGGGCCCGCGCCCGGGTGCGCGAGCACGGTCCCCGCCGCACGACGGACCGCTCGACGCATCGCAAGGCGGTGGAGGCGTTCACCGCGGCGGCGCTGAACGGCGACCTGTCGGGGCTGGTCGCGGTGCTCGATCCGGAGGTGGTGTGGCGCTCCGACGGCGGCGGCGTGGTGTCCGCGGCGATGCAGCCCGTGTCGGGCGCGGACCGGGTGGCCCGCCTGGTGCGGGGCACGATGGAGCGCTGGATGCAGGGGATGGACGTGGAGTTCGCCGAGGTCAACGGCGCGTTCGGGGCGGTGGTGCGGGCCGCGGACGGCACCGTGGACACCGTGGTGGCCTTCGCCGTCGCCGAGGACGGGCGCATCACGGAGGTCGACGTCGTACGCAATCCGGAGAAGCTCACCCGAGTGTGACCTGAATCACCATCACGTTTCCGGCCGCCCGCTCGTCTGTGTCGCAGAAGGTTCTGAGAGAGGACACGACATGGACGCCAAGAAGAACGCCGGGAAGAACGCCCCCAAGAACATCGTGGTGATCGGCGCGGGCTACGCGGGCCTGACGGCGGCGCTGCGGCTGGACAGGAAGCAGCGCATCACCCTCATCAGCGCCGAGTCGCACTTCACCCAGCGGATCAGGCTGCACGAGCTGGCGGCGGGCCGGCCCGAGGTGACGGTGCCGCTGGGCGAGCTGACCAAGGGCACCGGCATCACGACCGTGCGGGCCAGGGTCGGCGGCATCGATCTGGACGCCAAGCAGGTGCGCACCGAGGACGAGCGGGTCTTCCCGTACGACACGCTCGTGTACGCCCTGGGCAGCCGCACCGACACCACCGCCCCCGGGGTGGCCGAGCACGCCTACACCGCCGAGACCGCCGGCGACCTGCGGGCGAGGCTGGACGCCGGCGGTGGCGACCTGGTGGTGGTCGGCGGTGGGCTGACCGGCGTGGAGATGGCCGCCGAGCTGGCCGAGTCGTACCCGGCATGGCGGGTGGCGCTGGCCACCGGCGGCGCGGTGGGCGAGGGCCTGTCGGACAAGGGCCGCCGGCACCTGGCCCGTACGTTCGACCGGCTGGGCGTGCGCACGCACGAGTGGACCCGCGTGACCGGCGTCGGGCCTGACGGGGTGCGTACGGACCAGGGCGTCATCACGGCGGACGTCGTGGTGTGGGCCGGGTCGTTCACGGTGTCGCCGCTGGCCGCCGAGTCCGGGCTGGCCGTGGACGAGCGCGGCAGGATCGTGGTGGACGAGACGCTGACCTCGGTGTCGCACCCCGGCGTGTACGCCGTGGGCGACGCGGCGGCCGTGCAGGTGCAGGGCAGCACGAACCGGATGTCGTGCGCCGCGGGGATGCCGATCGCCGCGCACGCCGCCGACGTGATCAACGCGCGGGCGGCCGGGCGGACCCCCCAGCCGTTCCGGTTCCGCTACCTGCTGCAGTGCATCAGCCTGGGGCGGCGCGACGGTCTCGTCCAGCTCGTCAACGGCGACGACTCGCCGAAGGACCGGATCCTGAGCGGCCGGACGGCGGCGTTCGTGAAGGAGCAGATCTGCCGGTTCACGGTCGCCTCGCTGCGCTGGGAGCGGGCCCGCCCCGGCACCTACATGTGGGTCAAGGGTCCGGCCCGGCGGACGGGCGCCGAGGCCCACCGCGCCCAGACCTCGGCCGCGCGTTGAGCGGCGCGCCGGCCGCCGTGTCAGGCGGCGGCGTAGCTGCCCCGGGTGACGTCCTCGACCAGGGACGGGCCGGCGGGCTTCCAGCCGTACAGCCTCTCGGCCCGCGAGGGGTCGAGGGGCGTCGAGCCGGCGAGCATGTGCGCCAGGTCGCCGAAGAGCTGCGTGGCCTGGTCGAGGGACAGCGAGGCGGTGTGCGTGCCGGTGAGGGTGGCGACCGCCTCGACCATCTCGCGGAAGGCCATGCCGGTGCGGGTGGCGGCGTTGACGATGCCGCCACCCATGCCGCCACCCTCTCCCCCGGTGAGGACGGCGGCGTAGAGGGCGGCCAGGTCGTCCACGTGGACGGTGGACCAGATGTTGCGGCCGTCCCCGACGTAGGTGGCGACGCCCTGCGCGCGGGCTCCGGCGATCAGGCCCTGGAGCATGGCGCTGCCGCCGCGGCCGTAGATGAGACCGGCCCTGATGACGGTGGCGGCGAGGTTCGTGGCGGCGAGGACGCGGCGCTCGCCGAGGTACTTGTGCGGCTGCCTGGCGGTCTGCTCGCTGACCTCCTCGTCCTCGGTGACCGGCCGGCCCTTGGTGTCGGGGTAGACCAGGCCGGTGCTGGTGTAGACGAAGGGGCGGCCGTCGGCGAGGCCGGTCAGCAGCGCGTCGAGCGCGGGCTGCTCGACGTCCTGCATGGCCGGGTCGCCGTAGTCGACGGCGGCGTGCACGACGGCGTCGTTGCGGGCGGCGGCCTCGTGCAGGACGGCGGTGTCGGCCAGGCCGCCCGCCACGGGGGTGGCGCCCAGCTCGGCGACGCGGGCGGCGGCCCGGTCGGAGCGGGCGAGGGCTTCGACGGTGTGACCTGCGGAGATGAGGTGCTCGGTGAGCACACCGCCGAAGTAGCCGCTGGCGCCGGTGATGAAGATGCGCATGGTCGCTTTCCTTTCACGGACAGCAGGAAGAGACGGACTCGGGCAGGCGTGCGCCTTCCGTCCTCTCTCTGAACCGTAGCAGAAAGCGGATTGACTATCCGAATCGAAGGGCTATCCGTTTTCTCGCGCCTTGCGCCACTCCGGCGCCAGCACCGACCAGATCTCCACGTCCAGCCGCTCGCCGCGATGCTTGTAGCTCTCCCTCAGCACGCCCTCCTTGGTCATCCCGAGCCGCCTGGCCACGGCGATGCTGGCCGCGTTGCCCGAGGCGACGACCCACTCCACGCGGTGGATGCCGCGCTCGTCCACGGCCCAGTCGATGAGGATCCCGGCCGCCCTGGTCACCAGCCCCTTGCCGGCCGCCGCGGGCTCCAGCCAGCAGCCCACCTCGGCCTCGCCCTGCTCGACGTTCATCGTGCGCAGCATGACTCCGCCGGACAGCGTGCCGTCCAGCCAGATGCCGTGGATCCGCGCGGTGTCGGCGGCGGTCGCGTCGGCGTAGCGCTGCAGGAACGCGCGGCTCGACGGCAGGTCGGTCACCACGTCGGCCAGCCCCACGAAGCGCCCGATGAACTCTCGCCCCCTGTCGATGTGGGCCAGGAACTCCTCCGCCCGCCAGGGCTCCAGGGGGCGCAGCTCGGCGCCGTTCACTCCCAGGGACTTCGCGTACATACGCCCACCTCCACGATGGTTCAACCGGTAATGCGTGGAGTGTCCCATTGATGCGCCGGGAGGCGGACGCCTCCCGGGGCGCTGTCAGTCGCCGGCTCAGTCGTCAGCGCGGTGGTCGCGCAGCTCGCGCCGGGCCGCACGCCGCTCGCGGCGGCGCGCCTCACGGCAGTAGCCGGTCCACTCCCGGCCTCCGCTGAGGGCGCCTTCACCGAACAGGAACGTGTCGGTGGCCTGCCAGTAGCAGCCGCTCATGCGCCGGTTGAGCGACGCGCTCTCGCGGTCGACGCGGCCGGGAAGGGTGCAGACGCCGTCGCGGTGGTCGTGAACGGGCCGGCAGTGCACCATCGGCGCCTCGGCCATCTTCACCCACCAGGGACGGGTCTTGTCGGTCTTGCTCATACGGTCACCTCTCGGCTCCGTGACGCCCCCGGATGGGGCCGTCGCTAGACCGGGTGCATCGTGATCACCTCCTGTGCCGTACGGGCGCTGGAAGATCCACGCTACTCCGGATCCCGCACGCCGCGCGGCCGCTGTTATACAAGTAGCGAACATGTCATATGAGTTGGAGGTGAGCCGGGATGGGCTACGACGTGGTCCTGGTCGGCGGTGGCATCATGAGCGCCACCCTGGGCGTGCTGCTGCGCCGCGTGCAGCCGGACTGGTCGGTGCTCGTCCTGGAGCGGCTCGACGGCCCCGGCCTGGAGAGCTCGTCGGCCTGGAACAACGCCGGCACCGGGCACGCGGGACTGTGCGAGTTCAACTACACACCGCTCACCGGCGACGGCTCGATCGACGTGGGCGGGGCCATCGCGATCAACGAGCAGTTCCAGCTCTCCCGGCAGCTGTGGGCGAGCCTGGTCGAGGAGGGCACGCTGGGCGATCCTGCGGGGTTCATCCGGCCGGTGCCACACCTCTCCTTCGCCCGGGGCGCGGCCGGGGTCGAGCACCTGCGGCTGCGGCATGCGGCGCTGCGCGATCATCCGCTGTTCGAAGGGCTCGAATTCATCCGCGACCGGGCGGTGATGGCGGAGCTGCTGCCGCTCATGTTCGCCGGTCGGCCCGCCGGTGAGCAGGTGGCGCTGTGCCGTTCTCGCGGCGGCACCGACGTCGACTACGGCGTGCTGACCCGGCGGCTGTTCGCCGCGCTCGAACGTGACGGCGTCGAGGTGCGGACCGGGCACGAGGTGCGCGGGCTCTCCCGTGACCGCAGGTCGTGGCGGTTGCGCGTGTGCGACCTGGCGGGTGCCCGCGACTACGGGGTGCGCGGGTCGTTCGTGTTCCTGGGGGCGGGCGGGGGTACGCTGCCGCTGCTGCAGAGCGCCGGGGTGGCGGAGACGCGGGCGTACGGGGGGTTTCCGATCAGCGGGCGGTTCCTGCGTACGGACCGGGCCGAACTGGTGGCCGGGCACCGCGCCAAGGTCTACAGCCACGCCGAGCCGGGCGCGCCCGCCCTGTCGGTGCCGCATCTCGACACCCGGGTCGTGGACGGGCGGACGTACCTGATGTTCGGGCCCTTCGCCGCGTTCTCGCCGCGCTTCCTCAAACGCGGCAGGCTCACCGACCTGCCGGGATCCGTCACGCCCGGCAACGTCATGACGCTGCTCGGCGCCGCCCGCGCCGAGCCGGCCCTGCTGCGCTACCTGGTCGAGCAGCTCGTGCAGACGCGCGGCGACCGGCTGCGGGCGCTGCGCAGGTTCGTCCCCGAGGCGCGGGCGGAGGACTGGGAGCCGATCACCGCGGGCCAGCGGGTGCAGGTGGTCAAGCCGGTGAACGGGCGCGGGTCGATCGCCGGGTTCGGCACCGAGGTGGTGACGTCGGCCCACGGCGGGCTCGCCGCCCTGCTCGGGGCCTCACCCGGGGCGTCGGCGTCCGTGGCGATCATGCTGGACGTGCTCGGACGTGCCTTCCCCGGCCGGGTGGACGGCTGGCGGCCGGCGTTGCGCGAGCTCGTGCCGTCGTACGGCGCCGCGCCGCCGCCGGAGACCCTCTCGAGGACGGCCAGCACGCTCCGTCTGGAGTGAGTGCCGGAAAACTTTACCCATTTCCGAATCCGCGACGTACACGGGGATTTCGAACCGCTTACCAGGCCAGCGGAGTGAAAGTCCCTTTGGAGTACTTGCAGATACTTTTGCGAATTATGTACTTTTTGCGGGTCGAGGGACCACCGCAGCGCGTGACCTCGCATCTTTGACCGGACCGTACGCCGCCTCCGGCGTACGGCCGCCGAATCCGCGTCCCGCGGAACCGGGGACCCACTTTCCGGGGTGAATCGGACGCCCGCTCATGCGCGTCCGTAGGGCACTTCCAGTCCCGAACCCGTCAGCTAACCCGGTAGGCGGCATGGAAGCAAGGAGTCAACATCCGCATGGCCAAGCTTGCCGAGAACCGCAAGCGCCTCGGACTGGCGCTCGGCGGAGCCGTACTCGCCGCCGTCACCGCCGTCACCGGCACCGCACACGCCTCCACCACCGACCAGGTCGCCCCGCACGAGGCGGCCCAGCACAGCTCCGCCCTGACCTACGGCCTGGACATCTCCCACTACGAGCCGCTGTACGACTGGAGCTCCAGCTCGGCGCAGTTCGGCATCATCAAGGCCACCGAGGGGACCGACTTCGTCGACTCCTCCTTCGCCAGGCACTGGCGGGAGCTCGGCGAGAAGGGCATCGTGCGCGGCGCCTACCACTACGGCCACCCCGCCGACGACCCCATCGCCGACGCCAACCACTTCCTGGCCGCGGTGAACGCCCAGCCCGCCAAGGCCGGTGACCTGCTGGTCCTCGACCTGGAGACGACCGACGGCAAGTCCGTCGCCGAGGTCAACACCTGGGCCAAGGCGTGGCTGTCGTACGTGGAGAACCAGACCGGCACCAAGCCGCTCTTCTACAGCGGCTGGAACTTCGCCGACACCTACGGCCACGGCCTGGCGCAGTACCCGCTCTGGGTCGCCCACTACAGCCGGGCCAAGGGCGCGATCACGCCGCCGGCCGACTGGAAGTCGTGGGCGATCCACCAGTACACGGACGTCCCCATCGACCAGAACGTCTCGGCTCTGACGCCCGACCAGCTCCGCGCCCTGGGCCGCCAGTCCGTCTGACGTCTCGGGCGTGCTACCGGGCGGCGGCCCAGTCGCCGTAGCGAGCCTCGCCGAGCCGCGCCTCCCCCAGCGGCACGAGCGAGTGCTCGCCGAGCTCGCTCCCGAAGTAACGCGCGTGCGGGTCGGTGACCACCTCACGGGGGTCACCGAGCCCCGCCAGCGCCTGCCGGACGAACTCGTCCATCCTGACCCGTTCCGGCCCGGCGACCTCCAGCCGGCCGTTGAGCGGCGTACCCTCCGCGACCTCGCACAGCGCCGCCGCCACGTCGTCCCCGGCGATCGGCTGGAACAGCACCGGCGCGATGCGCACCACTCCCCCGTCGGCGGCCTCGTCCGCGATGCCCTTCACGAACTCGAAGAACTGGGTCGCGTGCACCAGCGAGTACGGGATCCCCGACTTCTCGATCAGCCGCTCCTGCGCGACCTTCGCCCGGAAATATCCGTTATCCGGCATGCGTTCGGTGCCCACGATGGACAACGCGACATGGTGCCCGACCCCCGCCTCAGACTCGGCGGCCAGCAGGTTGCCGGTGGAGGTCTCGAAGAACTCCAGGACGGCGGCCGGTTCGAACGACGGCGCGTTCGACACGTCGACCACCACCTGCGCCCCCTCCAGCGCTTCGGCGAGACCCTCGCCGGTGAGCGTGTTCACCCCGGTGCGCGGCGAGGCCGCCACCGCCTCGTGGCCGTCGCGCGACAGCCTGGTCACCAGCTTCGATCCGATCAGGCCGGTCCCGCCGACCACCACGACCTTCATGACACGCCTCCCCCTCGATCCACCGCATCCTCCCCCCGCCGTCTCCCCCTAAGCCCTCGGGTCGGTAAAGCCGCCCCCTTTCGGTCACAGACCGGAGGGCTGCGCTGTCCTAGCTGGTGACAGGCTCGCTCAGCGCCTGGGGAGGAACCCGATGAGACACGACCACGCCGCCCTGCTCGCGGCCGTCCCGAACCCGTGCCTGGTCATGGCAGGGGACATGACGATCGTGGCGGCCAACCAGCCCTGCCTCGACGCCTGCGGGCGCGAGCAGGACGAGCTGATGGGCATGCCCGTGCTCATCCCGCGCGCCGACGAGCTGCACGAACGGGCCAATGCGGTGCGGCGCTTCACCGCCGACGCCTCCCACGAGGTCCGTACGCCGCTGGCCGCGCTGCGCGTCCAGGTGGAGGCGGCGCGGCGGCACCCGGACGACATCGACGTGACCGACCTGCTCGACCACGTCAGCGACGACCTGGACCGGCTGGAAAACGTCACCACCGACCTGCTCCTGCTGTCCAGGCTCGAAGCCGGTCTCGACGACCGCGAACTGACCGACGTGAACCTGACCGCCCTGGTGGAGTCGGCGTCGGCCGATGTCGGCGACGTGCGGCTCCGCCTGGACCCGACCGTCCTCACGCGCGCCTCCTCCACCTACCTGACCCGCCTCCTGGCCATCCTCCTCGGCGCCACCCGCCACCCGGCGACCGTCACCCTGGACCGCACGGCCGACTACGCGGAACTCCGCCTGACCAGCGACGACCCCTCGGAAACGAGCGACGAGCCGGTCGGCGACCAGGGAGGCTCCGGACTCTGCCTGGCCATCGCCCGCGCCATCACCACCGCCCACCACGGCAGCCTGCACGTCGAGACCCACGGCGCCCACGTCACGCTGCGCCTCCCCCTCCGTGCGGGCCCACGAACCCACCCCAGCATCTGACCGCACCGAACAGAGCAAGGAAGTTCAGCACGTGACCAGTCGTCATCTCGAGAACACCGTCGCGATCGTCACCGGCGCCGGCTCCGGCATCGGCCGGGCCACCGCGATCACCCTGGCCAAGGCGGGCGCGCACGTACTCGCCGTCGGCCGCCGCCCGGCCCCTCTGGAGGAGACCGCCACCCACCACCCCGGCATCGCCGTCCATTCCGCCGACATCACCGCGGACGGCGCCCCGCAGGCCGTGGTGAAGGCCGCCACGGACCGCTGGGGCCACCTCGACGTCCTGGTCAACAACGCCGGCGGCACAGCCATGATGCCGCTGGCGGAGACGGACGCGACGCGCATCGCCAGCCTCCTGGCCCTGAACGTCACCGCCCCGAGCCTCCTGGCCCACGCCGCCCTGCCCTACCTGCGCAGGACCCGCGGCACGATCATCAACATCTCCAGCACGTACGGCCACCGCCCCCTGCCCGGCGCCGCCCACTACGCCGCCTCGAAGGCCGCCATCGAACAGCTGACGAGAAGCTGGGCCCTGGAACTGGCCGCCGACGGCATCCGCGTCAACGCCGTCGCACCGGGCCCCACGGAGAGCGAGGCCCTGACCGCCGCCGGCCTCCCGGAGGAGACCGTCACCCAGATCAAGCAGGACGAGGCCGCCAGCATCCCCCTGGGCCGCCGCGGCGTCCCGGAGGAGGTGGCCACCTGGATCCTCCACCTCGCCGACCCCACCACAACCTGGCTCACCGGCCAGATCCTCGCCGTGGACGGCGGCCTGAACCTCACCTGACCGGCCGAACCGACGAGCAGCCGACGCCCTTCACGGGCGCCGGCTGCTGAGGCGGGCATGGTGGTCGATGGTTCGTGAGTGGACGCGCTAGACGTCGCCTCGTTTGACCTTCTCGATCAGCTGCCGATAGGCGGAGGCCGTGATCACGAGGGGCTGCTGGCCAAGGTTCTTGCTGTCGCGAATGGCGACCATATCGTCATCCAGCAGGCGGACTTCAACGCAATTTCCGTTATGCCCGCAGAAGCTGGACCGCGTCCACTGATCTTGCATGCGGGGAATATTATCGGCCGCCCCACCAGCACCGCTGGCCACTTCAAACCATGGATGCATCACGGTTGTATCTCGAAATGATGGTGCGGCTCGTCTCCTCGTCCAACGCACTCCTGTGGAAATATTCGAACATCTTCTCGAAGTAGATCGAGCGCTGTTCATCCAGCAGGAATTGACTGGTGAGATTGTGGTCGATGTAGACCAGGCACTGCTCGAGGGGGTTGCTCCGGTCCAGATTCAGCAGGGTGAAGGACTCCTCGAACACCCCCCGGGGCCGATCGAGCGGTGCGACCTGGAGCTTCACGTTGGGCAGCAGGGAGAAGTCCACCAGCTGCTGCAATTGTTCCGCCATGACGTCAGGCCCACCGACTGTCCGCATAAGTATGGATTCGTCCATAACGATCCATATGTGCGATGACTCCGGAGGGAGAAAGCGTTTCTGGCGGTTCAGCCGGATGGCGACGCGGTCCTCGACCTGACGCTGCGTCAGCGTGTCGTCGATGTCGCGCCAGCTCTGGATCAGATGCCGCGCGTACGCCTCCGTCTGCAGGACGCCCGGCACCACCCCCACCTCCCACTGCCGGATCGAGTCGGCCACCGCCTCGACTTCGAGAAACGACAGGAACTCCTGCGTCGGCGCGGGATAGGCCCGCCAGGAGTGCGGGGTCTGGGTCTGGCCGGCCAGCGCCAGAAGGCGCTCGCGCTGGACGGCGGAGGCATTGTAGACGTCGAGCAACAATTCGATGTCGCCCTGCGAGACGCTGATGCGGGCGTTCTCGATCCTGGAAATCTTGGAAGGCGACCAGCCGAGCCGGTCCTTGATGTCGTCGCCCGTCAGGGACGCACGTTCACGGAGATGACGCAGCTCCCGCGCCAGAATGCGACGCTGCACGGTGGGCGGAGAAGTGCGATTGACCATATATGTCCCAAAAGTGGCTAATTCCCGGACAGAGCCTTGATCACTCCAGATATTGAGCCACAGAAGTAAGACTGCGTGCAAGATTGCATGCAGACTTACCATACCTCACCATTGGTAGCGGGAGGGGTGCGGATGACCACAGAAATCGCCGACGACGGGGACGCCCTTCAAAAGCCCGTCGCATGTCGGCAGCTCGGCATCCCTGGTTCCGCGAGAAAGAGGGGAGCCTTGCATGTCCCTGGTCCTCAAGGGCGGGTCAAGGCCGGAGCTCAGCTCGACCGGCTTGCCGCGTGGGGTCGCCGCCCCACGGGCACCGATGTGGTGACGCCCAGGGGTGTCTGGCATGTGGAGTGGCAGGAGTTGCATGTCGGCTACCTGCACGATGTCTACCTGGCTCTCGTTCGGCGGGCCGTTCAGCCGAGTGATCACTGGATGGCGGAGTTCCTGCCGCGCTCGGCTTCCATCCTCATCGAGGATCGGGAGCTCGTCGAGGAGTGCGTGCTGGCGCTGGCCTGGGACGAGGAGAGCGGGTGGCGGTTCGGGAGCTTCGTGCGGGGAGACGTGCGCTGCCCGACGCTGCTGAGGCGGCAGCGGTACTTCGGTGGTGACGTGCTGCCCGATCCGGCCGAGGTGGGGGACACGGTGCTGGCCATCGTGGAGCGGCTGCGGCAGCCGCGGCGCTGGTGGTGGGGGCATCACAGGGAGCAGCCCTGGGGGTGGCACTATCCGCCGGCGTACCGGTCGTATCGGGACGTCGACGACGGGTTCGATGATCGGTTGCGGGAGCATCTGCCGCCGGACGTGCCGTATGTGGCGCCGCGCGAGCCGTCCGCCGGGGCCTGAGGGCCGATCTCCGAGGCCCCCTGTGTGGGGCGGGGGGCCTTGACGGGGGTCAGCCGGTCCGTACGCGTTCGCCGGTGCGGCGCAGCAGCACGGCGGCGGCGAGGGCGGCGGCCACCAGCAGGGTTCCCGAGACGCTCAGGCAGAGGCGCATGCCGTCCAGGAACGCGCCCGACACCGCCGTCAGCGCCTGGGCGGTGGCGGGGCCGAGGTCGAGGCCGGCGACTGCGCCGAGGCCGCCTGCGTCGGCGGTGTGCAGGACCTGCTGGGCGGACGCGCCGGTGAGGCCGGCTCCGGTGAGATGGGTCGGCAGGGTGTCGAGGGCGAGTCCCCATGACCAGGCCTAGCAGCATGGAGACGACGTTGACCAGCACCATGCGCAGGCCCGCTTCCAGGGTGCTCAGCTGCTGGACGAGCCCGAAGTAGAGGCTGAGCACGAAGAAGAAGCCGATCAGGGCCGAGGAAGCTGATCAGCACGGCCAGGGTCGAGGCGGTGAAGGCCGGGCTGCGGAACAACGACGGCGGCAGCATGGGGGCGCTGCTGCGCGCCGCTCCACCAGGACGAACGCGGCGCCGCTGAGCACGGCCACCGCCAGCGCCGCCACGGCGAGCGGTTCGCCGTACGAGGTCGCGCACCGGAAGGAGGAAGATCCAGCGCCAGCCGGCGTGTTCGAGCACGACGCCGGCGATCAGTGGCGGCACGGCCATGGCGGCCATCATGCAGGTGGTCCACCAGCCGATGTACGTGCCGCGCCGCCACACGTCCGGCACCGCCTGGCCGATCAGGACGAGGCCCGCCTGGTAGATCTTCTCGCGCCCGTGGACGTCGGCGAACACTCCTGCAGTGAGGATCAGCGCGGCGACCGGCAGGACGAAGGCGTCCTGCATCCACGACAGCTGCGCGGTCGAGCTTCCGACACGTACGGCGCCGCGGAGCCGCCGCAACGGCTGTGACCTGCGGAAACTCCTGTGACGGTCAAAGGACACCAGGAGCAAGGGCCCCAAGTCTGCTCATATGAGCAAATTCCGGCTCAAGTGTTGCATCGAGGTTAATTCCCGACTTACGGTGCGTTACCTACGTCACATACGGAGGCCCCCATGAGTAGATTTCGGCTGCTCACAATCCCTGCACTCCTCCTGATCTCCGCCCTGACCGCCTGCTCGGTGTCGTCCACACCAGGCGGGTCGACGGAAGCGGGCGGCGAGAAGTCCGGCGGCCCGGTCGCCATCGGCTTCAGCCAGGCGACCCAGCAGTCGCCCTTCTACGTCCAGCTCCGCGAGGGCGCCGAGGCCGCCGCCAAGAAGGCGGGCGCCTCGCTCTACTTCGCCGACGCGGGCGGCGACGTCACCAAACAGAACAACGACATCCAGGACCTGATCACCCGCCAGGTGGACGTCCTGCTGGTCAACCCGGTGGACCCCCAGGGCGTGCAGCCCGGGATCGCCGCAGCCAAGGCGGCGGGCGTGCCGGTCGTGACCGTGGACCGGCCGGTGCCCGAGGGCGCGGTCGCCCAGGTCGGGCGGGACAACAAGGCGATGGGCGAGCTCGTCGGCAAGCGGCTCAGCGAGGCGCTCGGCGACAAGGGCGGCAAGGTCATCGAGATCCGCGGCGACGCGGGCGGCGCGGTGGCGCGTGACCGCAGCGCCGGCTTCCACGACGCCGTGAAGGGCAACCCCAACATCAAGATCGTCGAGGGCCCGTACTCGGACTACGTGCGCTCCAAGGCGGTCACCGCGATGCAGGACCTGCTCCAGGTGCACCCCGACGTCGCCGCCGTGTACGCGCACAACGACGACATGGCACTCGGCGCGCTCCAGGTCCTGAAGGAGAACGGCAAGGACAAGGTCCTGGTCGCGGGCGTGGACGGCCTCATGGAGGCGGTCAAGCAGATCCCGGACGGCCAGTACGTGGCCACCGCGCTCAACGACCCGCTCTCCCTCGGCGCCAAGGCCGTCGAGACCGTGCTCAAGGTCAAGAACGGCGAGCAGGTCGAGCCGAACATCGACGCGGGCACCGCGCTCATCGACAAGGGCAACGCGGCCCAGTACATCGGCGACGGCGAGTTCGCCGCGGCACAAGAGAAGTAGGAAAGGCACAACGATGGCGGAAACCATGCAGGCGGCGGTGCTCCACGCGCCCGGCGACATCAGGGTCGAGCAGGTGCCCGTGCCCGAGCCGGGCCCGGACGAGGCGCTCGTACGTGTGGCGGCCTGCGGCGTGTGCGGCTCGGACATCTCGCGCATGCTGCAGCCGGGGATCGCCTATCACTTCCCGATCATCTGCGGGCACGAGTTCTCGGGCCACGTCGTCGGGCTCGGCGCGAACCTGGCCGCCGAGGGCAAGGTCCGCGAGGGCGACCTGGTCACCGTCCCCCCGCTGATCCCGTGCCGCACCTGCGGCCCGTGCACCCAGGGCCACTTCAGCCTGTGCAAGAAGTACGGCTACTTCGGCAGCCGACGCGACGGCGCGTACGCCCAGTACGTGACCGTCCCCGCGGGCAATCTCATGGTGCTGCCCGCGGACCTGGACCCGAGGGCGGCGGCCATGATGGACCCGGCGGCGATCGCGCTGCACGCCCTGTGGCGGACGAACATGCGCGGCGGCCGCCGGGTGGCGGTGGTCGGCGCGGGCCCGATCGGGCTGTTCGCGGTGCAGTGGGCCAGGCTCGCGGGCGCGTCCGAGGTGCTGGCGATCGAGCTGAACGAGCAGAAGGCCGCGATGGCCGCCGAGGCGGGCGCCACCCACACGGCGACCAGCGCGGAGGCTGCGGCCGAGGTGGCCGGCGAGGGCTACGACATCGTCATCGAGTCGGCGGGCGTGCCCGCCACGATCGACCAGGCGGTGGCGCTGGCGGGCCGGCACGGAGAGGCGGTGTTCATCGGCATCCCGCACGACCCGGTGGTGCTGCCGGAGTCCACGTTCAGCTCGTTCCTGCGCCGCGAGGTCACCCTGCACGGGGCGTGGAACTCCTTCTCGGCGCCGTTCCCCGGCGACGAGTGGCGGACGGCGGCGCGCGCGCTGGCCTCCGGCGAGCTGGCCTGGAAGTTCATGATCACCCACGAGCTGGGTCTCGACGCCCTGCCGGAGACCATGGCCGCCCTGGGCGAGCGGTCGATCTTCAGCTCGAAGGTCCTCTTCCTGCCGAACGAGGAGTGAGCATGGCTGCCTTCCTCGCCCTCGACCTGGGGACCGAAGGCGCCCGCGCGGCGGTCTACGGCGACCAGGGGGCGCTGCTCGGGTCGGGCGCCGAGGCGTATCCGACCCGCTTCCCCCGGCCTGGCTGGGCCGAGCAGGATCCGGACGACTGGTGGCGGGCGAGCGTGTCGGCCGCGCGGCAGGCGCTCGCCGCCGCGGGCGGCCCGCCGATCGAGGGGGTCGCGGTGGCGACCACGGCCTCGACGGTGGCCGTGCTGGACGGCCGTGGCCGGCCGCTGCGCCCGGCGCTGCTGTGGATGGACGGCCGCGCCGGCGAGGAGTCGGAGCTGACCGCGCGGACCGGCCACCCGGTCCTGCGGTACGCCGGCGGCAGCGACGCCGTGGAGTGGCTGGTGCCCAAGGCGATGTGGCTGGCCAGGCACGAGCCGGAGACGTACCGGGCGGCGGCCCGCATCGTCGAGGCCGTGGACTACATGGTGTGGCGGCTGACCGGCCGCTGGGCCGGGTCGCGCATGAACGCCGTCTGCAAGAGCAACTACGACCCGCGCGGCGCGGGCTTCCCGCACGACCTGTACGAGCAGCTCGGCGTCGCCGACCTGGCCGCCAAGCTGCCCGACGAGATCGTGCCGGTCGGCGACCCGGTGGGGCCGCTGGCCGAGCCGGCCCGCGCGGAGCTGGGCGTCACGGGCACCGCCACGGTGGTGTCCGGCGGCATCGACGCGCACCTGTCGTTGCTGGCCATCGGCGGCGCCCAGGAGGGCCACGTGTCGATCGTGTGCGGCACGTCCAACGCGTTCGTCACGGAGATCGCCGAGCCGGTGTTCCCGCCCACGGTGTGGGGTCCCTACCCGGACGCGCTGCGCACGGGCCGGTGGCTCGTCGAGGGCGGGCAGGTCAGCGCGGGCTCGGTGCTGGCCTGGGCGGGCGAGAAGCTCATCGGCCGGCCGCGCGCCGAGATCGGCGGCCTGATCGCCGCCGCCACGCGGGTGCCGCCGGTCGAGCACGGCCTGATCGTGCTTGACTACTTCATGGGCAACCGCACCCCGCTGCGCGACCCCCGGCTGCGCGGCGCGGTGCTCGGCCTGACGCTGGCCAGCACGCCCGAGCAGGTCTACCGGGCGGCCGTCGAGGGCGTCGCGTACGGCACCCGCCAGGTCGTCGACTCCTTCACCGACGGCGGCGTCGCGGTGTCGGAGATCTTCCTGTCGGGCGGCATCCAGCACAACGAGCTGTGGCTGCAGACCACCGCCGACGTGCTCGGCCGCCCCGTGCACCTGGTCACCGGCGACAACCTGACGCTGCGGGCCTGCTCGGTGCTGGCCGCGACCGGTTCGGGGCGGCACGCGTCGCTGGCGGAGGCCGCCGCGGAGTACGCGCCCAAGGTGCGCACGGTCGAGCCGGTCGCCGCGCACGCGGCGGCGTACCAGGCCGGTTACGCCGGCTACCGGGAGGCCACGGCCGCGACGACGGGCATCTCCCACCGGCTGAGCGGAGGCCGCCATGAGCGATGACGACCAGCTCTACCAGGTGGCGGTGCGCTACTACGAGTCGGGCGAGACGCAGGAGCAGATCGCCAACGCCATGCACCTGACCCGCTGGAAGGTGGGCAGGATGCTGGCCGAGGCGCGCGAGGTCGGCATCGTCCGCATCGAGGTGCTGCACCCGCGCTCCCGCGTCCGCACGCTGGAGCAGGCGGTCAAGGAGCGGTTCGGGCTGCGCGAGGCCGTCGTGGTGTCGGTCGGCGGCGAGGACGCCGAGCACGCCCGCGACCGGGTCGCCGCGGCGGGCGCCGACCACCTGATGGAGATGCGGCCGGCGCCCCGGCTGATCGGGGTGTCCTGGGGGCGTACGCTCGACCGCCTGGCCGGCGGGCTGACGCCCGGCTGGGCCACGGGCGTGCACGTCGTGCAGATCAACGGCGCGCTCAGCCGATCCCGGGAGCCGACCAGCGCGCACAGCATGGCCAGTTTGATCGCCCACCACGGCGGCGGCACCGCGACGCTGCTGGCGGCACCGGCGATCCTGCAGCAGCAGAGCACCCGTCAGGTGCTGGAGAGCGACAGGGCCGTCGCCGACGTGCTGGCCCTGGCCGCCAAGGCGGACCTGTTCCTGTTCAGCCCGGGCGCCATGGGGAACGACTCGGTGCTGGTCGACTCCGGGCAGATCGACGCGGGCGACCTCGCCGGGCTGGCCGCCGCCGGCGCGGTCGGCGACGTGCTCGGCCGCTTCATCGACGCGGACGGCCGGATCGTCGACCCCGACCTCGACGGCCGCACCCTCGGGCTCTCCCTCGACCTGCTGCGCTCGGCCGCCACGTCGGTCGCGCTGGTCAGCGGCACGGCCAAGCGGGCGGTCTGCCGTGCGGTGGTGACGAGCGGCCTGTGCGACGTGCTGATCACCGACGACCACAACGCCAGACACCTGCTGGAGGCGGCATGAGCGAGACTCCCGAACGCCTGCACATGTCCGGGATCGTCAAGCGGTTCCCCGGCACCGTCGCGCTCGACGGGGTCGAGCTGAGCGTGCGGCCCGGCGAGGTGCACTGCCTGCTCGGCGAGAACGGGGCGGGCAAGAGCACGCTGATGAAGGTCCTGGCGGGCTCGTACCAGCCGGACGAGGGCACGATCCTGCTCGACGGGCAGCCGTACGCGCCCGCCACCCCGCACGCCGGGCTCGCGGCCGGCATCGCGGTCATCTACCAGGAGCTGGACCTGCTGCCCGACCTCACCGTGGCGCAGAACCTGCTGCTCGGCAGGGCACCCAGGCTGGGCCCCTTCGTCCGCAGGGGGCAGCGGGCCAAGCTGGCCCGCGCCGCGCTCGACCGGGTCGGCGCGAACTTCCCGGTGAGCGCGCGGGTCGGCACGCTGCCGATCGCCGCGCAGCAGCTCACCGCCATCGCCAAGGCGCTGACGGCGGACGCCAGGGTCATCGTCATGGACGAGCCGTCGGCGACGCTCGGCGAGAGCGAGCTGGAGGCGGTGTTCGCGGTCATCAGGTCGCTCACCGCCGAGGGCCGCTCGGTCATCTTCATCTCGCACCGCATGGACGAGGTCATGGACATCGGCGACCGGGCCACGGTGCTGCGCGACGGCCGCGCGGTCGGCGTCTACGACCTGGCCTCCACGCGCCCCGACGAGCTGGTCGCCGCCATGATCGGCGAGGCGGGCGGCGAGCTGGTGGGCGCCACCGACCGGGCCGCGCCGCGGGGCGAGCCGCTGCTGAGCGTCGAGCGGGTGCACGTGCCCGGCCTGCTGGACGTGCGCGACCTCGACGTACGGCCCGGCGAGGTCGTCGGGCTGGCCGGGCTCGGCGGCGCCGGCCGTACGACGCTGCTGCGCGCCCTGTTCGGCGACCTGAAGGCCCAGGTGACCGCCACGCTCGGCGGCCGGCCGCTCAAGGTCGCGAGCCCGGCCGCCGCCGTCCGCGCGGGCCTGGCCCTGGTGCCGGAGAGCCGCAAGGAGCAGGGCCTGATGCTGGGCCTGTCGGTCAGCCGCAACGCGGCGATCAGCGCGCTCGGCAAGCCGCCGTGGCTGCTGCCCGGCCGGGCCGGGCAGCGCCTGACCAAGCCGGCGCTCGCCGACCTCGGCGTCAAGGCGTCGGGCCCCGGCCAGCTCGTCGGTCAGCTGTCGGGCGGCAACCAGCAGAAGGTCGTGCTGGCCAAGTGGATCACCCGCGGCGGGATCAGGGTCCTGCTGCTGGACGAGCCCACGCGCGGCCTGGACGTCGGCGCCAAGGCCGACCTCTACCGCCAGGTGCGCCACCTGGCCGACCAGGGCGTGGCCGTGCTGCTCGCCAGCAGCGAGCTCAACGAGCTGACCGCCAACGCCGACCGGATCCAGGTCCTGTACGAGGGCCGCAACGTCGCGCACTTCGACCCCCGGGTCAGCCCGGAGAACGTCATCGCGCACACCGTCATCACAGGAGCCGCACCATGACAGCTTCGCTCGGATCCACGGGTTCGCCGGGATCCACCGCGACCGCAGCCGCCCCCCAGGATGGCGGCGCCCGCCGGCGCCGCGGCGCCGACCTCATCGTCAAGTCCAACCTGCTGCTGGTCTTCCTCGGGCTGTGCGTGGTCGCCTCGCTGCTGGCGCCGCAGTTCCTGACCGGCCGCAACATCGCGAACCTGCTCCAGCAGTCCTCGCTCACCGGGATCGTGGCCATCGGCATGACCATGGTCGTGCTGACCGCCGGCATCGACCTGTCGGTGGGCAGCGTGGCCGCGTTCGGCGGCATGACGGTCGCGATCCTCATCGGGTCGGGGGTGCCGGTGCTGCCGGCGATCCTCATCAGCATCGCGGCAGGCGCGGTGTTCGGCGCGATCATGGGCGGGCTGTCGGCGTACCTGTCGCTGCCGGCGTTCATGACCACGCTGGCCGGGCTGACCGCGATCCGCGGCCTGACGTATCTGCTGACCGACGGCAAGCCCGCGGAGGCCAACGCCTCCGAGGGGTTCCAGCTGCTCGGCGGCGGGTTCATCGGCTACGTGCCGATCGTCGGGATCATCTTCGTGGCGATCACCGTGCTGGCCGCCCTGGTGCTGCGCGGCACCACGTTCGGCGAGTACGTCTACGCCGTCGGCAGCAACAAGGAGGCCGCCCGGCTGTCCGGACTGCCGGTGCGCGGGGTGATCACGACGGTGTTCGCGGTGTCGGGCGCGCTGGCGGCGCTGGCCGGGGTGCTGCTCACCTCGCGGCTGACCGTGGGGCAGCCCACCGCGTTCAACGGGCTGGAGCTGGACGCGATCGCCGCCGTCGTGCTCGGCGGCACCAACCTGTTCGGCGGCCGGGGCGGGGTGTTCGGCACGTTCGTGGCGGTGCTGCTGCTGTCGGTGCTGCGCAACCTGTGCAACCTGCTCGGCCTCGGCTCCTTCTTCCAGATGGTGGTGACCGGCCTCATCCTGCTGGTCGCCCTCGTACTCAACATGCTCATCGAGAGGCGTGGCGCTCGTGCCTGACACCATCCCCGGCTCTTTGCGGGCCTATCTGCACGGTCTGCCGGGCGTCGACGAGGTCGGCGTACAGCGGCGGGCCGCCGGCCTGGCCACCAGGTCGATCAAGACGACGGCCAAGCGGGAGGCCATCGACCTGGCCATCCGCATGGTCGACCTGACCACGCTCGAAGGGGCGGACACCCCCGGCAAGGTGCGGGCGCTGGCCGCCAAGGCCGTGCGCCCCGACCCGGCCGATCCGAGCGCTCCGTCGGTGGCGGCGCTGTGCGTCTACCCCGACATGATCGCCACGGCCGCCGAGGCGCTGGCGGGCACCGGGGTCGGGCTGGCCTCGGTGGCCACCGGCTTCCCCTCCGGGCGTACGTCGCTGGAGGTCAAGCTGGCCGACACCGCCGACGCGGTCGCGGCCGGCGCCACCGAGATCGACATGGTGATCGACCGGGGCGCGTTCCTCGCCGGCGACTACCGCAAGGTGTTCGACGAGATCGTGGCCGTCAAGGAGCAGTGCGGCGACACGCACCTGAAGGTCATCCTGGAGACCGGCGAGCTGGTCACCTACGACAACGTGCGCCGCGCGTCGTGGCTGGCGCTGCACGCCGGGGCCGACTTCATCAAGACCTCGACCGGCAAGGTGTCCCCCGCCGCCACGCTGCCGGTGACGCTGGTGATGCTGGAGGCCGTACGCGACTACCGCGCCGCCACCGGGCGGCAGGCCGGGGTGAAGCCGGCCGGCGGCATCCGCACCACCAAGGACGCCATGCGCTACCTCGTGCTGGTCAAGGAGATCGCCGGGGCCGGCTGGCTGGACCCCGCCTGGTTCAGGCTGGGCGCGTCCTCGCTGCTGAACGACCTGCTCATGCAGCGGACCAAGCTCTCGACCGGGCACTACGCCGGGCCCGACTACTACACCATCGACTAGGGAGAGGCGTGGAGATCTTCGAGTACGCGCCCGCGCCGGAGTCACGTTCCATCGTGTCCATCCGGCCGTCGTACGACCTGTTCATCGACGGCGAGTTCGTCGCGGCCAAGAGCGACGAGCGCATCGTCACCGTCAACCCGGCCGACGAGGAGCCGCTGTCGGAGGTGGCCGCGGCCGGCGAGGCCGACGTGGACCGCGCCTTCGCCGCCGCGCGGCGCGCCTTCGAGCAGGTGTGGGGGCCGCTGCCGGCCGCCGAGCGCGGCAAATACCTGTTCAGGATCGCGCGCATCATCCAGGAGCGTTCCCGCGAGCTGGCCGTGCTGGAGTCGCTCGACAACGGCAAGCCCATCAAGGAGACGCGCGACATCGACCTGCCGCTGGTCGCGCAGCACTTCTTCTACTACGCCGGCTGGGCCGACAAGCTCCGGCACGCCGGGGTCGGCACGAAGCCGCTGGGCGTGGCCGCGCAGGTCATCCCGTGGAACTTCCCCCTGCTCATGCTGGCGTGGAAGGTCGCGCCCGCGCTGGCCACCGGCAACACGGTGGTGCTCAAGCCGGCCGAGACGACGCCGCTGACCGCGCTCGCCTTCGCCGAGATCTGCCAGGAGGCGGGCCTGCCGCCCGGCGTGGTGAACATCGTGACCGGCGCCGGCGACACCGGCCGGGCCGTGGTCGCCCACCCGGGCGCCGACAAGGTGGCCTTCACCGGCTCGACCGAGGTGGGGCGGCAGATCGCCCGCGCCGTGGCGGGCACCCGCAAGCGGCTCACGCTGGAGCTGGGCGGGAAGGGCGCCAACATCGTCTACGACGACGCGGCCATCGACCAGGCCGTCGAGGGCATCGTGTCCGGCATCTTCTTCAACCAGGGCCACGTGTGCTGCGCGGGCTCGCGGCTGCTGGTGCAGGAGTCGATCGCCGAGGAGCTGCTGGAACGGCTGCGCGCCCGCATCGAGCTGCTGCGGCTCGGCGACCCGCTGGACAAGAACACCGACATCGGCGCGATCAACTCGGCCGCGCAGCTCGCCAGGATCCGCGAGCTGACCGCCGCGGGCGAGGCCGAGGGCGCGACCTCGTGGTCGCCGGCCTGCGAGCTGCCCGAGCGCGGCTACTGGTTCCGTCCGACCGTGTTCACCGGGGTCACGCAGGCGCACCGGGTCGCCAGGGAGGAGATCTTCGGCCCGGTGCTGTCGGTGCTCACGTTCCGCACGCCGGAGGAGGCCGTCGCCAAGGCGAACAACACGCCGTACGGGCTGTCGGCCGGCGTCTGGACGGAGAAGGGCTCCCTGATGCTCTGGACCGCGAGCCGGCTGCGCGCCGGCGTCGTGTGGTCCAACACCTTCAACGTGTTCGATCCCGCCAGTCCCTTCGGCGGCTACAAGGAGTCCGGGTACGGCCGCGAGGGCGGGTTGCTCGGATTGGAGGCCTACCTTGGCTGAGACCCCGCCGCGTATCGCGGTGCTCAGGACGTACAAGCTCTATGTCGGCGGCGCGTTCCCGCGCTCGGAATCAGGGAGGTCCTACCCCGTGACGTCGGCGGACGGGTCCCACCTCGCCAACGCCGCGCTGGCCTCGCGCAAGGACGTGCGCGACGCCGTGGTGGCCGCGCGCAAGGCGTTCCCCGGCTGGTCGGGACGTACCGCCTACAACCGGGGGCAGATCCTCTACCGGGTCGCCGAGATGATGGAGGGGCGGCGCGACCAGTTCGCCGCCGAGGTGGCCGCGGCCGAGGGCGTCGGCGCGGACCGCGCGCGGGCGCTGGTGTCGGCGGCCGTGGACCGCTGGGTCTACTACGCGGGCTGGGCCGACAAGATCAGTCAGGTGCTGGGCGGCGCGAACCCGGTGGCGGGGCCGTTCTTCAACCTGTCGGAGCCCGAGCCGACCGGCGTCGTCGGCGTGGTCGCGCCCACCGGCTCGTCGCTGCTCGGGCTGGTCTCGGTGCTCGCCCCGGTGATCACCGCGGGCAACACGGCGGTGCTGGTCGCCGACGAGCGGGCGCCGCTGCCGGCGATCACGCTGGCCGAGGCGCTGGCCACGTCCGACCTGCCGGGCGGCGTGGCGAACGTGCTCACCGGGCGGGTCGCCGAGCTGGGCCTGCCCCTGGCCGGGCACGCGGACGTGAACGCGCTCGACCTCGCGGGCGCCGGTGAGCTGGCGACCGAGCTGGAGGAGCTGGCGGCCACCACGCTCAAGCGGGTGCTGCGGCCCCGGCCGCAGGACGACTGGCACGACGCCGATCCCGGCCTGGACCGCATCAGGCCCTTCGTGGAGACCAAGACGGTCTGGCACCCGATCGGCCGCTGACCCTCGCACGGCCTGGCACACCGCACCTCCCGGGCACGCCTCAGGCCGCGGCGCTCCTGGCGCCGGGGCCGTCGCATGACAGGCGCTGTCCGCTCCTTTGACACAGTGTTGTCACAAAAGCCCTGGCAGCAGGTCCTTTTGCCGGCTTTCGCCGTTAGGGTGACGACCATAGCCCCGGCGTGAGTGAGAGTCAGGGACTGGTGAACCCCGGCGGGGACGCGCGTGACGGCGGCGCACGCCCATGCCCTCCCCTGCGGCGGCGCGCGCCTTCCTGGTGTCGCGCACGTTCCCTCCGGGGTCGCCCATCAAGAGCCCGTCACCAGGTCCGGCCCTCCGGCAGGCCGTCCAGGGCCGGCGCGGACAGGTGCAGCACCTCGTAACGCTCGGTGGCGTCGGCGTCCTGCGCGGAGGTCTCCGCCCACAGCACGAACCGCACGAGCTGCCAGTGATGCGGATCGACGGCCAGCGCCGCGGTGTGCACGCCGTCCTGGCGGGACAGCTCGCGCAGGCGCTCGGCCTCCCGCTCGATGGAGTCCAGGTCGGGTACGGGCGTCAGCCGGCGGGAGGCCGCCCGTGGCGGTGCGGTGCGGGCGGGGCCCGCGTGGCAGGCGACGCCCGTCCAGTGCAGGACGGCGGGGCGGCCGAAGTCGCTGACGATGCCCTGGAAACCGCCGCCCCCGAAGACGAACCGGGCCATCGCCCCGGTGTCGTTCCACAGGTAGAAGGGGGCGTACTGGTTGACCGGCGAGCCGCCGATGCCGCGCTCGCGGATGAGGTACGCCTTCAGGCCCAAGCCCGCGCGGTCGTCGAGGAGGTGACCGCGGTCGGCGACGCGCTTGCGGATGATCGTCATGTCGTAGTCGGCGGGCAGGGTGATCTCGTACTGCTTGGCGTACACGTGAGGGGCCGTCCTTCCATGGTCGGACTATACATACTAGTAGGTACAGCCGCGCCCTGCCGTGATCGTTTCTTTGGGAACAGCGGCGGATATTGACGCTCTTTCACCTGATCTTGCCAGGTGTGGACCATTCATCTGCGGCGTGGCGTTGTCACCGGGCTCGCGTCAACTGTAAGCATCGTACCGGCCTGGCCACCGAGGAGTGCTTTTCCGAAAGGGACGGTAGATGTTCACCCCATTGCGAAAACTGGCGCGACCCGCCACCCACGCCCTCCTCACGGTGGCGTTGGCGGCCACCGCGGCTCCGGCCAGCGCGGACTCAGACCACGACAAGTTCCGTAAACTGCGCAAAATTCATAGCGACCGGGGATTCCACACGACCAGGACCGACGAGGACGGCGGCCGCAACTGCCGCCCGCGTACTTTCTGGCGCATTCATCAGCAGTCGCCGCGCAATTTCTTCATCCCGCGCACCCGGTTCATCGACGGCCCCGGCGGCTCCATCACGGTCTCGGTCACCCGCGAGCACGAGGTGGTCGCCTTCCTGGAGGCCGAGAACGAGAAGGAGAAGACGCTGCGCAAGCAGCGGGACAGGCCGCGGGACGACCAGGGTGCGGACGCGGGGGCCGACGTCGTGATCGACCCCGTGAACGCCCCGGGAGACCCCACCGGGACCGACCCCGCGAACGGCACGGCGACCGACACAGCGGTCAGCACGGGGACCGACACCAAGGCCGTGGTGGAGAGCATCCGCCGGCTCGGCCTACCCCACCTGCAGGAACGGCACAAGGTCTTCAGCGGTCACGACTACACGCGCGAGATCAGCGACGGCATGTACGGCAACATGTGGTACCGCGTGCTCGGCTACCGCATCGGCTGGTCGGCCTGGTCCGTCCTCGCCACCTGCGACCGGCGCAAGGTCTCCTCGGGCATCGCCAACGTGCCGAGCCGGGTGGAGGGCTGGCGCTACTGGGAGACCAAGCACCCCAAGTTCCGCGGCCGGCTGCTGTCGTGGAAGTGAGTTGAGAAACGCCCGGCGGAGCCTCCGCCGGGCGCACACCCCACCCCGTCAGGGGCTCAGCCGCCTCAGTAGTAGAGGGAGAGCAGCCAGTAAGGGCTGTCCCAGTCGCACTTGTACTTCGTGGACTTGCCGTAGGCGACCGCGTACTTGCCGACTTCCACGCACGTGTCGTAGTTCTTGTACGCCTGGTACGGGTGCCAGGAGGCCGCGGAGGCGGGCGCGGCGCTCAGACCCACGGCGGCGACCGCGATGGCGGCCGACATCGTCACTGCTCGGGCGGATGTACGCAGAAAGCTGATCGGACCTCGGTGCGTGCTGGCCATTGTCTGGGGGTCCTCCTTCGCCTGGAGCCCCGTCCCGGGATGGACGGTGGACGGCTCATCGCCAGCCTCTCCCCTCGCGCCACATCGTCACCACACACCCGCCACAACCCTCCGTCCACACCGGGTGGACGCGACGGCGGCGGCATGATCACAATGGCCTCCCCATCCCCGTGCGCGGAGGCACCCCCCATGAAGCGATCCCTGCTGACCAGGTCGTTCGCCCTGGCCGCCCTGCTGATGAGCGTCGCCGTCCCGGCGAGCGCCGGCACCGGCGACCCCACCGACCCGGACCCCGTCTTCAGGCAGGTCACCGACAGGAACGCCCGGCTGTCGCTGCAGACGTACGGCCGTCCCGACGGTGCCGACATGGTGTTCAGGATCTCCGGCAGCGTGTACGCCGACGTGCCGGGCAACGCCCTCGACCCGGCGCTGCGGCACGGGCAGAAGCTGTTCGGCATCGAGGGGTACAACATCCGCCGCCTCTACCGGGAGCCCGGCACCACCCGGCTCCACCAGCTCTCCCGCGAGATCGTCTTCTACACCGACCCGGCGGACCCCACGCGGATCCTGCGCGAGTGGACGAACCCGGTGGACGGGAAGACGTACCCCGTCGTGCCCATCAACAACGACACCGTCAACTTCGGGCCCTTCGACGTCACCCCGTCCTACGCGGGCCCGCCGGTGCGCCGCCTGCACGACGAGACGACGTGGACCAGCGACATCCCCGTACGCACGGACTTCGGCGCCACGCTGGGCGAGCGGTTCGGGCTGACCGGCGGCGTCTACACGGCGCAGGAGATGTTCGACTTCTTCGTGGACGAGCGGGAGGTGGCCGCGCGTACCAGGCCGGGGCGGGTGCCGTCAGGGGCGATGGAGACGAAGATCAGCTGGGCGCGGACGAGCCCGTGGGCGCCGTTCATGTGCCTGGCCGAGAGCGAGGTGCGCGGCGGGCTCACCTACCACGCGCGGAGCTGGTCGCTGGACTCCTACGGCGAGGTCGAGCCGTGGCTGCGCGCCGAGGTCGAGGCGCGCCACCCGCTCTACCGCAGCGCGCCCGGCCAGCCCGGCCCGAGCCAGAACTCCTGGTCGTCCTTCCACGCCAAGCAGCTCGGCGGCGGCGCCACCACCTGGGCCGCCTGGTGCTCGGCGAACGGCCGTTAGCGGCGGCGGCAGATCATCAGCTCCGTCGTGGGGCTCTCCGGCAGGGCGCGGACCAGCCGCCGCTCCGCCAGCGCGAGCAGCCCGCCCGCGACCTCGCCGGTGGTCTCGGTGAGGGTGACCGCCCGCAGCAGGCCGCCCCACAGCTTGCGCCACACCGGGTTGGCGTCGACCTGCGCGTTCATCAGCACGAGCATGGGCACGCGGCGTACGACGTCGAACCCGGCGTCGGCGAGCGCGCCGGTGATCCAGGGGAGCGTGTGGTTGACCTGGTGGTCGCCGCGCTGCTCCTTGCCGTGCAGGAAGTTCTCCGACAGCACGAACGTGCCGCCGGGCCGCAGCGCGTGCGCGACGGAGCGCAGCGCGGAGCGGTAGCGCTCGTCGTCGGTGATGTGGAACAGCATGTCCATGGCCGAAACGGCGTCGAAGGAGGCGGGTTCGAGCGTGTCACCCGGGTCGGCGATGTCGAGCCGGAGGATGTCGGTGCCGGGGAAGCGGGCGCGCAGGCGCTGCGCGGCGGCCTCCGTCAGGTCGGAGCCGGTGACGGACTTCGCGCCGAGCGCCCGCCACTGCCGCAGGTAGAAGCCGGTGCCCGAGCCCACGTCGAGCACGCGTGCGGAGGACAGGTCGAGGCCGAGCGCCGCCACCTCGCGCCGGAACACCTCGCCGCGCACCCGGTACATCCACGTGTTGAACGCCAGCCCGAGCCGCTGGTAGCCGACGCCGCTCTCCGTCCAGTCGGCGTGCAGGCGCTGCTCCCAGAAGTCCTTCAGTTCGGCGTGCTGTTTCATGGAGTGACGCTCCCGGGTGGAGGGGGTGCGGCCGATCCGGCCTGTACGGTTCACAGCGTCATGCCACGTACGGCCGGGTCCGAAACGTGTGATCTTTCCCGCCGGGCGCTATCCGGCGAGCGCGGCGTCCAGCACTTTCTCGAAATGCACGGTGACGCCTCTCCCCCGATGATGACGAATCTCCACCCGGTCCGTCAGCGCGTGAATCAGGTGCAGGCCGCGCCCGCCCTCCGCGTCGGGCGGCGCGCCTTCCCCGAAGTCCTCGATGGCGAACCCCGAGCCGTGATCGGTCACCTCCACCACGCACCGATCGCGGTGCAGTGCCGCGTCCACCTGGTAGTCCCGCTCGGCGTCCGAGTGGCGCACGGCGTTCGCGCACGCCTCGGTGAGCGCCAGCCCTATGTCGTGGCGGGCGTCACGGGGGACCCCGCACCGCTTCAACGCGACGTCCAGCACATTGCGCGTCAGCGAAACAGAGGCGTTCTCCAGGGGGATCGACAGTGCCATTCCCAGTTCCATACCATCACCTCCCGACCGATTACCATCCCATGCCCTACACAACCCTTGACAAACAGTTTCCTAGGCATTAATGGGGAATGCTTCCCCCCATCAGCTGGTGATCGTCACGTCGCGCAGCAGGAAGTAGCCGACCGAATCCGCCTGCATGTAGAGGTGGAACTTGTCGGCCTTCGACTGGGCCGTTCTGTCCGCGGTGACGATGGTGACCACCACGTAGTTCTTGGCCGGGCTGGTCCTGATCTTGCCGTACTCGAAGGTGCGCAGGGCCATGTCCCTGCGGATGTTGACGGCGTCGGTGGTGAGCTTGGTGATGCGGGTGGCCGCGTTCCTGGCCGCCTTGTCCGACGGGAACTCCAGCATGACCTGCACCGCCTTGAGGTGGCCGCGGTAGGCGGAGTAGGCGACCTGGATGGCGCGGCGGCAGTCGTTCTTGGCCAGGAGGCCCTGGGCGTCCACGGGCTCGCAGGTCTCGTAGGTCCAGCCGCCGACCTTGTTCGCGTCGAACTTCACGCCCGACAGGTTGAACTTCCAGTCGTCGAACTCGGTGTGGGCGATCGGTGAGCCGGGCTGGGCGGCCGAGCTGGATGACGTACTGGGAGACGTGCTGGGAGACGTGCTGGGGGACGGCTCTTCTGCGGGGTCCGGCGGCTTGCCCGTCGCCTTCGTCTTGGGGTTGTCGCCGGCCTCCGCCTCGGCCGGTTCGTCCGAGGGTGAGGGCGCTTCGACAGGGGCTGATGTGCCGCTGCCGTCCGGGAGGGCCGCGGGCGTGCTGCCCGAGGCTTTAAGGTAGGAGACGGCGCCGACCGTACCGCCGCCCAGGAGGACGACGCCCAGGGCGGCCGAGAGGGCGATGATCATGGTTTTGCCGCGCTTCGGCGGGCGGTCGAAGGGGCCGGCGGTCAGGTCGTAGGGCTCCTGGGGCGGCTGCTGACCATAGGGACCGTAGGGGGTCTGGCGTCCGTAGGGGTCGCCGTAGACTCCGTACGGGTCCTGGTCCCCGTAGGGGGCGGGGCGGCTGTATAAGCCCTGGTCGCCATACGGGTCAGGGCGGCCGTACAGGTCCTGGCCGTACGCGTCCTGGGGGCCGTACGAGTCCTGGCCGTACGAGTCCTGGCCGTACGAGTCCTGAGAGACGTATGGGTCCGGCGCGTCAGGGTGGTCGTCCGGGGGGCCGGGCTGGCTGTGGCGGCCCGGTGGTGCGCCGCCAAAGCCGGGTGGCGGGCTGCCCTGCCGCGGGTGCGGCCCGCTCTCCCTGCGGCCCGGGCTCCGCACGCGTTCCCCGGCGAGCGGTCCATGACTGGGCCACTGGCTCTCCGGCTCGGGGTCCGGCTGGGGCTGGGATGCCGGGGCCGGGCGGCTCCGGGGCGTGGGGCCTGGCTGCTCGTACGGGGCGCGGCCGTAGTCCCGCCATCCCTGCTTAGGCTTCCCATGCGTGTACGGACCGAACGGGTCCGGCGCTGAAGGGTGAGTCATTGCCCCATTGTGTGGCGACATTTCGACGTTTCCCCCGGTCCACGGCCATATGGCATGAGAGTGAACCGGCCCCGCGCACCGCCACGTACTAGAGCAAAGGCTTCAGTACCGGCGGACGGCCGCCGCGGCGTCGTTGCCGCGGCGGCCGCGCCGCCCGGTCAGCACTCCGGCCGCGACGTCGTCGAGCACGGGCGTCCTCCTCCCCTCCCATGGAGGACGGTTCCGTGCTCGCCGCGTGTCGTGGCCGGAGGCCGTTCGAGGGGCTCACTTCGACAGGTAGAGGGTCTTCCAGGTGCCGGCGTACAGGCAGGTGAGTGACGGCTTCTTGGCCTTCGGCTCGGAGCAGACCTTGAGCTCGACCTGGTAGACGTCGCGGTAGCGGAGCGAGAAGTGCTTCGGGCTGCCGTAGCTGCAGTCGCGGACCCACCGCTCGCGGAAGGGCAGCTCGTTGCCCGAGCGGTACGTGATGCGGAGGACGGCCCAGCCGCACGAGGAGCGGCGGGTGTTGTCGTAGACCTTGCCGGTGATGCGGACGGAGTCGGCCGTGGGCAGGTCGGCGTGGTCCTCGCCGGTGGCGGTCAGGGTGCCCCACGCCTTTGCGGCGCGCCTGGGCGCGTAGTACGTGCCCCACGACTTGGCGGGGGCGGCGAGCTCGGTCGTCTCGGCGGGGGTGGTGGCGGCGTGGGCGGCGGGGGCGAGGGCGGCCGCGGTGGCGACGGTGGCGAGGGTGGCGGCGGCTAAGGCGAGCGTACGGGGGAGCGTCATCGGGGCCGTCCTTTTTGCTGTGCTGTTCAGCGGATGGCCTTACTGTGCGATGGAGTGATTTCAAGTGGCTTGCCGGAAGTGTCGTCCGATTTCAGGTGGCTTGCCACGCCTCTTGCAGATCGCTTGACGGCTCCCGCGGCGGCGGGTTCCGGTCATGCGGGACCCGGCGATTTGGGCCCGGCGGGGTCGATGCACTATGACACTAGGAAGCGGGCTGTCACCGCGACTGATCGGGGGATCACGCGCATTGCCCGGCCGGCGGGGGGTTCCGGCACCGACATGACGACTTTGATGGGGAATGTGACGTGAGCAGTCCACACCAGGACGAGCCGGAGACAGGAACACACGCCGTCGATACGGCCGCGGTCGATGCGGCTGCGGTCGATGCGGCTGCGGTCGATGCGGCGGCTGCGCGGCTGGCCGGCATCGTGGCGACGACGCCGCTGGAGCGCAGCCCGCGCCTGTCCGAGGTGACCGGCGCCGAGATCTGGCTCAAGCGGGAAGACCTGCAGACCGTGCGCTCCTACAAGGTGCGCGGCGCGTTCAACCTCATCGCGCAGCTCGGCGACGCGGCGCGGGCGGCCGGGGTGGTGGCCGCGAGCGCGGGCAACCACGCCCAGGGCGTCGCGTACGCGTGCTCCGCGCTCGGCGTGCGCGGCCGGGTCTACCTGCCGCGCATGACGCCCAGGCAGAAGCGCGACCGCATCGCCGCGCTGGGCGGCGAGATGATCGAGATCGTGCTGGGCGGCGAGACGTACGACGAGGCGTCCGCCGCCGCGAAGGCCGACGCGCAGGCCACCGGCGCGACGCTGGTGCCGGCGTTCGACGACGTCAGGACGATCGCCGGGCAGGGCACGGTGCTGCGCGAGGCGGTCGAGCAGCTCGGCCGGGCGCCCGACGTGGTCGTGGTGCCGGTGGGCGGCGGCGGGCTGCTGGCCGGTTCGCTGGCCTGGGTGCGCGAGCGGCATCCCGGCACCCGCGTCATCGGCGTCGAGCCGGCCGGGGCCGCCTGCGTGGCCGCCGCCGTGTCCGCCGGTGGGCCGGTCACGCTGGACGCGATCGACACGTTCGTCGACGGCGCCGCCGTACGCCGGGCGGGCGACGTCACGTACCCGCTGATCGCGGGCTCCGGCGTGGACCTGGTGGCCGTCCCCGAGGGCCAGGTGTGCAGCGAGATGCTCGCGCTCTACCAGATCGACGGCATCATCGCCGAGCCGGCGGGCGCGCTCGCCACCGCCGTGCTGCGCTCCCCCGCCGTGACCGGCATCCCGGCCGGCGCCACCGTGGTGTGCGTGCTGTCCGGCGGCAACAACGACGTCAGCCGCTACGCCGAGGTCGTCGAGCGCGCCCTGGTCCACGAGGAGCGCAAGCACTACTTCCTGGTGGAGTTCCCGCAGGAGCCCGGCGCGCTGCGCCGCTTCCTCGACGAGGTGCTCGGCCCCAACGACGACATCACTCTGTTCGAGTACGTCAAGCGCAACAACCGCGAGACCGGCCCCGCGCTGGTCGGCATCGAGCTGTCCAGCCCCGACGACCTGCCCGCGCTGCTCAAGCGCATGGAGGCCGCCCCGCACCGCATCGAGCAGATCGACCCGTCGAGCCCGCTCTTCCGCTTCGTCACGTGACCATTGATCGGAGCGGTTCCGGGCAGACACGTGGTGACGGGGGGCGAGGGCAGTGGCAGACGGCGCGGGGGACGATCTCGAACGTGCGGCGGCGGTGTTCGCGGAGGTGCGGCCGCGCCTGTTCGGCATCGCATACCGGATGCTGGCCAGCGTCACCGAGGCCGAGGACCTCGTGCAGGACGTGTGGATGCGCTGGCAGGAATACGACAGGGCGACGGTGGAGAACCCGCCCGCGTTCCTCGCGACGATCACCACCCGCCTGGCGATCAACGCCGCCCAGTCCGCGCGCGCCCGCCGCGAGACCTACGTCGGGCCGTGGTTGCCCGAGCCGGTGGACACCAGCGCCGACCCGCATCTCGGGGCCGAGCGGGGTGAGGCGCTGGAGTTCGCGGTGCTGCTGCTCCTCGAACGGCTCTCCCCCACCGAACGCGCCGCGTACGTGCTGCGCGAGGCGTTCGACTACCCCTACCGGCAGATCGCGGAGATCGTCCGGCTGAAGGAGCCCGCGGTGCGGCAGCTCGTCAGCAGGGCGCGCAAGCGGCTGCGCGTCGAGCGGCGCACGCCGGTGCCGCGCGACGCGCAGCGCAAGCTGCTGGCCGCCTTCGTCAGCGCGGCCCGCTCCGGCGACCTGGCCGCGCTGGAGGAGTTGTTCGCCGCCGACGTGGTCAGCTACTCCGACGGCGGCGGCGCGGTGCGGGCGTCCAAGTTCCCCGTGGTGGGGCCGCTGCGGGTGGCCAGATACCACCGGGCGTTCGCGAGCCGCTTCTGGGCGGGCGCCGAGGTGGTGTGGGCGAGCGCGAACGGGCAGACGTCCGCGCTGCTGGTCCGCGACGGCGAGGTGTTCACCATCCTGACGATCAATGCCACCGAGACGGGCATCGACCGGATCTACTGGACGATGAACCCCGCCAAGATCGCCGCCTACACCCGCTAGCCGGTGGCGCGGTCGAGGTATTCGAGCAGGTGATGGTACGTCTTGCCGGTGGCGCGGGTCAGGCCCAGCTCGCACGTCCTGTTGACGGAGGCGTGCGCCCTGCTGCCCGAGGCGATGACGGCGGCGGCCTCCGCGCGGGTGGCCGAGGCGGTCAGCTCGGGGTGCAGCAGGCCGCGGTCGCCGGCGAAGGCGCAGCACTGCCAGTCGTCCGGCACGACCACCTTCTCGGCGATCGCCTCGGCCAGCCGCGTGATGGCGGGGTCGAGGCCGAGGCGGGCGGATGAGCAGGTGAGGTGCAGGGCCAGGGACGGCATGCGGCGCTTGACGGTCAGGCGGGGCAGGAGGTGCTCTGCGGTGTAGGCGACCGCGTCCATCACCTCGACGCCGGGCAGCAGGTGGCGGAAGCCTTCGGTGCAGGAGGCGGCGTCGCTGACCACCGGGACGCCGCTGGTGTTCTCGATGCGGCCGAGGACCGTACGGACCTGGCCGGCCATCGTGGCGTGGCCGTCGGCGTACCCCTTGGACGACCACGGCGTGCCGCAGCACAGGCTCGCGATGCCCTCGGGCACGAGCAGCTCGACCCCGGCGCGCTCGGCGAGCCGCTGGAAGGCGGTCATGACGCCGGGACCGCCCGCGGCGGGTGCGAACATCGTGTTGAGACAGGACGGCAGGTAGACGGCGGCGGGCCGGTGCGCGGGGCGCGGCTTGCGGCGGTCCCCGCCCTTGGGCAGGTCGCGCGACCACTGCGGGACCGCGTCGGCTCCGGCCACGTTGCGGGCGGCGCGGGAGGCCGCCTCGGGCAGCGGGGCCGGGGTGGCGGCGGCGGTGTCGAGCGCGAGGTTCATGGCCTGGGTGACGCCGTCCCAGTGGCGGGCGGCCGACGTCCAGCCCTTGCGGGCCAGGCGGCCGTGGCGCTCGGCGCGCAGCCGCTTGGTGAGGTCGCCGGTGTTGATGAGGACGGGGCAGGCGGTGGCGCACATGCCGTCCACAGCGCAGGTGTCGACGGCGTCGTAGCCGTAGTCGGACTCCAGCTCCGCGACCAGCGCGTGGTCGCCGGCCGCGCGGGCGGCGGCCAGCTCGCGGCGCAGCACGATGCGCTGGCGGGGCGTGGTGGTCAGGTCGCGGCTGGGGCAGACCGGCTCGCAGTAGCCGCACTCGACGCAGCGGTCGACCTCGGGCTCGACGGTGACGACCTGCTTGAGGTCGCGCAGGTGGGCGTCGTCGTCATCGGTGAGGACGACGCCGGCGTTGAGCGTGCCCGCCGGGTCGCACAGGCGCTTGACCTCGCGCATCACCTCGTACAGCTCGTCGCCGTACTGGCGGCGGACGAACGGGGCCATGACGCGGCCGGTGCCGTGCTCGGCCTTGAGCGTGCCTCCTCTGCCGAGCACCGCGGCCACCATGTCCTCGGTGAAGGCGGCGTAGCGGTCGAGGTCGGTGCCGAACCGCTCGTTGATCATGAAGTGCAGGTTGCCGTCCTTGGCGTGGCCGAAGATGACGCTGCGCTCGTAGCGGTGGGCGGTGAACAGGCCGGTGAGGTCGTCGCACAGGTCGGCCAGGGCGGGCACGGGCACGGCGACGTCTTCGAGCAGCGCGGTGGTGCCGCTGGGGCGGGCGCCGGCGACGGCGGCGTACAGGCCCTTGCGGATGTGCCAGAGCCCGGCGCGGCCACCCGCCTCGCGGCTGAGCCTGGCCGGCGCGGCGAGATGAAGGCCGGCGAACGCGCGCTCTGCGGCCCGCTCGCGCTCGGCGAGCAGGTCCGCCTCGGACTCCTGCCACTCGACGAGCAGCGCGGCGTGCGCCTGGACGTCGAGCGTGCGCAGCACGTCGTCGGCCTTGGGGTCGGTCTGGGCGACACGCAGCGACTCGGCGTCGAGCAGCTCGACGGCGGCGGGCCCGGCCTCGACCAGCGCGGGCATGGCGGCCATGGCCGCGTGCAGGGTGGGGAAGACGAGCAGGCCGGTCGCGGCCAGCCGGTGCGCGGGCACCGTACGGAAGACCGCCTCGGCGACGAACCCGAGCGTGCCCTCGCTGCCGATGACCAGGTGGGCGAGGATCTGGGCGGGCGTGTCGTGGTCGAGGAAGCTGTTGAGCCCGTAGCCCATGGTGTTCTTCAGCGCGAACTGGGCCTGGATGCGGCGGACCGACTCGGGGTTGCCGCGCACCCGCTCGCGCAGCCGGTCGAGGCCCTCGGCGAGCGCGGGTTCGAGCGCGCGCAGCCGGTCGTCGGCGTCGGGCGCGCCGGTGTCGATGACGGTGCCGCTGGGCAGCACGAGCGTCATGGACTCCAGCGTCCGGTACGTGTTGGCGTGGGTGCCGCAGGTCATGCCGCTGGAGTTGTTGGCGACGACGCCGCCGATCGTGCACGCCGACTCGCTGGCCGGGTCGGGGCCGAGCTTGCGGCCGTAGGGGGCGAGGCGGGCGTTGACCTGCCGGAGCACGGCGCCGGGCTGGACGCGTACGCGGGCGCCGTCGTCGAGCACCTCGATGCCGCGGAAGTGGCGCCGGGTGTCGACCAGCAACTGGCCGCTGACGGCCTGCCCGCTGAGGCTGGTGCCGCCGGAGCGGAAGGTGAGCGGCAGCCCGGCCCGCAGCAGCGCGGCGACCTGCGCGGCGTCCTGCGGCACGAGGACGGCCTGCGGGGTGAGCAGGTAGTGGGAGGCGTCGTGGGCCAGGCCGAGCCGGTCGCTCGCCCTCGTCCGGGCGATCCCCGGCACGGCGGTCTCCACCGCGGCCAGGAGTGCGGGGTCCGGCTGGTCGATCACGATGAGTGCTTCCTTAGCGTCGGGGGTCGATGTGGATTTTGGGTCCTGGGCCGGCGGGACGGTGCCCGGCCAGCGCCTCGGCGGTCTCGGCGAGCCCGATCGTGGCGGCGACCAGCGGGCGGGCGTCCACCGAGCCGTCGGCGTAGGCCGCGGCCGCCCCGTCGAGTCCGGCTGAACCGCCGAGGATACCGACTGCCGTCACCTCCCTTAGTACCAGGTCACGGGTGTCGAGCGTGGACGGGGTCGGCGCGAGGCCGATGTAGACGACGCGGCCGGCGGGTTCGACGAGGTCGAGGGCGAGCGCGGGTAAGCCGGGGTCGGTGGCGGCGTCGATGACGGCGTGCCACGGCAGATCGGGCAGCCCGGGCCGGACCCAGGCGGCGAAGCCGAGCCGGGCGGCCAGGCGCAGCTGGTCGGGGTCGCGGCCGAGCAGGTGGGTCTCGACGCCCTGGGCGCGCGCGAACAGCGCGGCGAGCAGGCCGATGGTGCCGGTGCCGAGCACGAGCAGCCGATCGCCCGGCCCGAGCGCGGCGGCGCGGACGGCGCGCAGTGCGTTGCCGCCCGGCTCGACCAGCGCTCCGAGCGCCGGGTCGAGGCCGTCGGGCAGGGCGCGCAGCGCGGCGGCGGGCACCGGCAGCTGCTCGGCGAGCGCGCCTGGCCGGCCCCTGCTGATGCCGATCTCGGCCAGGTCGGCGCACACGTGGTGGCGGCCCGACCGGCAGCGGGCGCAGTGGCCGCAGCCAAGCATGGTGTCGCCGGTGACGCGGCGGCCGAGCCAGGCGGGGTCCACGCCGTCGCCGACCGCGCTGACCCGGCCGCACCACTCGTGTCCCGGCCGCAGCGGATACCAGGAGCGCCCGGTGCTCAGGTAGCTCATGTGGCCGGTGAACAGCTCCACGTCGGTGCCGCACACGCCGGCCCGCTCGACGTCCACCACGACCTCGCCCGGCGCGGCGCGCGGCGGCTCGACCTCCTGGACCTCGGCCTCACCGGGCCCGGTGAGCACCAGGGCGCGCATCTAGCGGGGTCCGACGACGGTCTGCCGCTGGCTGCCGAGGCCGTCGATGCCCAGCTCCATGACGTCGCCGGGCTGGAGCCAGATCTGCGGGTCATGGCCCATGCCGACGCCGGGCGGGGTGCCCGTGTCGATGAGGTCGCCCGGCTCCAGGACCATGAACTGGCTCAGGTGGTGCACGATCACGTACGGGTCGAAGATCATGGTCTTGGTGGTGCCGGTCTGGCGGCGCACGCCGTTGACGTTCAGCCACATGCCGAGGTCCCGAACGTCGGGGACCTCGTCGGGCGTCACCAGCCACGGCCCGGCCGGGTTGAACGTCTCGGCCGACTTGCCCTTGCTCCACTGCCCGCCGCGCTCCATCTGGAAGGCGCGCTCGCTGACGTCGTTGACCACACAGTAGCCGGCGATCGCGTCGCGAGCCTCCTCGACCGAGTCGAGGTAGGAGGTGCGGCGGCCGATGACGATGCCGAGCTCCACCTCCCAGTCGGTCTTGGTGGCGCCGCGCGGGATGCGCACGTCGTCGTAGGGGCCGACCAGCGTGTTCGGCGACTTGGTGAACAGGATCGGCTCGTCCGGCACCGCCTGGCCGGTCTCGGCGGCGTGGTCGCTGTAGTTGAGCCCGATGCACAGGATCTGATGGGGGCGGGCGATGGGCGCTCCGACGCGCTCGCCGGCGAACTCGCGGACGTCGCCGCGCGCGACCCGCTCAGCCAGCAGGGCGGGGCCGCCGGCGGCGAAGAAGCGCTCGTCGAAGTCGGGGGTGACGTCGGAGACGTCGATGTAGTGGGTGTCGTCGACGCGGACGACGGGCCTCTCGGCGCCGGGGGCTCCGATGCGCATGAGGTACAAGGCGGTCTCTCTCCAGGTCTCGGCTGACGACGGCGGTGCGACGGCCCGGCTCGCCCGGTGACCGGCGCGGCGTGTCACGCCCGATGCCCGGTATGCGGTCGATTTCCGTTTCACCGATCTTCTTTCCCATTATGAGAGGATGATGTCCCGCAGTAGCCAGTGGTACGACGGCACCGACCGCAACGCCTACATCCATCGCGCCTGGATGCGGCGCGGGGTGCCGTCCGACGCCTTCGACGGCCGTCCGCACATCGCGATCGCGAACACCGCCTCCGACCTCACCCCCTGCAACATGCATCTCAACGAGGTCGCCGAGCAGGTCAAGCACGGCATCTGGGAGGCGGGCGGCGTCCCGCACAACCTGCCCGTCGTCTCGCTGGGCGAGACGAACGTGCGGCCGACCGCGATGCTCTGGCGCAACATGGCCGCGATGGCGGCGGAGGAACTGCTGCGGGCCAACCCGATCGACGGCGTGGTGCTGCTGGGCGGCTGCGACAAGACGATCCCGGCGCTGCTCATGGCGGCCGCGTCGGTGGACCTGCCCGCCGTCGTGGTGCCGGGCGGGCCGATGCTGACCGGGACGTTCCGCGGCGCGCCGCTCGGGTGCGGGACCGACGTGTGGCGGCTGAGCGAGGAGGTCCGCGCGGGCACCCTCACCGAGGGCGACTTCCTGCGCTCGGAGTCGTCGATGATCCGCAGCAAGGGCCACTGCAACACGATGGGCACGGCTTCCACGATGGGCCTGCTGGCCGAGGTGCTCGGCATGACGCTGCCCGGCCTGGCCGGGACGCCGGCGCCCGACAGCCGGCTGCTCGAAGGCGCGCACGCGACCGGTCGGCTGATCGTGGACATGATCGCCGCCGACCGCCAGCCGTCCGCCGTCATGACGCGGGGCTCGTTCCTGAACGCGATCGTCGCGCTGGCCGCGCTCGGCGGCTCCACCAACGCCGTCGTGCACCTGCTGGCCATCGCCGGGCGGCTCGGGGTGGAGCTGACCCAGGACGACTTCGACCGCACGGGGGCGG
This sequence comes from Nonomuraea salmonea, assembly GCF_042428605.1. NCBI lineage: Bacteria > Bacillati > Actinomycetota > Actinomycetes > Streptosporangiales > Streptosporangiaceae > Nonomuraea > Nonomuraea salmonea. The sequence continues at coordinate 58,500 of NZ_JBHMCF010000036.1, forward strand.
GCGTGCCGCTCCTGGTGGACCTGCAGCCGGCCGGCCGCCACCTGATGGACGACCTGCACCGCGCGGGCGGCCTGCACGCCGTGCTGCACCAGGTGCGCGACCTGCTCGACCCCGAGGCGATCACCGTGACGGGGCGCCCCCTGGTGGACCACCTGGAGGACGTGACGATCCACGACCCCGAGGTGATCCGCACCAGGGAGCACCCGTTGCAGGAGGACGCGGGCATCGCCGTCCTGTACGGCGACCTGGCGCCCGGCGGAGCCGTCATCAAGCCCGCCGCCGCCTCGCCCCACCTGCTCAAGCACCGCGGCCCGGCCGTGGTGTTCGACTCGATCGAGGACCTGCACGCCCGTCTGGACGACCCCGGCCTCGACGTCACCGCCGACTCGGTGCTGATCCTGCGCGGCTGCGGCCCCAAGGGGTATCCCGGCATGCCGGAGGTGTCGAACCTGCCGCTGCCGCCCAAGCTGCTCGCCCAGGGCGTGCGGGACATGGTGCGCATCTGCGACGGGCGGATGAGCGGCACCGCGTACGGGACGGTCGTGCTGCACGTGACCCCCGAGGCCGCGGCGGGCGGGCCGCTCGCCAAGGTGCGCACCGGTGACATGATCGTCCTCGACGTGCCGAACCGCCATCTCGACGTGGAGCTCCCGCCCGGCGAACTGGCCGCGCGTGAGCCGTCGGAGGCGATGACGCAGGCCCTCGCGCGCCCGCCGCGCGGCTGGCAGCGCCTCTACGTCGAGACGGTCCAGCAGGCGAATACGGGCGCCGACCTCGACTTCCTGGTCGGCGGCAGCGGCGCCGAGGTGGCCCGCGAGTCGCACTGACGCGATCCGGCGCCGCCGCCCGGGTCCCGCGGAGGCGGGCCGGCCGGCGCCGAGCGTGCCGCGCGGGCGCGGGCCGGGGTCAGCCGTTGAGCGCCGGGGCGAGCCGGCGCCACTGCTCGCGCGGGAAGCCCTTCGGGTCGTCGATGAGCACCTGCACGCACACGTGGTCCGCCCCGGCGGCGCGGTGCTCGTCCACCCGGCGCTTGACGGCCTCCTCGTCGCCCCAGGCGATGAGCGCGTCGAACAGCCGGTCGCTGACCGTCTCCAGGTCCTCCTCGGTGAAGCCGAGCCGCAGCAGGTTGTTGGCGTAGTTGGGCAGCGACAGGTAGCCGCGCAGCCAGTCGGCACCGATCGCGCGTGCCTCGTCGCGGCCCGAGCACAGGATCGCGGTCTGCTCGGGCAGTACGAGCGGCCCCGCGCCGAGCGCCTCGCGGGCCTGGCGGGTGTGATCGACGGTGACGAGGTACGGGTGCGCGCCCCGCGAGCGCTCCTTGGCCAGCTCCAGCATCTTGGGGCCGAGCGCGGCGAGCACCCGGTCGCCGGGGAGCACGGGCTGCTCGGCCGCGTCGAGCCCGTCGAGGAAGGCAGACATGGCCGCGAGCGGCCGGCGGTAGCGGCCGGGCTCGGCGGAGTCGATGAGCGGGGCATGGCTGACCCCGATGCCGAGCAGGATCCGGTCGCCGTGGGCCGCGGTCAGCGACGCGTACGAGGCGGCGGTCTCCTCGGGGGTGTGCATCCACAGGTTCAAGATCCCCGTGGCGACCGTCGCCCGCTTGGTCGCCGACAGCAGCCGCTCGACCGCGTCGAACACCGGCCCTCCGACGTCGGGGATCCACAAGGCGGTGTAGCCCAGTTCCTCCAGTTCTGCGGCGGCCTCCGCGGCCTCGCCCGGGTCTCCGTGTCTGAGTTGCGTGCTCCAGATGCCCACGCCGGCAAGATTCTTCACGTTCTTCGTGATACCACGCCGGTGCGCCGTGATCGGAGTGCGCCGCGCCACTTACCGGGCGGCCGCGACGACGTACCGGGTGGTGGCCCAGGCCGCGTACAGCAGGGGCGAGACCAGCAGGAGCAGGCCGGCCACGGGCTTGACCAGGACGACCGCGACGGCGAGGCCGAGCACGACGAGGCCGGCCGCCGCGAGGTACCAGCGGCGGGCGATGAGGAACAGGCAGGGCAGCACCAGGGCGCGCAGCCGGACACCCGGTTCGCCGGCGAACGTCAGCAGCGCGAACGCCACCGCCGCCACCAGCGCCGCCGCCGTGCAGAAGAACGGCACCAGGGCTGGGCCGAAGGAGGTGCCCCCCACGGCGACCGCGTCCACGGCGAGCACGGCCACGGCCGTCACCGCCGCCGCCCACACGGCGAGGGCGCGCCGCCACCCGCGCCGGTAGCCGTCCCGGAACGCGCGCAGCACGCCGGTGTCGCCCTCGCCGAGCGCCTCGAAGCAGCCGAACGCGCCCGCCAGCGCCGGCCCGCACAGCAGCGACAGCACCGCGAAGAACGGCCACGACGCCAGCGGATCGCGGACGACGGCCAGCGCGAGCAGCAGCGGCGCGCAGGAGAGGGCCAGCAGCACGTTCGTCATGAGGCCGACGTAGACGGTCGAGAACACCTTCTCGTACGTCTCCTGCCGGGCGGGCCGCAGCAGCCGCCGCGCGACGCCGCCTTCGGAGACGTTCCCCGGCGCGCTCATCCCTTGAGCCCGCTCGTCGCGATGCCGCGGATGAAGTACCGCTGGCCGAACAGGAAGATCACCAGGACGGGCAGCACCGACAACACCGACCCCGTCATGATCATCGCGTACTCGGCCTCGTACTGGCCGACGAAGGAGCGCAGGCCGAGCTGCACGGTCCACAGCTCGTTGCTGGTCAGGTAGATGAACGGGCCCATGTAGTCGTTCCAGGTGTTGACGAACGTGAGCAGCGCGAGGCTGGCCAGCGCCGGTTTCGACAGGGGCAGCATGATGCGGCGGTAGATGCCGTACTCGCTGAGCCCGTCGATGCGGGCCGCCTCGCACAAGTCATCGGGGATCGACATGTAGTACTGCCGCATGAGGAACACGCCGAACGCGCCGAACGCCTGGAGCAGGATGATCGACCAGTAGGTGTCGGTCAGCTCGGCGCGCTGCATCATGATGTACTGCGGCACCATGTACGCCTGCCACGGCACCGCGATGGTCGCGATGTAGGCGAGGAACAACCCGTCCCTGCCGGGGAAGCGCACCTTCGAGAAGCCGTACGCGGCGAAGCTGCCGGTCAGCACCTGCAGCGCGGTGATCGTGAGGGACAGGAACGCCGAGTTGCCAAGGTAGGTGAGCAGCGGGATGCGGTCCCAGATCTCCACGAAGTTCGACCAGCGCAGCTCCTCGGGGATCCACTGGACGGGCACCGTGAAGACCTGGTTGTCGCGTTTCAGCGACGACGACACCATCCACGCGAACGGCACCAGCACCAGCGCGGCGATCACGGTGAGGCCGGCGTAGGCGGGGACGGTGCGGAGCAGCCGCCGGCCGCGGCTGCTTCCCGCGGCCTCTGGCAGCGCGGTCATGTCACGCTCCTGCGCTCGTTGATGCGGAACTGGACGACGGTCACCGTGAGCACGATGAGGAACAGCACCAGCGCGATGGCCGAGGAGTAGCCGAACTGGCCCTCCCTGATGCCCTCGCGGTAGACGAGCTGGGCCAGCACGAGCGTGCTGCGGCCAGGACCGCCGTCGGTCATGACCACGATCAGGTCGAGCACCTTGAAGCTCTGGATCGTCAGCATGACCAGGACGAAGAAGGTGGTGGGCCGCAGGCACGGCAGCGTGACGCTCCAGAACCGCTGCCAGGCGCCGGCGCCGTCCACGGTGGCGGCCTCGTAGTACTCGCGCGGGATGGTCTGCAGGCCGGCGAGGTAGAGCACCATGTAGTAGCCCATGTCCCGCCACACGCTGGTGATGATGACGGCGGGCATCGCCCAGTCGGTGCTGGCCACCCAGCGGGGCGGCTCGCTGACGCCGAGCACCTCCAGGAACTGGTTGACCGGCCCTGAGGTGGGGTTGAACAGCATGTTCCACACGACCGCGACGGCGACCAGCGAGGTGACGTACGGGAAGAACGCGGCGGTGCGGAAGAACTGCACGCCGCGCAGCTTGCGGTTGAGCGCGATGGCCAGGCCCAGGGCGACGGCGAGGGTCAGCGGGATGTGCCCGGCCGCGTAGAAGAGCGTGTTGCGCAGCGCGACGTGGAAGTTCTCATCGCGCAGCAGCCGCTCGAAGTTCTCCAGCCCGACCCACTCGGGGGTGCTGTAGGAATCCCAGTCGAGGAACGCCAGCGCGAACGCCGCCGTCATGGGCACGAGCGTGAACAGCGCGAAGCCGATGAAGTTCGGCAGGATGAAGCTCCAGCCGACGAGGATGTCGCGCCAGGCGCGCCGGCGGGACGGTGCGGCCGGCAGCGGCCGCGTCGTTGCCTGTGTCATGGTGTCCTTCGGAACTCTCCGTGAGACGCCGGGAGCCCGGACGGCGGCCCGGGCCCGCGACCGCCCTAGTTGAGCACTTCGCTCTTGACGCGCTCGTTCATCGTGCGGATGCCGTCGGCCACCGACTTGTCGTTGACCATGATCAGCTCGTGCTCCTCGTTGAGGATCGTGTCGATGTCGGAGCTGTTCTCGCTGACCGGCATCTCCAGCGTCACCTTGTCGGGGACGAACGCCTTCTTCGACAGCTCGTCCTCCGGCATGCCCTCGAGCCCGAAGTACGCCTCGGTGATCTCGGGCGTCTGCAGCGCCGGCACCACGCCGACCTTCGTGATCGCCTCGGCCCCCGCCTTGCTCGCGGCGAACTCGACGAACTTCCTGGCCGCGTCGGCGTGCTCCGAGCGCTTGTTGACGGCGAACGCGGTCGGCGAGCCGAACGTGGTGACGCCGGTCGTTCCGGGACGCTGCGGCATGGGGGCGAGCCCCCACTCGACGTCGGTCGCGCCCTTCGCCTTGGCCTCCAGGATGCCGGAGATGTACCAGGTGCCCATGGGCATCAGCGCGGTCTTGCCGCTCTCGAACTGGCTGCGGTAGTCGGCCTGCTGGGACTTGGCGGTGCCGAAGTCGAGCACGGCGCCAGCGTCCTGGAGCCCCTTGGCCACGTTGTACTGGTCGGTGAAGAAGGTGTAGTCGCCGCTGAGCTGGTCGCCGCCGGTCTGCGCGGCGGAGATGGCCTGCACGACCGAGCGCCAGGTGTGGTGGTAGGCGCCGTACACCTTGTCGCCGCCCTCGCCCTGCGTCAGCTCCTTGGCGAGCTTGGTGTAGTCGTCCCAGGTCAGCGGGTCGGGCAGTTTGGCGCCCGCCTTGTCGAGCAGCGTCTTGTTGTAGTAGAGCAGCCAGAAATCCTGCCGGTACGGCAGCGCGTAGTACTTCCCGCTGACGTCGAAGGCGTCCAGGCCGGCCAGCTTGCTCGTGTCGGTCGACTTGACCAGGTCCGTGAGCTCCAGCAGCTGGTTGCGGCTGGAGTAGCGGGAGTAGTCGATGACGTTCTTCATCGTGATCACGTCGGTCTTGTCACCGCCCGCCAGCATGGTGGTGACCTTATCCGGATAGTCGTCGGCGAGGATGTCGACCGGCTTGATGGTGATGTTCGGGTTGGCCTGCTGGAAGGCGTCGAAGAGCGCCTTGAACTCGGGCGTCTTGGCCAGGTTCCACACCGTGACGCTCAGCGTGATCTTGCCGTTGGGGTCGGCCGGCTCCGGGTCGCCCGAGCCGCAGGCCGCGAGGGCGAGCGAGAGCGCTCCTGCCAGGGCCAGGCCCTTGACCGCCTGCCGCCGCGCCCCGCCCTTGCCTGACGTGATCATTGATCCGGTCTCCTCTCCGTCGCTGGGGGGTTGGTCAGGCGCTGACGGCGAACTCGTCCGGCGTGACGGCCGTGCGCAGCGGCAGGCCGGCCAGGTGGCGTTCGAGTTCGTCGAGAGCGCTGTCGCTCATGCGCCGGGTCTCGCTGCCCAGCGAGCCGGCGATGTGGGGGGTGATCATGACGTTGGGCAGCTCGTACAGCACCGACTCGGCCGGGAGGGGTTCGGGGTCGGTGACGTCGAGGATGGCGTCGAGCCGCCCTGCGGCGCACTCGCGCTCCAGCGCGGCGGTGTCGAGCACGGCGCCGCGCGCGGTGTTGATGACGGTGGCGCCGTCGGGCAGCATGGCCAGCTCAGCCGCGCCGATGAGGTGCCGGGTGGCGGGCAGCGACGGGACGTGCAGGGTGAGCACGTGGCTGCGGCGCAGCAGCTCGGGCAGCGCGACCAGGCGGCCGCCCGCCGCGCTCACCTCCTCCTCCGCCGCGTACGGGTCGGCGACCAGCACGTCCATGTCCAGGCCGCGCAGGCTCCGCGCGACCCGGCGGCCCACCCGGGAGAAGCCGACGACGCCGACCGTGCGGCCCCTGTTGCTCAGCTCGCCGCGCCGGGAGGCGTAGGACCAGTCGTCGCGGTGCTCGCGCGCGTCCTGGGCGAGGAACGGGGCCTTCTTGCCGGCGAAGATGACGGCGGCGAGGGTGAACTCGGCGACCGGGATGGCGTTGGCGTCGGCGGCGCTGGTGACCACGATGCCCCGGCGCCACACCTCCTCGGTGACGAACGGGCGCACGGTGCCGGCGCAGTGGAAGACGGCCCGCAGGCGGGGCGCGTCGGCCAGCCGCTCGGTGGTCAGCGGCGGGCAGCCCCACGAGGTCAGCAGCACCTCGCTCTCGCGCAGGCGGCGCCGCGCCGAGGGGGTGTCCAGGTCGTCGGTGCAGATCGGGTCTCCCAGCTCGGCCAGGCCGCGCAGCCGGTGCAGCTGCCGCTGCCCGAACTGCAGGCGGTACGTGGCCGGGTCCATGACCAGCAGGGCGTGAGGCCGCGTCATAGGGACGCGCCCGTGTGCCCGTTCGGTCGGCCGGCGACGCGGGATCTGCTGTTCAACCTGATGCTCCTCGCGGTGTGGGGGTTCGGGGTCTCGGCGCGTGGCGGCATGACGGCACGGCCAAGAGGAGGACGCCTGGAAGTTCCGATCGGCAAACGATCAGCTTTGTTCATCTGTGATCGGCTGGCGTTGCCTTGGAGTTAAGCGTGACCGCAGCGAGCTCGTCAAGGGGCAATCCAATCGCTCTGATCAGCAACGCTCGTGTCAGATCACAACTGCTCAACAAAGCGGGCGGATGCGCCGGTGACGGCTTGACGGGCCCTGGCGGCGCTGTAACCATCGCGTGAATCCATGGTTACGTAAACATCCCCCCGGCAGGAAGGGACTCGTGAATGGCGCCCCTGAACGACCCGCGGCTGTCACCGTTCACCGGGTGGACGCGCGCGCACTGGGCCGGCCTCGCCGACCGCCTGCTGCTGGCGGCCCGCCGCCACACCTCGCCAGGTCGCGCCCGCGTCTCCTTCCCCGGCAGGCCGGGCGGCTACGGCCCTGACGTGGACGCCCTGGAGGGCTTCGCGCGGACGTTCCTCGCAGCCGGGTTCCGCGTCGTGGGCGAGCGCGGCGCCGACCCGCTGAACCTCATGGAGTGGTACGCCGACGGCCTGGCCGCTGGGACGGATCCGCACGCGCCCGAGCGCTGGGTCCGGCTGGACGAGCACGACCAGGCCAAGGTCGAGGCCGCCTCGCTCGCGCTCGTCCTGCACCTGACCAGGCCCTGGTTGTGGGACCGGCTCAACCCGCTCGTTCAGGAGCAGGTCGTCGACTACCTCACGCCGGCCATCGGCTCCTGGTACCCGCCGATCAACTGGGTGTGGTTCCAGATCGTCGTCGAACAGTTCCTGGCCTCGGTCGGGGGGCCGTACGCGGCGGACGACATCGAGGCAGGCCTGGCGCTGACCGACGGCTTCGCCCGCCAGGACGGCTGGTACGCCGACGGCGACGAGCGCGCCTACGACCACTACGCCGGATGGGCGCTGCAGTTCTACCCGCTCATCTGGACCGAGATGGCCGCCGGCAGCCCGGACGCCGAGTCGCGCAGGCCCGTCTACCTGCGGCGGCTCGAACGGTATCTCCAGGACGCGGTGCACCTGGTCGGGGCCGACGGCTCGCCGCTCATCCAGGGGCGCAGCCTCACCTACCGCTTCGCCGCCGCCGTGCCGTTCTGGCTGGGCGCCCGCCACGGGCTCGACTCCCCCTCACCCGGGCTGCTGCGCCGGGCCGCCTCCGGCATCGCCCGCCACTTCGTCTCCCACGGCGCGCCGGGCGAGGACGGGCTGCTGACGCTGGGCTGGCACGGGCCGTGGCGGCCGATCGCGCAGTCGTACTCGGGGCCCGGGTCACCCTACTGGGCGGCCAAGGGGCTCTTCGGCCTGACCCTGCCCGCCGACCACCCGGTGTGGACCGCCGTGGAGGAGCCGCTGCCGGTCGAGCGCGACGACTTCCAGCGCGTCGTCGCCGCTCCCGGCTGGCTGGTCGGCGGGACGCGGTCGGACGGCGTCGTACGGGTCGTCAACCACGGCACCGACCACTCACGCCCGGGCTCGAACCTCACCGACTCCCCCCTCTACGCCCGCCTCGGCTACTCCACCGCCACCTCTCCCCTGCTCGCCGGCCCGCACGCGGGGCGGCCGCTCGACCAGTCGGTCACGCTGTTGTCCGAGACCGGCGAGCCGAGCCACAGGACCGGCTTCGACACGCTCGGCCTGGAACGGCTCCCCACCGGAACCGTCGCGGGAGCGTCCCGGTGGCGGGCGCACTGGGTGACCCTCGACGAGGACGTTCCCGACCACGGCTCAGGGCGCTCCGGCGAGGTGCGGCTCGGGCCGTGGCTGGAGGTGCTGTCGGCGGTGCGGGGCGCGTGGGAGGTGCGGCTGGTCCGCGTCCAGCCCTCTGAGGAGACGGGGCGGCTGCGCGTCGGCGGCTGGCCGCTCCCGGCCGACGCGCCGGATCCGGAACCCGGCTCGGTCGTGAGCAACGGCAAGACCTGCTCAGGCGTGTGGAGCGCCGGGCTGGACGACGGCGGCGTCACCGCGGCCGACGACGCCTCGCCGCTCGGTCTCTGGACGCTGGTGCCGTGGCGGGCGACGAGCGGCCCCGCGCGTGCGGACGTCTGGTACGACGCGGCCATCCACCTCGGCACGGGCGAGCCCGCCCAACCGCCCGCCGTGTCATGGGACGGCCCGTCATGCCTCATCACCTGGCCCGACGGCACGAGCGACACCCTCGACCCCGCCCGCCTGCCGCACCCCTGACCCGCCCGCCCCCGAGGCAGGCAGGTCAGGACGACGAGTGGCGGACGATCAGCTGCGGCCCGACCACCACGCGGTGGGCGGGCCTGCCGGGGTCGTGGAGGCGTTCGAGCAGCAGGGCGAACGCGGCGCGCCCGATGTCGGTCTTCGGCGGCCTGATCGCGGTGAGCGGCGGGTCGCACAGCTCGGCCACCTCGTCGTCGTACGTCACCACCGCCAGGTCGCCGGGCACCCTGATGCCGCGGTCCTGGCAGCGCTCGACCAGCGAGATGGCCTCGGGGTCGGAGTGCACGAGCAGCGCCCTGGTGCCCGAGGCCAGGCAGGCGTCGAGCACGTCGTCCAGCGCCCGCGCCCAGCCGGGGTCGCGGCGGTCCACCGTACGGGCCTGGGGCGTGCCGTCCGTCTCCAGCCCCAGCTCCTCGCAGGCCAGCCGCCACCCGGCGCGCACGTGCGGAGTCGTGGGGCTGGTGATCGTGGTGATCAGCCCGACCCTGCGGTGGCCGAACGTGGCGAGGTGGCGCACGGCCATCGCCGCCCCGAGCGCGTGGTCGCTGACCACGGACTCCATGGCCTCCCGGTAGGGCCCGACGGCGGCGGCCCGCTCGATCAGCACGACCGGCACGCCGGCCGTCTGCAGCCAGCGGACCAGCTCCTCGCCCTCGTCGCTCTCGGTGGTGGGCGCGACCAGCAGGCCGTCCACGCCGACGGAGTCGATGAGCGAGGCGAGCTGCCGCCGCTCGTCGGCCACCTGGTACGTGGCCCCGCGCAGCACCACCCGCACCCCCGCCGCCGCTGCCGCCTCGCGGACGCCGCGGATCACGTCGGGGTAGTAGTAGTCGAGCGAGGGGACGACCATGCCCACCGTGAGCGACGCCGCCGCCTGGCCGGGGGGCTCCGCCGGCTCACGGGCGGATGCCGGCTCGGGCGGCTCGGTCAGCGTGGCACCCCCGCGCACCCGGCGGATGACGCCCTCCTCGGCCAGCAGCGTGATGTCACGCCTGATGGTGATCGCCGAGACGGCCAGCTCGGTGGCCAGGTCGTGGACGCGCATGATGCCGCGCCGCCGCAGCAGATCGACCAGCCGGTTGCGGCGCTCGTCGGGCAGCCGGCCCGCCGCGTCGGCTGCCGCCGCCTGGTCCTCAGCCGGTGATGCGTCTGTGGCCACGTTGGTCATACTCCTCCTCGCCGACGGCCATAGTACCGATCGAAACTGATCGAAGGTGAATTAACAAGTGACGGACCTGATTCGTTCCGCCCTTCCGGTCAGCGGGCCAGGCCGAGCGCGGGCCCCGCCAGGGCAAGATCGCGCTCGCCCACCCCGTGGTTATGGCGTACGGGCAGGGGTAGGCGGCCCGGAAGTGACGTCATGTGAAGGGGGACCCATGACCTCTGGTGATTACTGGCACTACGGCTATGGCCCCATGGACGAATTGCTGGCCAGGTTCTTCGGGTTCGGGCCGCCGCCGTACAACCGGCGGGTCGATCTCGAACGGCTGCTCAGCGAGGACGCCATCGAGCTGCTCCGCACCGCCGCCCAGAAGGCGGCCTCGTGGGGAGCGGGCTACCTCGACACCGAGCACCTGCTGTGGGCCGCCACCCAGGTGGAGTCGACCCGGGTGATGCTGGAGCAGGCGGGGGCCGACCCGGCGGCGCTGGCCACGGAGGTGGAGCAGTCCGTCGAGCAGCGCGAGCCGCGCGAGGGCCCGGTACGCCTGGCGCCCGCCGCCAAGCGGGCCCTGCTGGACGCGCGGCAGGTGGCCAGGGCCACGGCGGCGTCGTACATCGGGGCGCGGCACCTGGTGCTCGCCTTGTCGGCGAACCCGCTGTCGGCCGCCGGGCGGCTGCTGCGCCACGCCAGGCTCACCCCGGAGTCGTTCGTGCAGGACAACAGGGGCGCCGCCGAGCCGATGCCGCACCAGCCGCCGCAGCCGAGCACCACCCCGACGCTCGACCAGTTCGGCAGAGACCTGACGGCCACCGCCGACGAGGGCGGCATCGACCCCGTGATCGGCAGGGACGACGAGATCACGCAGGCGGTGGAGGTGCTGTCGCGGCGTACCAAGAACAACCCGGCGCTGCTCGGCGAGCCGGGCGTGGGCAAGACGGCGATCGTGGAGGGGCTCGCGCAGCGCATCGTCAGCGGCGAGGTGCCCGACACGCTGCGCGGCAAGCGGGTCGTCCAGCTCGACGTGGCCGGCCTGGTCGCCGGTACGAAGTACCGCGGCGAGTTCGAGGAGCGGCTGAGCAAGCTGATGGAGGAGATCCGCGCCCACAGCGAGGAGCTGATCGTCTTCATCGACGAGCTGCACACCATCGTCGGCGCCGGCGGCGCGGAGGGCGCGATCGACGCCTCCAACATGCTCAAGCCCGCGCTCGCCCGAGGCGAGCTGCACGTCATCGGCGCGACCACGCTGGACGAGTACCGCAGGTACATGGAGAAGGACGCCGCGCTCGAACGGCGCTTCCAGCCCATCCTGGTGCCCGAGCCGACCGTCGAGGACACCATCGAGATCATGCGCGGCCTGCGCGACCGGTACGAGGCCCACCACCAGGTCAAGTTCACCGACGACGCGCTCGTCGCCGCGGTCGAGCTGTCCGACCGCTACATCTCCGACCGGTTCCTGCCGGACAAGGCCATCGACCTGATGGACCAGGCGGGCGCCAGGGTCGCGCTGCACACCAGGACCACCCCCGCCGGGACCCGCGAGATGGAGGAGGACCTGGAGCACCGGCAGCGCGAGAAGGACCAGGCGGTCGAACGCGAGGACTACGACCGCGCCCGCGAGCTGCGCGACGAGATCGCCGCGCTCAAGACCCGCATCGAGGAGACCAGGACCAGCCGGCGCGGCTTCGCCGAGGTCACCCCCGACGACATCGCCGAGGTCGTCTCCCGCGCCACCGGCATCCCCGTCTCCCAGCTCACCCAGGAGGAGCGCGAACGGCTGCTCGGCCTCGAAGAGCACCTGCACCGGCGGGTGATCGGCCAGGACGAGGCGGTGGCGGCGGTGTCGGAGGCCGTACGCCGCTCCCGCGCCGGGATGAACGACCCCAACCGGCCGATCGGCTCGTTCCTCTTCCTCGGGCCCACCGGGGTCGGCAAGACCGAGCTGGCGCGGGCGCTGGCCGAGTCGCTCTTCGGCGAGCAGGACCGGATGATCCGGCTGGACATGAGCGAGTTCCAGGAACGGCACACCGTCTCCAGGCTCGTCGGGGCGCCCCCTGGTTACGTCGGCTACGAGGAGGCGGGGCAGCTCACTGAGCAGGTGCGGCGCCGGCCGTACTCGGTGATCCTGCTCGACGAGATCGAGAAGGCCCACCCCGACGTGTTCAACCTGCTGCTCCAGGTGATGGACGACGGGCGGCTGACCGACGCGCAGGGGCGTACGGTCGACTTCAGGAACAGCGTGCTGATCATGACCTCGAACATCGGCGCGGACATCATCATGGCCCATCCCGGCGAGGGGGCCCGGGGGTTGCGCGGGCAGCTGCTGCGACTGCTCCAGCAGCGGTTCCGTCCCGAGTTCCTGAACCGGATCGACGAGATCATCATGTTCCGCGGCCTGGAGGCCGAGCAGCTGCGCGAGATCACCTCGCTGCTGCTGGACGAAACCAGGCGGCGGCTGCACGCCCAGGGCGTGGAGCTGGAGATGGAGCCGGGGGCGGTGGACTGGCTGGCCCACGAGGGCTACCAACCGGCCTTCGGCGCCCGGCCGCTGCGCCGCATGATCCAGCGCACGCTGGACAACACGTTCTCCCGGCTCCTGCTCAACGGCACCCTCCACGACGGCCAGCGCGCCCACGTCGGCGTCAGGGACGACGACCTCACCATCACCGTCCTGGACCCGGGCGCCGAACTCGGCCCGGAGATCCGCCCGAACGCCGTCGCCAAACCGGCCCCTAGGGTCCAGCAGGAACAACGCGAAGAGAACATCGGCCACTACCTCTGACCAAGATGGCCGCGGGGCGGAGCTGAGTGATTGGCGGGGCGATGGGAACGCCTGCGGCTGACGAGGTGGTGTGACTCGCGGGGCTCAGAGAGCTCGGGCGGCTGACGAGGTCGTGTGACTCGCGGGGCTCATGAAGGCGCGAGCCCCGAGACATGAGGCGGTGGGGAGGCGCCGCCTTCTGGGTCGCTGGGGCGGGGGCCGACATACGGGCATGCCTTTTCGCATTTCGTGGGCTATGGTCGGCCGTATGACGGGACCAGGGCTGACCCTACGAGGGTTCATCGCGCCGCGTGGCGGTGTGATGGGCCTGGTCCTGCTGTCCCTGCTCGTGGCCACCACCTTCTCCGTCGCCTGGTACGGCGGCGGCCAGGTGGGCCTGTCCGGCGGGTCCGCGGGGCAGGTGTGGCTCGCCGGCGCGTACAAGGACAAGCTGTCGAGCCTGCCACCGCAGGCGGGCAACGCCCGTGAGCACCACACGCCGTCGCTGTGGCCGCCCCTGCGCGGCACCCGCAACGGCGAGGCCGGCCACCTGGCGCTCCTACCGTCGCCGGCCGCCGACGGCCCCGCGATCCGCGACCCGCAGCAGTTCGGCCACCGCACCGCGGGCTCCCGCAGCCCGCCACCGGCCTGACCCCTCCCCGCCTCGCGACCCGCGGCCTCGCTGCCGGGACGTGGACGCATGCGGCATGCGCCCGCACCCGTCTCCGCCCCGGCACACGCACAACGCACCGACCGCGAACGGCAGGCGTCCACACGCCGGTGAGCGCCGACACGCAAACCCGCGCACGCACACCAGCGAGCGCTGACCCGCCGACCGAACTGACACGGTGACGCGCGTCGGCCGGACTGGCGCGTGACGCACGCCGGCCGAGCTGACGCCTGCCACACGACGGCCGGACCGGCATGTGACGCACGCTGGCCGAGCCGGCGCGTGACGCAGGCAAGCTGACCGGCCTGTGACGCACGGCGGCTGAGCCGGCATGTGATGCGGGCGAGCCACGTCGGTGTGTGGCTGTGCGGCCGTTGTGGTGCACGGGCGCACGCCAGGGCGCCGGGGGCAAGCGTCTGCACGCCCGGTCAACGGGACGCGTATTCGCGTGCCTTGACCGTCTGGCGAGCGTCCGCATGCCCACGGTCTTCTGGCAGGTGTTCGCGGGCCTGGCCGCTTCGGGTGCTGTGCGCCGTCGATCGTCCCATGAGTGTGCCCGGCGCGCTTCAGTGCCCTCGTGCCACGGGTGTCGCGGCGGCTGGGCGGCGTGGGTGGTGCGGGGAGGGTGCGGCGGTCGAGTTCGTGGGGTGGTGGTTGTGCCGTCCCAGTCGGTTCATCTACAGCAAGGAGCCATTTGTCATGGCCGTGATCAGGTCATTGCCTGTCCGCCGTCGTCCGAGGGGGGCGGTATGAGTCTCGGGCGGGGGTTCGTGGCGCTGGATCTTGGGACGGCGCGTACGCGTATGTCGCGCGGGTCCGCGATCGCCGACCGTTCGTCGGACGTGTTCGGCGTCGCGCCCGAGGACTCCGCCGTTCCGATACGTCCGATACGTCATGGGATGGTGGCTGACCCTGCCGCATGTCTCCGGCTGGTACGCCAGGCGCTGCACGACGCCAGACCTCCCGACGAGCCCCTTGAACAGGTGCTCGTCGGTGTGCCGCTGGCGGCGACCCAGAGTGACCGCCGTGCCGTGCACACCGCGGTGGTCGAGGCCGTCACCGGGCGTCCCGTCACCGGGCGTCCCGTCACCCGGGGTGCTGTTACGCGGGTGCCTGCCGCGGCCGGCAGCGGGACCGGCCGGGCCTCCGGGGCTTCTCCCGGCGAGTTGCCCGGCGGCCTCTCCGGCGGCCTCTCCGGCGACGGCCTGCCCGGCGACGCCGAAGGTGGCGGCCTGGCCTCCGGTGCCCGAGGCGGTGGGTGTGGGGTGTGGCTGGTGGATGAGCCGGTGGCCGCCGCCGTCGGGGCGGGGCTGGATGTGGTGGGGGCGGAGCCGTTCCTGCTGCTCGATGTGGGGGCGGGGATCGTGGAGGCGGTCGCGGTGCGCGAAGGTGCCGTGTTCGACGCCGCCGCGCTCCAGCTCGGCGCCACCACCAGCGCGGGCCTGCTGCCGTACGCGCTGGACGGGGTCGTGGAGATGACCGCCGCCCTCGTGCGGCGGCTGCCCGACGACGTACGCCCGTCCGTGCCGGCCCTGACCGTCACCGGAGGCGGCGCCCGGCAGCGGCGGCTCCTGCACCGCCTGCAAACGGCGCTGCGCATGCCGGTCAACACCCTGCCCGAGCCCGAGTACGCGACCATCCGCGGCCTGTCCCGCATGGGCCGCCACCCGGAGCTGGCCTCCCGCATCAGCCGACAAGGCCGATGAAGCGGGCCTATGTCCCCGGCCACCCAGCCGGTGCAGCGGGCCGGGGTCGCCCTGGCAGGCAGGAAGGCTTCCGCGGCACGACCTGTCGCGGTTCTCGTTCCACGTACTCCCAGAAAGGGGATCACGTCATGATCGACACTCACCTCAGCACCGTGCAGCTCCAGGAACTGCGTGAGGAGCTGCAGCAGCAGCTCGAGCGCCGGAGCCGGCACCTGCTCGGCCTGCGGGCCGAGGCCAGCGACGGCACCGGGGCGGACGCCCAGTACCAGGAGCTGCTGGTGGACCTGGCCGCGGCCGACCGCGCGATCGCCGAGCTGACGCAGGCGCTGGATCGCGTGGCGGAGGGCACGTACGGCCGCTGCTCGGAGTGCGAGGCGGGCATCCCGTTCGAGCGGCTGAAGATCCGGCCGCTGGCGCGGTTCTGCATCACCTGCCAGCGCCGGTACGAGGCCGCCTAGAACGGGCAGGTTGCGTGGCGGGACGGCGCGTCCCGCCACGCGACCCGAACACGGAGGACGAACCGTGGTCAGACTGGACCGCCTGGTCAACGTGCTCGGCGGGTACGGCGTGCGCCTGGCCGGCCGGACGGACGCGCGCACGGCGCAGCTGCGCAGCGTCGCGATGCCCGACCCGACCGACGAGCGGGTGACGGGCGACGTGCTGCTGGCGGTGGGCGCGGCCTCGGTGGCGGAGGCGATCGCATGGGCGGAGGCGGCCCGCGCGACGGCGGTGCTGGTGCGCGCGGGCGAGGAGGCGGCGCGCGAGGTGCCACAGGACGCCGGGGTCGCGGTGCTGCTGATCGACCCGGCGGTGTCGTGGAGCCAGCTCACCGGGGTCGTGTACGGGCTGGTGCTGGAGGGCAGGGAGACCGAGTCGGGGCGGGGCCCGACGGACCTGTTCGCGCTGGCCGACAGCCTGGCGGACGTGGTCGGGGCGGCGGTGACGATCGAGGACCGGCTGTCGCGGGTGCTGGCGTACTCGCGCTCGCAGCAGGCGGGCGACCCGGCGCGGCTGGAGACGATCCTGGTCAGGCAGGTGCCTGAGCGGTTGCGCGAGCTGTTCGAGCAGCGGGGGGTGCTGTCGCGGCTGGCCGCGTCGGACGGGCCGATCTTCGTGGAGCCCGACCCGGCGTACGGGCTGACCGGGCGGATGGCGGTGGCGGCGCGGGCCGGCCGCGAGGTCCTGGGCACGGTGTGGGCGACCTGCGACAGGCCCCTGACGGGGCGGCGGCTCACCGCGCTGGCCGACGGTGCGCGTACGGTGGCGCTGCACCTGCTGCGCTCCCGCGCGAGCGCCGACCTGGAGCGGCAGGTGGAGTCCGACCTCGTGATCCGGCTGCTGGAGGGCAGCGCCGACGCGGTGACCGCGCTGAGCCAGCTCGGGCTGGCGCCTGGCCCGATGCGGGTCATCGCGGTACGCGCGGGCGCCGCCGCCGACCGGCACGCCGCCCTGCTGCTGGCCTTCGACCGGGCGACCACGGGGTTCGGCTGGTCGCGTCCTGGACGCAGCACGCTGCTGGGCAACACGCTCTACACGATCCTGCCGGGTGAGGAGGCGGGGGCGGCCCTGGCGTGGGTGGCGGCGTTGCAGGCGGCGCTGCCCGCACAGGTGGAGCTGGTGGCCGGGATCGGCGCGCCGGCCGGGGTCGCGGAGCTGCCCGCCGGGCGGCAGGAGGCCGACGAGTGCCTGGCGCTGCACGAGAGCGCGGGCGGGGCGCCGCCGGTGTACGACGAGTCGTGGGGGGAGATCCTGCTGCAGCGGCTGCGGGCCGCGGCGCGTACCGGGAGGACTCCGGCCAGGGGGCCGGTCGGCGCGTTGCGGCGGCACGACGCCAGGCACGGCACCCGGTACGTGGCGACGTTGCGCGCCTGGCTGGAGGCGCAGGGCGACCCGGTGGCGGCGGCGGAGCGGCTCGGCGTGCATCCCAACACGGTCAGGAACCGGCTGCGCAAGATCGGCGAGATCACCCCGCTCGACCTGGACGACGCCCGGCAGCGCCTCGCCATGATCATCCAGCTGGAGGCCCTCGGCGAGTGACCTCGGGCCGGTTCTCCGCCATTCGATCGACCGTGGAGGCGCGGCACCCCGTTGTCAAACCCGCACAATCCGGGCGTCCGGATTGTCGCGTCCGTACAGCGCTCCCCCGCCTCGCCGGGGTCATGCTGTCCCCGTAGGCAGCGAGGAGAGGAAGGGCGTCATGGTCGACGGGGGCAGCGGCTGGCCGCGCAAGGTGATCGTGGTGGGCGCGGGCATCGTCGGCCTGTCGACGGCGTGGTTCCTGCAGGAGCGCGGTGTCGAGGTCGAGGTGGTCGACCGCAAGGGCGTGGCGGCAGGGGCGTCCTGGGGCAACGCGGGGTGGATCTCCCCCGGGCTGGCCATCCCGCTCAACGAGCCGTCCGTGCTGCGGTACGGGCTGCGCTCACTGCTGAGCCCGTCCGCTCCGCTGCACGTGCCGGCCACCCTCGACCCCGGGCTGTGGTCGTTCCTGCTGCGGTTCGCCGCCAACTGCCGGTGGCCGTCGTGGACCCGGGCCGTGCGCGCCAACCTGCCGCTCAACGAGGAGAGCATCGAGGCGTTCGACGTGCTCACGTACAACGGCGTACGTGCGCCGCTCGTGCACGCCCCGATCACCGCGGCCTTCCGCACGCCCAAGCAGGCACGGGCGCTGCTGCACGAGCTGCGCCGCATCTCCGCCGCCGGGCAGCAGGTCGCGCACGCCCCGCTCCGCCGCGAGCAGCTCGTCGAGCACGTGCCGCTCGCGTCCGGCGCGCTGACCGCGGGGGTGCGGATCGACGGGCAGCGGTACGTCGACCCGGGCGCGTTCGTGCACGCCCTCGGCAGGTCGGTGATGAGCAGGGGCGCCACCGTGTACGCGTTCGAGGTCACCGACGTGCGCAGCGACGGCGGGAAGGTCACCGTCAGCTCGTCCAAGGGCACCACCCTGACGGCGGACGCGGTCGTCGTGGCGACCGGCGCGTGGCTGCCCAAGCTGGCCGCACAGTGGGGCGTGCGGACGCAGGTGCGCGCGGGCCGCGGCTACTCCTTCACCGTCCCGGTCGATCGTCCGGTGCCCGGGCCGATCTACCTGCCCGAGGTGCGGGTGGCGTGCACGCCGTACCAGGGCAAGCTGCGGGTGGCGGGGACGATGGAGTTCCGCTCCCCCGACGCGCCGCTGGTGCCGGCCCGGCTTGAGGCGATCATCGCCTCGGCGCGGCCGCTGCTCGACGGCGTCCGGTGGGAGGAGCGCACCGACGTCTGGGTGGGCCCCCGCCCTGTCACCCCGGACGGGCGTCCGCTGGTGGGCGCGACCGGGCGGCCCGGCGTGTACGTCGCGGGCGGCCACGGCATGTGGGGCATGGCGCACGGCCCCGCCACGGGACGCCTGCTCGCCGAGCAGATCACCACGGGCAAGCAGCCCGCCGCGCTCCGCGAGTTCGACCCCCTCCGCTGAGCCTGAGCCGCCGGCGCCGGGAGCGCGTACCCATGACTTCCGGCACCTCCTCGGCGGCCGTCCCGCGCCGTACAGTGGCGGCATGCGGCGAATCGGCCCCGATGCGTGGGCAGGGCTGGCGATGCTGGCCGGATCCGTCGTGGTCGGGGCGCCGGTGCTGTTCGGCGCGGGTGCCACGGGAGGGGAGTCCGGGTGAAGGTCACCCAGGCGTATCGGTTCGCTTTGGAACCGACGCCCTCGCAGGAGCGAGCGCTGGCCTCTCACGCGGGCGCAGCGCGGTTCGCCTGGAACTGGGGTCTGGCCAAGTGTCAGGAGCGCTACGCCGCCGAGGGTAAGTGGTTGTCCGGTGTGGACCTGCACAAGGTCTGGAATGCCGAGAAGAAGGCCGAGCCCGGCCTCGCGTGGTGGGTCGAGAACTCCAAGTGTGTCTACCAGGAGGCGTTCCGTGACCTGGATCGAGCGCTGCGCGACTTCGTCTCCTGCCGCAAGGGCGCGCGTAAGGGCCGCAGACTCGGCTTTCCCAGGTTCAAGAAGCGCGGCAAAGCTCGCGACTCGTTCCGGTTCTCCACCGGGGTGATGCGCTGTGCGGGGGCCACGGTCACCCTGCCGCGCCTGGGCACGATCCGCACACACGAGTCCACCCGCAAACTGGCCCGGCGCCTGGTCGCCGGCACGGCGCGGATCCTGTCGGCCACCGTCTCCCGGGTGGCTCAGCGCTGGTTCGTCTCCTTCACTGTCGAGGTCCAACGAGAGGTGTCCGAACAGCACGCCCGGCCCGGCAGCGCGGTCGGCGTTGATCTCGGCGTGAAGGCGCTGCTGACCGGCGTGGACGATGGCGGGCGGCTCATCGAGGTCGCCGGGCCGAAAGCGCTGCGCGCCGGTCTGCGGAAGCTCCGGCGCCTTGGCCGCACCCTGTCCCGCAAGGTCAAAGGTTCGAACAACAGGCGCAAGGCTGCCGACCGTCTGGCCCGCCATCACGCCCGCGTGGCGAATGTCCGCGCCGACGCCTTGCACAAGGCCACCACGGCGCTGGCCGCACAATATGCGACGGTTGTGGTCGAGGACTTGAACGTGAACGGCATGCTGGCCAACCGCCGGTTGGCACGCGCGGTAGCCGATCAGGGCTTCGGAACCGCACGACGGCTGCTTGCGTACAAGACAGGCTGGAACGGGGGGACGCTCATGGTGGCCGACCGCTGGTACCCCAGCTCCAAGACGTGCTCGGCGTGCGGATGGCGAAAGCCAAGCCTCACGCTCGCCGAGCGGACCTTTGCGTGCGAGCCTTGCGGCCTGGTCATCGACCGGGACGTCAACGCCGCCGTAAATCTGCGTGACCTCGCCGCCAGTGGGGCGGAGAGGAGAAACGCCTGTGGACCGCAGGCAAGACCCGGCCCGACCGGGCGCAGCGGGATGAAGCAGGAACCCGGCCCGGCCGGGACCGCCGCCGGGCAACCGGCGGCTGCCTGACATGGGCTCACCAGAGTTCACTCACAGGCAACGGTTACAGCAACAGGGAGAACTGAACTTCTAGCTTCTGCTTCTCCCGAATCCTCTCTTCTTCCTGGCCGAGGGGACGGTGACGAATTACGTCTCGGCGCTGCCGGCCAAGCTGGGGGCGCGCGATCGTACGAACGCCGTGCTGCGGGCGCTGCACGAGAACGTGCTCGGCTGAGCGGCGGTTCGTGGTGACATGCGGTCACCGGGTGTTAGCGTCCCGTTATGCACGACGACGACATGTCCGGGCGGCCGCCGCTGGGCCGCCGGGTGCTGATCGTGGTGGGGGCGGTGCTGCTGACGCTCGCCTACGTGGCCATGGGCGCCGCCTCGTTCGTGCTGGTGGCGAAGGAGTTCGGCTGAGGGCGGGCCCCCGCCGCTCCGGCCGGCGAGGGCGCGCGGCGGGGTCACCGCTGGCCGGGCTCCGCCGGGAGCGCGGGGCTGCGCGGCGGCACGACGTGCACGCGGGCCGTGGCGATGTCGAAGTAGAGGCCCACCAGCTTGAGCTGCCCGGCCCTGACCTGCTCGTCGACGCGGCGGTAGGTCCTGAGGTTCTCCAGCTGCTGCTGGACGTTCAGCCGGCAGAGCCGGTCGAGGGAGGCGTCCGGCCCGCGCTCGGCGGCCAGCCGGTCGAGGCCGGCGGCGCCGTGCCGCAGCCAGCTTCCGAGCTGGGGCAGGCCGGCGGTGGTGGCGGGGCCACCGAGCAGTGCGGCCATCGCGCCGCAGCCCGAGTGGCCGCAGACGGTGATGGTGTGGACGTCGAGGACGCGGGTGGCGTATTCGATCGCGGCGCCCACCGAGTCGTCGGCGGGCTCAGAGCCGGCGCAGGGCACGAGGTTGCCGATGTTGCGGACGGTGAACAGGTCGCCGGGGCCGCTGCTGGTGATGAGGCTCGGCATGATGCGGGAGTCGGCGCAGGTGATGAACAGGTGGCTGGGCTGCTGCCGGCCGGCCAGCTCGGTGAAGATGGGGCGCACGAGCGGCGCCGTACGGCGGTGGAACTCGGCCGCGCCCTGGGTGAGCCGGCATTCCTGCACCCCGGTCGTCCGGCGGCGGGGGTGGGTCCACGGCAGCCACCAGTGCCCGGCCGGCTTGGGCGGGCTCTTGGCGGGGAACATGCGGGCCCCGCTGGCCGCCATCGAGTACCACTCGTCGTGCAGCTCGTCGATGGTGACGGTGCCGCCGAGCCGCTCGTGGTCGAGCCGCCAGGAGTGGATGGCCTCGAAGGCGGCGTTGTCCATGAAGTCGATGTTGAGGTCGAGGTCGACGTCGGCGCGGGCCGGGATGGCGCGCAGCTCGGCGGTCAGCCGGGGCACGCCGAGGAAGGTGAGCGAGCCGGACACCGTGGCGTGCAGGCGGCCGTTCGGCTCCTCGCGCTTGTCGACCGTGACGCGGGTGAGCCGCCGCAGCGCGAGCAGCGCGGCCAGGGCGAGCCCGGCCAGCACGCCTTCGGCCAGGCCGATCACGACGACGCCGGTCAGCGTGACGAGGTAGACGGGCACCTCGTTGTGCCCGTGCACCTTCCTGACGTGGCCGAGGCTGATCGTCCTGATGCCGATGAAGACCAGCAGCGCGGCCAGCGCCTCCATGGGGATGAGCCGGATCGTCCAGCCCAGGCAGAGCGCGAACAGCAGCACCCAGCCGCCGTGCAGGACGGCCGACCAGTGCGTACGCGCCCCCGCCCGGATGTTGGTGGTGCTGCGCACGATCACCCCGGCCACGGGCAGCCCGCCGAGGAACCCGCTCACCACGTTGGCCACGCCCTGCCCGGACAGCTCCTTGTCGAGGTCGGCGCGCGGCCCGGTGTGGGTGCCGTCGGTGGCGACGCTGCACAGCAGCGACTCGGCGCCGGCGAGCAGCGCCACCAGCAGCGCGGCTCCGGCGATCTGGTGCCAGTCGCCCTGCGGTAGCTCGGGCAGGGACCAGGAGCCGAGCGCGCCGGACAGGTCGATCCTTGTCACGTTCCAATGGAAGAGCCAGGCGGTCGCGGCGGCCACGACGAGCGCGGCCAGCGGCGCGGGGACGGCCCTGACGTGCTTGGGCAGCCGGCTCCAGACGAGCAGCACCGAGACGGTGAGCACGCCGACCATGACCTTGTGCCCGTGCAGGTCGGCGATCTGGCCGGGGAGCTGGACGAGGTTGTCCCACGCGGAGTGCTGCGGGCTGCCGCCGAGCACCACGTGGAGCTGGGCGAGCGCGATGACGATGCCGACGCCGGCCAGCATGCCGTGCACGACGGCGGGCGAGACGGCGAGCGCGGCCCGCGCCGACTTGAACGCGCCGAGCAGCACCTGGACGCCGCCCGCCAGGATGGTGATGAGGCAGGTGGCCTGCCAGCCGTAGGTGTGCACGAGCCCGGCGATGACCACGGTGAGGCTGGCCGTCGGGCCGCTGACCACGAGGGGCGAGCCGCCGAGCAGGCCCGCGACGATGCCGCCCACGGCGGCGGCGATCAGCCCGGCGGCGAGCGGCGCGCCGGCGGCCATGGCGATGCCCAGGGACAGGGGCACGGCGACGAGGAACACCACCAGCGACGCCGGTAGATCGTATCTGAGAGTCCGCATGATGCTACTCTCCGTAGTTATCTGCATGCGGCCACCCTAGTGCCCGCGCCAGGCACGATCCGGCGTCTGATGAGCGCGCCGGACGCTTTTCGCTGCCGGCGTCGAAACCCCTAGACCGCCGGGCGTTCCAGCCGGATGACGACCGACTTCGAGGTCGGGGTGTTGCTGCCGTCGGCCACGCTGTCGAGCGGAACCAGGACGTTGGTCTCCGGGTAGTAGGCGGCGGCCGAGCCGCGCGCGGCGGGGTAGGCGACCACGGTGAAGCCGGGCGCGCGGCGCTCCACGCCGTCGTGCCAGACGCCGACCAGGTCCACCACGTCGCGGTCGGCGAAGCCCAGCTCGGCCAGGTCGCCGGGGTTGACGAGCACGACGCGGCGGCCGTGCCGGATGCCCCGGTAGCGGTCGTCGTCGGAGTAGGGGACGGTGTTCCACTGGTCGTGGGAGCGCAGCGTCTGCAGGATGAGGTGGCCGGGCGGCGCCTCCAGCAGGGTGAAGGCGTTGGCGGTGAAGACGGCCTTGCCGCTCGGGGTGCGGAAGACGCGCTCGTTGACCGGGTTGGGCAGCCGGAACCCGCCGGGCTCCGCGACGCGGGCGTTGAAGTCCTCGAAGCCGGGCACGACGCGGGCGATGCGGTCGCGGACGGCGCCGTAGTCGGACTCGAACGTCTCCCACGGGATGTCGGGACGGTCGCCGAGCACGCGGCGCGCCAGCCGGCTGATGATGGCGACCTCGCTGAGCAGGTGGGGCGAGGCGGGGTCGAGCCGGCCGCGCGAGGCGTGGACCTGGCTCATGGAGTCTTCGACCGTGACGAACTGCTCGCCGCCCGCCTGCACGTCGCGGTCGCTGCGGCCCAGGGTGGGCAGGATGAGCGCGGTCTCGCCGCAGACGGTGTGGGAGCGGTTGAGCTTGGTCGAGATGTGCGTGGTCAGCTTGCAGGCGCGCATGGCCCGCTCGGTGACGGCGCTGTCGGGGGTGGCGCGGACGAAGTTGCCGCCCACGCCGAGGAACACCCTGGCGCGGCCGTCCAGCATGGCCTGGATGGCGCCGACCGTGTCGAGGCCGTGCTTGTGCGGCGGGGTGAAGCCGAACTCGCGCTCGATCGCGTCGAGGAACGGCCGCGGCGGGCGCTCCCAGATGCCCATCGTGCGGTCGCCCTGCACGTTGCTGTGACCGCGCACCGGGCACACGCCCGCGCCTGGACGGCCGACGTTGCCGCGCAGCAGCAGGAAGTCGACGATCTCGCGGATGGTGGCCACGCCGTGCTTGTGCTGGGTCAGCCCCATCGCCCAGCACACGATGACCTTCTCGCTGGCCAGGACCATCTCGTGCACGCGCTCGATCTGCGCCCGCTCCAGGCCGGTGGCGGCCAGCAGGTCGGGCCAGGCGAGCGTACGCGCGTGCGCGGCGAACTCGGCGAAGCCGGTGGTGTGGGCCTCGATGAAGGCGTGGTCGAGCACGGTGCCGGGCCGCGCGTCCTCGGTCTGGAGCAGCAGCAGGTTGAGCGCCTGGAACAGGGCCAGGTCGCCGCCCGGCCTGATCTGCAGGAACTCGTCGGCGATGCGGGTGCCGCGCCCGACGATGCCGCGCGCCTTCTGCGGATGCTTGAACCGCATCAGCCCGGCCTCGGGCAGCGGGTTGACCGCGACGACCCGCCCGCCTGAGCGCTTGGTCTCCTCCAGCGCGGAGAGCATGCGGGGGTGGTTGGTGCCGGGGTTCTGGCCGACCACGAACACCAGGTCGGCGTCGTGGATGTCGGCCAGGCTCACGCTGCCCTTGCCGACGCCCAGGGTCTCGATGAGGGCGTGGCCGCTGGACTCGTGGCACATGTTGGAGCAGTCGGGCAGGTTGTTGGTGCCGTAGGCGCGGGCGAACAGCTGCAGCAGGAACGCGGCCTCGTTGCCGAGCCGGCCCGAGGTGTAGAAGAGCGCCTGGTCGGGGTGGTCCAGGGTGCGCAGCTCGCCGGCGAGCAGGCCGAGCGCGTCGTCCCAGCCGATCGGTTCGTAGTGGTCGCTGCCCGGACGCTTGACCATCGGCTCGGTGAGCCGGCCCTGCTGGTTGAGCCACTGGTCGGTGCGTCCGGCCAGCTCGGAGATCGGGTGCTCGCGGAAGAAGCCGCGGGTCACCCGGCGGGAGGTGGCCTCGTCGGTGACGTGTTTGGCGCCGTTCTCGCAGTATTCGTTGCGGTGCCTGCGGCCCGGCTCGGGCCAGGCGCAGCCGGGGCAGTCGATGCCGGCCGTCTGGTTGACGTTGAGCAGCGTCAGCGCCGTGCGGCGCACGGTGGTCTGGCCCAGGGAGTATTCCAGCGCGTGGGTGACGCCGGGCAGCCCCGCCGCCCACGTCTTGGGCGGCGTGACGTGCAGACGCCTGCCCTCTTCTCCCCTGTTCATCGGTGATCATCTCCTCGCGGCTCGTGCGTAGGTTACCGCCGGTGCGGGAGCGGTCGGTTCACCGGGCTCCGGAGCGTCGTGTGGTCCATCGCCAGCTCCGCGGCGATGATGGTGCGAGTTGATCACTTCTCGATGGAGGCAGTACGCGATGCGGATCGGTGTCGTCTTCCCGCAGACCGAGCTAGGCGGCGACGCGGGCGCGCTGCGCGCCTACGCCCAGGGGGTCGAGGAGCTGGGTTACGCCCACGTGATGACCTTCGACCACGTGCTCGGCGCCGACCCTGACGTGCACCGGGGGTGGGACGGCCCGTACGACGTGCACACCACCTTCCACGAGCCCTTCGTGATGTTCGGCTACCTCGCCGCGCTGACCTCGCTTGAGCTGGTCACCAGCATCATCATCCTGCCGCAGCGGCAGACGGCGCTGGTCGCCAAGCAGGCGGCCGAGGTCGATCTGCTGACCGGCGGGCGGTTCAGGCTGGGGGTCGGGCTGGGCTGGAACCGGGTCGAGTTCGAGGCGCTCGGCCAGGACTTCTCCACCCGGGGGCGGCGGTCCGAGGAGCAGATCGCGCTCATGCGGCGGTTGTGGACCGAGCAGACGGTGACGTTCGACGGCGAGTTCGACCGCGTCACGGGGGCCGGGCTGGCGCCGATGCCGGTGCAGCGGCCGATCCCCGTCTGGATCGGGGCCCAGGCGCCGCCCTCCTACCGGCGGGCGGGGCGGCTGGCCGACGGCTGGTTCCCGCAGATGAGTCCCGGGCCGAAACTGGACGAGGCCAAGGCGATGGTCGAGGAGGCCGCCGCGCAGGCCGGTCGTGACCCTTCCACGCTCGGCATGGAGGGGCGGCTGGCCTGGCGGGGCGACGCCGACGAGGTGGCCGAACTGGCCGGCCGGTGGCGCGACTCGGGCGCCACCCACATCGCCATCGACACGATGCGGGCGGGCCTGGCCACGGTGGACGACCACCTCGCCGCCCTGGCGAGCGCCGCCGACGCCCTCGGCCTGCGCGGCTGACCCCGGACCTGGGCGGACGTCCCCGGGGCCCGCGCGGTCCTGCGAGCGTCAGGCGTGCTGAAAGCGGGCTGCGTCAGGCGGGGACACGGATGCGGGCCGTGGGGAGGGGGCCGGTGTGGGGGGCGAAGGTTTCGAGGATCGTGGAGACGCCCGCGTTGTCGGCGCCCGCGACCGCGATCACCACCGCTTCAGGTGAGGCGAGCGCCGGGACCCGGTGCGGGGTCGCGCTCAGGCCGTAGCGGTCGGTGATCGCGTCGGGATGGTCGGCGGGAAGCCGGTGACGGCCGTTCCGTGAGACGGCGTCCTTGCCGACGGCGGCCAGCTCGGCGCGGCTGTTGACGGCGTGGTCGTGCAGGAAGCGGCGCAGGTCGTCCTTGCTCCATCCGGCCGCGCCGAAGGCGGCGGCGTGCTCGGGCCCGAGCACCACGAGCGCGCTGCCGGTCTCGTGGACGAGCGCGCCGGTCCTGCGCAGGGAGCCGGCGAGGTCGAGCGCGAGTTGCTCGGGCGAGCCGGTGTGGCGGGACTCGACGTGCAGGCACGACCGGATGACCAGCGCGGTCACGACGCTGTCGGCAGGGTCGAAGCCATGCTCGCAGTGCAGCGGCTCCCAGGGGCTGTCCTCCTCGTTCTCCGCGATGCAGGCGGAGAACCTGGCCGGCGTGCCCTGGGTGGCCTGGTCGAGCAGGTGCGGGCGCAGGCCGAAGACGTTGATGGCGGCCAGCCGGACGGCCCGCCCGATCGTGGCGTTGGCCCGGAAGCCGGAGCCGAAGACGTCGCCCCTGCTGTTGAGCCCGATCCGGTCGCGTACGGGACCGTTGACGACGAGCAGCGGCGCGGTGCCCGCCGTGCTCTGCCAGACCCCGCACTTCAGCTGCGGCTCCCTGCCGATCGCCTCCCACGCGGCCAGCACCACCGGGAAGTACGCGGGCAGGCACCCGGCCATGGCGGCGTTGATGGCGGCCAGCCGGACGGTGCAGCGCCGGTCGAGATGCGGCAGGGCGAACAGCACCTCCTCGGGGTCGCGGTCGGTGGTGGCGAGGAACTCGGCCAGGTACGACCCGGTGACCGGCACCACCGGCAGCCCGTCGGTCCAGCCCTGCCGGGCGTAGTACTCCATGGCCGCCCGGACCTCCTCCGCACCGGCCACCGGCATCGCGGTCATGCCCGGCCTCCCCCGGCTCCGAGGACGCGCAGCACGCCGGGCAGCACCTCGGCGGCCCGCCCGCGCAGCGCGTCCGCGCCCAGACCGGCGACGGGGTGGCGGACGACGGCGAAGGCGTACCCGGGGAAGCCGCAGACCTCGGCCATGGCGCGGCCCGCCGCGAGGAACGGCTCGGTGACGACGCTCACGGCGGGCACTCCGGCACGTTCCAGCGCGACGCCGTCGGCCACGGTGGCGGCGGCGCAGGAGCCGCCGTCGCCGACGGCGGTGAGCACGACGTCGCAGTCCTGCGCGAGCTCCTTGATCAGCTCCTCCCTGGCGGGCAGCCCCGCGCAGTCCTTGACGTAGCGGAGGGAGCCGGCCGTGCGGTGGCGGTGGCGCAGCTCGGCGGCCAGCTCCGTGAGGAGCCTCGTGGCGTTGGGGCGGGCGTTGTCCAGCAGGCCGACGGTCAGCCCGCGCAGGCTCACCGGCCGCGGGGCGGGGGTGGCGTCGGCCGTCCTGGCGGCGGAACCCGTGGGGTCGAGCAGGGTCTCTCGTCCGGTCATGGCGCCTCCAGCTCGTCCGTCGGGGCGCGCGCGGTGGCGTACGCGCCCGATGGATCCACGTTCGCGCCACGTCACCGCCGGTGACTACCTCTTTTTCCACACAACGGAAGCCGGATCGGGCGCTCAGCCGGCGGCCAGCCCCAGCAGCAGCTCGGCCAGCTCGCCCGGCGCGGTCACCATGGCCTCGTGACCGGTGGCCAGGTGGTGCACCGGCCAGCCGCGGGCGGCGGCGCGCTCGGCGTGCGGGGTGAAGACCCGCATCCATTCGACGCACTCGATGAACGCGGCCGGCACCTGCTCGCCCTTGCCGGTCAGCCGCAGGGGCTCGGTGTAGGTCGCCCACGGGTGCGGGGTGAGCCTGGGGGTGAGCCAGCCGAGGTCGGCGGGCTCGGTGACGCCGAGCACCTCAAGGGAGCGTACGGGGATGAGCCACCCGAAACCGGGCCCCGCCACCGACGCGCGGTAGTGCCCGGCGACGGTGGCGGGCAGCAGGTCGATGGCGGGTTCCCCGTCGTCGCCGACGAACGCGTCGAGGTGCACGCGCAGCGCCAGCCGCTCCGGCACGCGGTCGGCGACGCCGGTGACGACCTGCCCGGCGTAGCTGTGGCCGACGAGCACGACGTCGCGCAGGTCGTACGCCTCGATGAGCGCCACCACGTCCTGGACGTGGACGGCGAGCCCGACGTGCGGGCCGAGCAGGTGGGCGCGGTCGCTGAGGCCGGTCAGCGTCGGCGTGTGCACCTCGTGACCGGCCGCGCGCAGCAGCGGGACGACCCGCCGCCACGCCCAGCCGCCGTGCCAGGCGCCGTGGACCAGGACGAAGGTGCTCACGCGTTCTCCATGACGATCATCCCGGCCCCGGTCATGGAGGCGGGCACGAAGTAGTGGCGGTGCCTGACCACGACCTCGGGGTCGAGTGCGCCGCGCATGACCAGCCACATGATCAGCTCGGCGCCCTCGCCGCCGAACGTCTCGATGTAGCGCTCCCTGCTCCACCCGGCCAGCTCGTCGGGGCGGAAGGCGATGTCCTCCAGGAAGCGGCGGTCGGCCGCCGGGTTGACGAACCCGGCGCGGGCGCCCTGGAGCTGGTGCGACAGGCCGCCGGTGCCGAGCACCACGAACGTCTCGTCACCCGGGTGGCGGTCGATGGCGCGGCGCAGCACCTTGCCGAGGTCGTACAGGCGGGCGGGCAGCGGGATGGGGTACTGCAGCACGTTCACGAAGATCGGCACGACCTTGACCGGCCACGCCTCGGCCGGGCGGCCCCAGAACAGCTCCATCGGCACCTGCAGCCCGTGATCGACCTTGATCTCCTGGATGATCTCCGGGTCGAACATGTGCTCCACCAGCGTGTCCACCAGGTGCCAGCCGAACGCGGCGGCGCCCTCGAAGGGCGGCACGGCGCGCGGCCCCCAGCCCTCGTCCACCGGCTGGTACTCGGCCGCGCAGCCCACCGCGAACGTGGGCACGCGGTCGAGGAACAGCGCGTTGAAGTGGTCGTTGAAGACGACGACCGCGATGTCGGGCCGGTGCTCGTCGATCCACCGCCGGGCCGGCTCGTAGCCGTCGAAGAACGGCTTCCACTCGGGGGTGTCGCGCAGGCCCTGGTCGAGCGCGGCGCCGATCGAGGGCACGTGGGAGGTGCCCAGGCCGCCGAGGAGTCTGGCCACGGCCTATCCCTTCTTCCCGAGCCGCTCGCGCAGGAACGTCTCGTGGTCCATGCCGGCCTGGTGCGCGCCGATCTCGGTGATGCGGATCGGGTCGACGGCGGAGATCTTCAGGATGAAGAACAGGTTGCCGCCGAGGCGGATCATCTCCCGCCAGTCGCGGGCCAGCACCGCGCGCCGCTCCTCCTCGCTCAGCCCGAACCGGTCCAGGTACGCCCGCTCGTCCGCCTTGAAGGCCGCCCTGTTGGCCGGATCGCCGAGCCCCATGGCCATCTTGTTGAGCCGGTAGCCGCGCAGCTGCCGTGCGCGGTCGAGCAGCGGCGTGTCGGGGATCCGGTCTTCCGTCACTTGAGCGCCGCCTTGCGCCAGCCGCCGTCGGCGTAGATCTTGCGGGCGACCTCCGTGTACGGCACCGGGCTGACCGTCGCGCCGATCTCGGCCAGGGCGTGCCGCTCCACGGTGAGCTTGCCGCTGCCGCCGTCCGGCTCGCCCCACACCAGCGACACCTGGACGCCCTCGTGGGCGTGCTCCTCGTCGAGCATGGCCAGGGTCAGCATCCTGCGCTCGTTGGCGCTGTAGCCGATCCACGTCGAGATCCCGGCGGGCGCGCCGCCGGCCTTGACCAGGTCGTACGGGTGCATCGCGTACACCGCCGAGGGGAACTCGACCCACTTGGCCGGCCGCCCCTCCTTGTCCAGCTGCGAGCCGATCGCGGCGAGGAAGTCACCGGCGTCCAGCGCGAGCGTCACCTTCCTGCGGTGCGGCTCGGCGGCCTTCGCCTCCAGCGCGTCGCGGCCGATGAAGTCGTGGTCGAACTTGACGAACGAGCCGTAGCCGAGGTCCCACGGCGTCAGGTAGTAGTCCTCGATGCGGTCGGAGACGAAGCTGCCGCCGATGGAGGCGTTGGCCTCGTACCCGTCGGCGGGCAGCCACTGGCGGTAGCTCTTGAGCGCCGCACCGGTGTAGATCGCGGGCAGCGGCGAGGGGATCCAGCCGGACTCCAGCGTGTTGGAGGAGTAGGCGCGCCCGCCGACCAGCCGCATCCCGTACTCCTCGCCGGCCGCCACCAGAGCGCTGTGCACCTCCTCGCCCTCGGCCCAGGGGCCGAACAGCTCGTAGCCCGGCTGGCCCGCCATGCCGTGGCGCAGCGCGCGGACCTCGCGGCCCGCGATGGTGATCGTGGTGATGTGGAAGAACGTCAGCTCGGGGGCGGGCGCTCCGGTGGCCCGCTCGATCACCCGCGCCGCGTCGGGGCCCTGGATCTGGTAGCGGTACGACCTGCGGTTGAACGGGTCGGGCCGGGCCGCGGAGCGCTCGTCCAGGGTCGCGGTGACGTCGTGGCCGCCGGTCTCGGCGTGGTAGCGCACCCAGTTGAGCGCGGGGATGCGGCCGACCAGGTTGAACGTCCGCTCGCCCAGGCGGAACAGGATGACGTCGCCGATCACGTACCCGTCGGGGGTGCACGGCACGAACTGCTTCGCGCTGTTCACGGGGAACCTGGCGAAGCTGTTCACCCCGAGGCCCGTCAGCAGGGCGAGCGCGCCCGGCCCTTCGAGCAGCAGCTCCGCCATGTGGTACGACTGGTTGAACAGCACGCAGGTCCGCTGCCAGGCCAGCTGCTCGTCCCGCCAGTTCGTGTACTCCGGCGGCACCCCCGGATAGACGTTCGGCCCGGCCTGCAGGTTGCGTAGATGGTCGACCAGGTTCGTCCGTACACCGTTGACGACGTCTTCGAGGCTGGAGCCGGTCATCGCGCGTCTTCTCCTTAGCCGAGCTTGTGCCGTGCCTGGATGCTAAGCAGCGGCGCCGCGGCGGCGGATGGGGCCGCCGTCCCGGTCGTCCTAGGACAAGTGACGTAGCCGGCCGGGTGTCAGCTCGGGGGCGGCACCAGGCCCTCCCGCATCGCGACCAGCACCGCCTGCGTACGCGAGCGCAGCCCCAGCTTGCCCAGCAGGTTGCTGACGTGGGTGCGGGCCGTGCGCTCGCTGATCACCAGCCGGGCGGCGATCTCCCGGTTGGAGTGACCCTCGGCGATCAGCACCAGCACGTCCCGCTCGCGGTTGGTCAGGCCCGCGACGCCCGTGTGCGGGGCGCGCATCTTCTGCACCAGCCGCCTGGCCACGGCCGCGCCGAGGAAGACGTCGTCGTTGGCGGCGGCCCTGATGGCGGCGGCCACCTCAGAGGGGCCGGCGTCCTTGAGCAGGTAGCCGGCCGCGCCGTGCTCCAGGGCGGCGTGGATGCGCTCGACCTCGCCGAAGCTGGTCAGGATGACCACGCGCACGGACGGGAACCGCCTGGCGATCTCCGCGGTGGCCTCGACGCCGTCCATCTTCGGCATCACCAGGTCCATCAGCGCCACCCTGGGCAGCGGCAGGCCGCGCGTCCTGAGCGACTCCAGGCAGTCGAGCGCTTCACGGCCGTTCGCGGCCTCGCCGGCCACCTCGACGTTCTCCAGCGCCTCCAGATACGCGGTCACGCCCCGCCTGACCACGGTGTGATCGTCCACCACCAGCACGCCGATCGCCTGCGCCTCCGCGCTCATGAGTTCCCCAGGGAAGGTCGTCGGGTCGGTCCGGCCGGCAGCAGGGTCGGCAGCGGAATCGCCAGCCGCACCAAGGCTCCCCGCTCGGAGGGACGTGCGGACGTGGTCAGTTCGCCGTCCCAGCGGGCGGCGCGTTCGCGCATGGCGGTCATGCCGAAGCCGCCCTCGCCGGCCGGCTGCTCGGGCAGGCCGCGGCCGTCGTCGGCGATCTCGCACGTCAGCCGGCGCTGGGTGCCGCGCCTGGTCAGGGCGAGGTCGATGGTGACGAGCGAGCCGCCCGAGTGCTTGACGCTGTTGTGCAGCGCCTCGGCGACGACCCGGTAGGCGTCCTCGCACAGCTCGGACTCCAGGTCGCCGAGCTCGTCGTCCTGGTCGGTGACGGTGACACAAACCTCGAAGCCGGTACGTCCGGTGGTGACCGCCGCCAGCGTCCGCACCGCCGCCGGCAGACCCTCGTCCGACAGCGCCGTGGGGTGCAGGTCCGTCACCATGGCCCGCAGGTCGCCGAGCACCGCCTTGGAGATGCCGGCCAGCTCCTGCGCCACCCGCGTCACGTACGCCGAGTCCACCACCGCGCCACGGGCGGACAGCATGCCGAGCGACTCCACCTGCATGCCCATCGAGAACACCTGCTGCACCACCGAGTCGTGCAGGTCGCGGGCCAGCCGCTGGCGTTCCTCGCGGCGCGCGACCTCCCGCTCGCGCTCCAGCAGCGCCGCGTACGCGACGGCCTGCGCCGCCTGCTCGCCCATCGCCATGAGGAAGTCCAGCGCGGTGCGGCCGATCTCCTGGCCCGGCGCGAAGTACGCGTTCAGCACGCCGACCGGCTCGCCGCGCACCAGGAGCGGCACGCTGGCGAACCAGTCCCACTCGGGGTGGCGCATGTGCTCCCTGATCGGCTCCCACACCGGGTCGGTCATGACGGTGGCGTAGCGGTGGGGCACGACGACCGGCCTGCGGCTGGTGAACGCGTCGATCATGCGCAGCTCGGCGCCCGCCTCCATGCACGCGATGAGCAGGTCGAAGAAGTCAGGCGTGCTGCCGAAGCCGGCCGTGCCCATCACCTGGAAGCTCTCGCCCGCGGCGTTCACGGTGAGGATCTGGACGCTGGCCAGCGCGTCGGCCTCCAGCACCTCCTTGGCCAGCGCGTCGAGGGTGCTGCTCAGCGAGCACTCGGCGGCCACCCGCCCGGCTGCGCTGGCGATGGCGGCCAGCCGCCGCTGGTGGCGGCGGCTCTCGGTGACGTCCCTGAACGCGACGACCCGCTCCCCCCTCCTGGAGGCTCTGACCTGGTACGCGAACTCCCGCCGCCCTCCGCCTGGCGCCTCCCATCCCACCACCGCCTCCTCCGCTCCCCCGCTGGAGGGGAAGGGGGAAGCGGCGCCTGGGAGGTCGGACGGGCTCAGGCCGCACAGGCGCAGCGCGGCCGGGTTGGCGAGGATCAAGCGGCCGTTGCGATCGATCACGGCGAGCCCGTCGGGGGCCAGGTCCAGCAGCGTGCGCGCGTCGAGTGCGGGTGCCTCGTGCCCGGCGTCATGCGCCATGAGCGGTGTCCTCCTCGCTGGAACGGGGCCCGCTGACCCCCATGATGCCCCGGGGTGGCGGGCGGCGGCAGGTGCGGCGGGACGAGTTACGACATTTGACGTAGACGGCCTGGCCGCAGGACACGTCCCGGCGGGGCCGCGCGTCGCATCACGCGGGGTCGCGGGCGTCCTAGCGTCGGAGGCCAGAGCGTAAGGGAAGGCTGCGATGGAGTTCCTGGTACGTTTCGAGACCCGCCTGCCCGACGCCATGGGCGACGCCGAGCGCAAGGAGCTGCGCGAGGCCGAGCGGGCCAGGGCGATGCGGCTGCGCGCGGACGGCCTGCTCAAACGGCTGTGGCGGGTGCCTGGCCGGCGCGCTGTCGTCGGTCTGTGGGAGGCCCCCGACGCCACCGCCCTGCACGCGGCGCTGTCCTCACTCCCGCAGTTCCCCTGGATGGACGTGACGGTCGAACCCCTCGCCACCCACCCCCAGGAGACCTGACCCACGCAGGCCGGCGGCCCGCCGTAGGACAGGTGTCGCGGCCGGGACGCGACGGGTGCGCAGGCGGAAACGGTCATCCGCGCCGTGTTCGCGGGCGGGCCGGTCCCTAGCCTCACCAGCAGGCACCGCAGCCGGTCGGCTGCCCGCTTCCGCAGGAGGGTCAGGTCATGTCCGCTGACAGCGCGCCCGCGCAGGTCCGTCTCGACCCCCGGACGGCCCTGGCGCGGGCCCTGAGCGCCGCCACGTACGAGATTCTGCCCTTCGGCCGCGCGGAGGAGCCGGTGCTCGCGCACGTCCCGCGCACGGTCGGGCTGACCGTCACCGCCACCGAGGCGCGCGGGCTCGGCCCCACGATCGACCTGGCCGTACGGCTGGCCGGGCACGGCTACACGGTGGCCCCGCACCTGGCCGCCCGGCTGGTCCGCGACGAGCGGGAGCTGAAGGACATGGTGGCGCAGCTCGGGGAGGGCGGCGTGGACGGCGTGTTCGTGGTCGGCGGCGACGCCGTACGGCCGGCGGGGCCGTTCCCCGACGCGCTCTCCCTGCTGGAGGCGCTCGACGGGCACCCGTTCGCGCGGGTCGGCATCGCCGGGCACCCCGAGGGGCACGGCGGCATCCCGCGTACCGTCATCGACCGCGCCCTGGAGGAGAAGGCGCCGCACGCCACGCACATCGTCACCCAGCTCTGCTTCGACGCCCGCACGACCGCCGGCTGGGCGCGCGGGCTGCCTGCCCGCAGCGTCGGCCTGCCGGTCATGGTCGGGCTGCCCGGTGTGGTGAGCCGGCAGCGCCTCGTCCGCGTCACCGCCCGGCTCGGGCTCGGCCCGTCCGCGCGCTTCCTGCGCAAGCAGCAGAGCCTGTTCTGGCGGTTCCTGCTGCCCGGCGGCTACCGCCCCGGCCGGCTGGCCGCGCGTCTCGCGCCGTACCTGGCCGAGCCCGGCACGGGACTTTCCGGCCTGCACCTGTTCACCTTCAACGAACTGGCCGCGACGGAGGCGTGGCGGCGCAGGCTCCTGGAACGGCTCGGAGGCGCGGCCTGACGTCCGCGCCCCGGCAGGCTCAGGACTCCGACGGTACGGCCACCGCACCGGGCTCCTTCTCCTCGGGCCGCACGGTGGCGTACCTGATGCCCAGCACCGCGAGCAGGCTGACCAGGCCGGGCACGCACAGGAAGAGCGCGACGGTCGTGGAGGAGCCGCCGGCGGCGTAGAGGGCGGGGTAGACGGGGGTGAGGGCGCCGGCGACGGTACCGCCCACCGCGTACGCCACCGAGATCCCGCTGTAGCGCACCTCGGTCGCGAACATCTCGGTGAACAGCCCGCCCTGCGCCCCCGCCATGATGCCCTGCACGATGGCCGCCACCAGGAACGCCACCAGCGCCAGCCCGGCGTTCCCGGTGTCGACGAGGGCGAACATCGGCACCGGCCACACCACGGCGGTGATCGCGCCCGCGATGTAGAGCCGCTTGGCGCCGAACCGGTCGGACAGCAGCGCCGAGACGAGGATCGCCAGGATCCACACGGAGGTGGACGCCAGGATGAGCGTGAGCAGCGTGTTCCTGGCGTACCCGACGGCGGAGGTGCCGTAGGTGAGCATGTAGACGGTCACCGCGTAGCCGACGGCGGGCGGGGCGATCGCGGCGAGCCCGCCGAGCACCAGGTTGCGGGGATGGCGGCGGAGCAACTCGGCGAAGGGCACCTTGGTGACGGTCCGCCGCTGCTTGGCGCGGGCGAACTCGTACGGCTCCGACAGCCGGATCCTGACGATGAAGCCGATGACGACGAGCACCGCGCTCAGCAGGAACGGGATGCGCCAGCCGGTGGAGTAGAAGGTCTCGTCGTCCATGCCGGAGACGGCGAGGAAGGCCAGGTTCGAGGTGAGCACGCCGATGGGGACGCCGAACTGGGCGAAGCTGCCGTAGACCGCGCGCCGGCGCGGGGTCGCGTTCTCGGTGGCGATGAGCAGCGCGCCGCCCCACTCCCCCGCCACGCCGAACCCTTGGATGAGGCGGAGCGAGACGAGCAGCAGCGGCGCGCCGATGCCGAGCGCGGCGAACGTGGGCAGCACGCCGATGAGGAACGTCGAGCCGCCGGTCAGCAGCAGCGACAGGACGAGCATCGACTTGCGGCCGATCCGGTCGCCGAAGTGGCCGATGACCGCGGCGCCGATCGGCCGGACGATGAAGCCGGCGGCGAACGCCGACAGGGAGGCGAGCGTGGCGGCGTCGGGGTCGGACTCGGGGAAGAAGAGCCGCGGGAACACCAGCGCCGCCGCGGTGCCGAAGATGAAGTAGTCGTACCATTCCACCGACGTGCCGATGAAGCTGGCCGCGAAGACGCCTCTCATCGACCTGGGCTTGGACGTGCCGTTCTGGGCCATGGCTGTGCTCCTCGGAGCAGGGGGGATCGTCTCACCGTATTCGGGCCCGCGCCGCGCGTCGTGCGTCTTCCGCGGCACGCGGGCTACGTCATGTGTCGCGGTTCCGCTCGACCGGGACGGGCGTGCCCGACCAGCCGGAGAAGACCCGCGCCACCATGGAGATGCCGGCGTCGGCCGCACCCGCCACGGCGATCGGCAGGTGCCCCGGGTCGCCGCGCCGGGGCAGCGGGGACGACGGAGGGGCGCACCGCGCGGTCAGCAGGGCGCGTACGTCGTCCTTGCTCATGCCGGCTCTGGCCAGCAGCCGCGCGTGCCCGGGGCAGAGCAGCACGGCGGCTCCGGCGTGCCGTGAGGTCCAGCCACCGATACGCGTGATCGCCCCGGCCAGCTCGGCCATCAGCGGGCCCGCCGCGGTGTCGGGGCCGCCGGCGAACGTGCTGGTGTCGACCAGGATCGCGGAGACCGCGTCGGTGCCCGCGGGCACGCCGCCGTCGGCGCTGAGCGGCGGCCAGGGGCTGTCCTCCTCGTTCTCGGCCACGCACATCGACCACCGGCCGGGCAGGACGCCCGGTGCGGGGCGGTCGAGGCCGTGCGGGACGACGCCGAGCGCGTTGTGGACGGTCAGGCCGATCGCCCGCGTCACGGTGGTGCTGGGGCGCAGGCCCCGCGCGGGGCCGGTGAAGCCGAGCCGGTGGCGTACGGGGCCGTTCACCACGATCATGCGGGCCGGGCCGCTGCTGCTCTGCCAGCCGCCGCCGATGTCGGACCGCTCGCCCATGAGCGCGTCCCAGGCGGCCAGCACCACGGGGAAGTGCTCGGGGCGGCAGCCGGCCATGACCGCGTGGACGGCCGCCACCTCGACGGTGACGGGGCTCTTGAGCTGGTCGAGCCGGCCGATGTCCTGGTCCGGCGGCCGGTGCGTGGTGGCGAGCAACTCGGCCACGCGGCGCGGGGTGGCGGGCACGAGGGGCAGCCGGTCGCTCCAGCCGTGCTCGTACATGAACGCGACCGCCCGATACGCCGCCTCCCACTCCCCGCCGGCCACCTCGGCCGCGGGATGGGGCGGGCCGTGAATTCGGTCGGACATCCTGCTCACACCTCCTGTCCGGTGCAATTTAGAACGCGGGGGCGGCCCCGGTGACCGCGCCTTTCATGACGCGGAAGGGTCGCTGGAACGGGGCGCGGGGGCGGGCCGGCGAGCGGGAAGAATGGCCGGATAGAAAGGCATTTTCCACGCAAGGGAAGGAAATGTCGCGATAAATGTGTCCACTATCGGTGACTTGTCCCTTTGGGTAGCCTGGTGTAACACCTACGTAACCCGATATACGGACAGGCAGGTGAGCAGGTGACCGTCCTGGCAGACCGGTCTGTGGAATCGCGTCGCCCGACATCGGCGCAGCGGGTGCTGTCCATCCTCGGCGTGTTCGACGCCGAGAACCTGGCGCTGTCGCTCAGCGAGATCAGCCGCCGGGCCGGTCTCACGCTCAGCACCACCCACCGGCTGCTCAACGAACTGCGCTGCTGGGGCGCGCTCATCCGGCACGGCGACGGCAAGTACAGCATCGGGCTGCGCATCCTGGAGCTGGGCACGCTGGCCCCGCAGGGCGGGCAGCTGCGCGAGATCGCGCTGCCGTACCTGCACGACCTCCAGCACGCCGTGCGCGCCAACATCCACCTCGGCGTGCCCGACGGGCACGACGTCATCTACGTCGAGTCGCTGCGCGCCCGCGACACCGTCCCCGTGCCGAGCCGGCAGGGCGGGCGCTGGCCGCTGCACGCGACCGGCACGGGGCTGGTCCTGCTGGCGCACTCCTCGCAGGAGTTCCAGGAGGAGGTGCTCGCCTCCGAGCTGCGCGGCTACACCGCGAACACGCTGACCGACCCCGACGAGCTGCGCCGCTTCCTCGCCGAGGTGCGCAGATCGGGGGTGGCCGTCGTGGAGAGCCAGCTCACCTACGGGGTGCTGGCGGTGGCCGTGCCGATCAGGGGCGCGCGCGACCGGGTGGTGGCGGCGGTCGGCATCACCGTGCCGAGCGGCTCGGCGTCCCCGCGCTCCCTGGTGCCGGCGATGGCGACGACGGCGCGCAGCATCTCGCGAGCGCTCGGCGCCCCCTCGGCGGGCGCGCCGGTGCCGCGCCCGCACTGGCGGGTCCGCGAGGCCACCCGCCCGCTCACTCCCCCTGGGGTACCGAGGTGACCGGCTCGGTGTCGTAATGGTGGGGAGGGCCGCCGTCCACGGCCAGGATGTGGCCGGAGATCCACCGGGCGCGGTCGCTCAGCAGGAACAGCGTGGCGTACGCGACGTCCCATGAGGTGCCCTCGGTCTTGAGCGAGGTGCTGAGGCGGCGCGGCTCGCGCAGCGACTCCGGCATCGGGCCGCGCGCCGCGAACGCGCCCCAGATCACGCCGACCTGGACGCAGTTGACGCGGATGCCCTGCGGGCCGAGCGAGGTGGCGGCGCCCTCGGTGAGGTTCTCCAGGCCCGCCTTGGCGACGGAGTAGATCATGCCGGGGCCGCGGGAGCGCACGGTGACGGACGAGATGTTCACGATCGCGCTGCCGCGCGGCATGACCGGGACGGCGTGCCTCATGATCGACCAGGCCGACCTGAGGTTGACGGTCATGAGCCGGTCGTAGTGCTCGGGCGTGGTGTCGAACAGGCCGCCGCGGTCGCCGGCCGCGACGCAGTTGACGACCGCGTCCAGCGTGCCGAACGCGCCGGCGGTCTCGGCGACCGCGCCGGCGCAGGCCCGGTCGGAGGTGACGTCGGCGATCACGGGGACGGCCGTGCCGCCGTCCTCGGTGATCAGCTTGACCGTACGGCCGGCGGCGCCGGCGTCCCTGTCCAGCACCGCGACGCGGGCGCCGTGCCTGGCGAGCACCCGGCAGGTGGCGTACCCGACGCCCGGGAACGCCGTGCTCTGCCCGCCGCCGGTGACCAGCGCCGTCCGCCCGGCCATCCACCGGGCATCGGCGCCGGCGAACGGGTCGGTCATGGGATCGGCGGTCATCACGTGGCCTCGGCCAGCGGGGCGACGCGCGTCAGGCGGGACTTCATCTCGGTACGTTCCAGCGAGCCGGGCGGGACGAGCGTGACGGCCGCGCGGACGGTCAGGCGGGCGCGGATCAGCTCCTCGATCTCCCTGCGCAGCCCCTCGGGGTCGCCGGGTGCCTCCCCCAGCTCGACCTCGACCCGCAGCGGCGGCTCCACCCGCGGGCCAGGCCCCGGCAGGACGATCTGCGCCACGCCGTTCGTGCGCGGATGCAGGTCCTGGACGAGGTCGCGCACGGCCGTCGGGAACACGTTCACCCCCAGCACGATCAGCATGTCGTCGGTACGCCCCACGCACCGGATCAGCGGCGCCCCGTCGCGGTCGAGCCCCGTGACCAGCACCCGGTCCCTGGTGCGGAAGCGCACCAGCGGGCAGCACTCGCGGTCCACCGACGTGTAGACCAGCTCACCCGACGCGCCCGGCTCGGGGACGACGGGCTCGCCGTCGTCGGGGTCGATCAGCTCCACCAGGACGTGCCTGCCGCCGGTGAAGCGCATGCCGGCCGCCCCGGGCGGCTCGGCGAACAGGACCGGCGCCATGTCGGCGTTGCCGAGCCCCTCGGTGATGCGGGCGTCCCACTCCTGCTGCAGGTGCCGCCGGAACGCGGGCTCGCCGCCGCCCGGCTCGCCGCCCACGAAGATCTTGCGGATGCCGAACTCGCGCGGGTCGCGGCCGAGCCCGCGGACGTACTCGGCGAGGTAGCGCACGTACGAGGGGGTGGCGTGCAGGGCGGTGACGCCGAGCGAGTCGAGGGCCTGCACCGCCTTGTCGGAGTTGCCGGTGCCGATGGGGATCATGGTGGAGCCGATGCACTCCAGCGCGTCCCTGATCGGCAGCCCGCCCACGAACAACGTCAGCCCGGCCCCGTGCAGCACGACGTCCTCGCGGGTGGCGCCCATGGTGGTGAACGCGCGGGCGGTCATCTCGGTCCACGACTCGGCGTCGCGGCGGGTCACCCCCACCCAGCTCGGCTTGCCCGTGGTGCCGGTGGAGGCGTGCACCCTGATCACCTCGGCCATCCCGACCGCGGCGTGCCGGCCGAGCGGCGGCGCGGCGGCCTGCGACTCGCGCAGCGCCTGCTTGTCGGTGAACGGCAGTTTCCGCAGGTCGGACAGGGACACCAGGGCAGCCGGGTCGATGCCGTGCGCGGCGAACAGGTCCGCGTAGAACGGCGAGCGGGCCGGCAGTCCGGCGAGTTGCGTGAGGAGCATCGCGGTGACGGCGTCTCGGTCCTCGGGCGCGACGAAGCCGGGTGTGGTCACGTGGTGTCCTTCCGGTGAGGGTGTCGGCGGCCACGGTGCCGACGGATGTGCGCGGGCCTTCCGGGGACCCCACTATGCCGAGGGGGCGCGGGGGTGATCGAGCGGACTTTCGCGTCGCGGAAGTAAATGGCCGATGTGGCCATGAAAGCGGCTTTAGGGCATATGCCGTACAGGTCGGCTCGGGGCTTTCCGCGAGGCGGAAGCGGCGTCGCAATCGGCCGTGGCCGCCGTCATCCTGTCAGGCAGCGGACGACCGGCCCTTCGGAGAGAGCATGGCGGAAACCGTACGCGCGGCCGTACAGATCGCTCCTCGCAAGATCGAGGTACGCGAGTTCCCACGACCGCGGATCGGCCCCGACGACGGTCTGCTGCGCGTCGAGGCCAACGGGGTCTGCGGCAGCGACGTCGAGACGTACAGGGGCCATCTCGGGTCGATGTTGCAGGACGAGCCGCGGCCCTTCGTGCCGGGGCACGAGCCGCTCGGCATCGTCGAGGAGGTCGGCGAGCGCGCGGCGGCCCGGTGGGGCGTGCAGCCCGGCGACCGGGTCGCCGTGGAGATCGTCGTGCCGTGCCACGCCTGCCGCCGGTGCCTGTCCGGCGCGTACCAGTTCTGCCCCCGCATCAGGCACGGCCACGGCATGACGCCCGTGGACGAGGCCCCGTCGCTCTGGGGCGGGCTGGCCGAGCACATGTACCTGGCGCCCGGCACGATCCTGCACCGCGTCGACAACACGCTGCCCGTCGAGGTGGCGGCGCTGTTCAACCCGCTCGGCGCGGGCGTGCGCTGGGCCTGCCACCTGGGCGGCGCCGGGCTCGGGGACACGGTGCTCGTCCTCGGCGCCGGGCAGCGCGGCCTGGCCTGCGTCATCACGGCCCGCGCGGCCGGCGCCGGGACGATCATCGTGACCGGGCTCGAGTCCGACGCGCACAAGCTGGCCCTGGCCCGCGAGTTCGGCGCCGACCACACCATCGTGGCCGGCGCCGGGGCGGACATCGTCGAGCGGGTGCGCGAGCTCACCTCGGGCGCGATGGCCGACGTCGTGCTGGAGCTGACGCCGATGGCGGCGGGGCCGGTGGCCGACGCGCTGCTCGCGGCCCGGCCCGGCGGGCGGGTGGTGCTGGCCGGCCTGAAGGGGAGCCGCGACATCCCGGTGCGCACCGACGTGATCGTCAATCGCGGGCTGACCGTCGTGGGGGCGTTCTCGGTGGACAACCGGGCCTACGCCGAGGCCATCGGGCTCATCGAGGCGCGCCGCCATCCGCTGGAGAAGCTGCACACGCACTCGTTCGGGCTGGACGACACCGTGCTCGCCCTCGAGACCCTCGGCGGCGAGGTGCCCGGCGAGGACGCCGTCCACGTGTCCGTGCACCCGAACGGCTGAGCCCGGCCGGGCGGGCGCCCTCACCCGCCCGCCCGGCTCGCGATCGTCTACCGGTAGGTGATGTCGGAGTCCCGGTAGAGGCAGTGGGTGCCGTCCGGGCCCGAGCCGAGCTTGGAGGGCTCCTGGCCCTTCGGCACACCCTTGTAGCGCTCGCAGATGGTGGCGCTGCCGTACACCGTGATCCGGCTGAA
Organism: Nonomuraea salmonea; assembly: GCF_042428605.1. Classification (NCBI taxonomy): domain Bacteria; kingdom Bacillati; phylum Actinomycetota; class Actinomycetes; order Streptosporangiales; family Streptosporangiaceae; genus Nonomuraea; species Nonomuraea salmonea. The sequence continues at coordinate 100,918 of NZ_JBHMCF010000036.1, forward strand.
GCGCGCGGTGTCGCCCCAGTTGGAGTTGATGCCGGCCAGCACCTTGGTCGAGCGGGCGGTGATGCCGTCCATCACCACGTGCCGCTGGTAGGAGGACGAGCAGTTGCCGCACGCCCGGTAGAGCTTGCCGCTGCTGTGCACCTGGAAGTTCTTGATGGTCAGCGTGCCGGCGCCGTTGTGCTGGAACACCTTGTCGGAGCCCGACCTGGCGCCGCCGCCGTCCACCAGGTAGGTGGCAGAGGAGCTGGAGCTCTTGAACGTGGCGGCGTCCTCGCCGACGTCGTTCCACCAGACGTTGCGGATCGTGCAGGAGCCCTCGCAGTGGATGCCGTCACCGGCGGGGGCGTCGATGATGACGTTCTGGATGGTGCCGCCGTTCGGCACGACGAACATCGGGTCCTGGCTCTCGCTCTGGCCGCCGTCGCCGATGCCGTAGTAGCGCTTCATGCCGCCGTCGAAGAACGAGCCCAGCTCGCGGGTGTCGGTCAGGTGCACGCTGCCGGTGTCGGACGGCCACGAGCCGCTGCCGTCACCGCCGCCGGGCGGCGGCGTCACGGTCGGCGTCACGGTCGGGGTGGGGTCCGGGTCGGGGTTGCCGCCGCCGGCCGCCCTGAGCGTCCACTGCTTGGTCGACACCGAGTCGCAGGAGTTCTGCTGGAGCAGGGCGCCCGAGGAGGTGGAGTTGTCCTTGACGTTCAGGCACTTGCCGCCGTTGGCGTTGACCACCCGGTAGTTCGAGCCCGACTCGGTCAGCTGCCAGCTCTGCGACGACGCCGAGCTGCAGGACTCCTGCTGCACGGCCTTGCCCGCGCTGGTGGAGCCGTCCTTGACGCCGAGGCACCTGCCGCTGTGCACGGCCTTGATCTGGTAGCCGCCGCCCGCCGAGGTGACCGCGAACACCTGCCCCGACCCGCCCGAGCAGCTCGCCTGGACGAGCTGGACGCCGTCGCCCGTGCTCGCGCCCGGCACCGCGGCGCACAGGCCGCTGCCCGCGTTGACCAGCGTGTAGGTGCCGTTGGACGGCGCCGCCGAGGCGGCGGTGGCGAACCCGGCCACCAGCCCGCCGCCCGCCACGAGCGCCGCCGCCAGCACGACGCTCAGCCTTTTCTCTTTACGCACGGTGAACTCCCCTTTCGACGAACTGCATGGGGCATCGAGCGCACGCCCGGTGATCGCGGCGCCGCCTCGGGATCGGTCGGAATGCGCTTACCGACTTACGGTAAGCGCTTTCCCAACCGCAGGAGCAGTGAAGCACAGCCCCGCAACCCGGCAAAGGACACTCCCTTCGAGGAGCGACGTCTTTCCAGGTCAGAGGGTGCGCGGGAGTTGCAGAGCGGCGCTGAAACTTTCATCGCCTTCCGGTACGACCGCGTTGTGCGGACGGCCTTGTGCGGGCGGCGTTGTGCGGGCGGCGTTTCCCCGAGCGGGACGGCCCGGCTGTGACCCGGCGTCTGGTCAGACGCCGGGTCCGCCCGCCCGGCGACCCTTGGACTCCTGTCAGCGGAGGTCGACGGTGAGGACGTCGTCCTCCCAGACGGCGTCCGTGCCCAGGGCGGCGCAGGCCGCGGTGAAACGGCTGGCCAGCCAGGCCCGTTCGGCGCCCCTGGCCAGCGTCGTCCGGCAGTAGTCGAGCTTGAGCGGCACCGCGCGCAGCCGGAGCGGCCCGAGGTCGTCGCAGGTGACCAGGAACAGCAGCGACAGGTCGTTGCGCAGGTCGGGGTCCACGGCGTAGTCGTCGATGAAGTCACCCATGTCGTACAGGACGGGCGGCGCCACCCCGTGCGGGACGTGCGCCGAGTGACCGGCGATCAGCGTGGCGCCGGCGCCGGTCAGGATGCTCGCGGCGGTCCGCACGTACGGGAGCGGCTCGGTCGTCATGTTCGGCCCCCAGTGCGGGCTGACCAGCACGACGTCCGCCTGCGCCCGCGCCCTCGCCACCGCGTCGATCAGCCAGGCGGGCACCCCGGACGGCAGGTCGGCGTGTGCCACGCCGGGCCGGTCGGGGGTGGCGGTGTAGTCGCCGGGGTGGTCGGTGACGGCGACGACGGCCAGGCGCAGGCCGTTGACGTCGACCAGCACGGGCTCGCGGGCCCGTTCGAGGTCGGGGCCGGCGCCGGCGGTGTGGATCTCGACCCGCGCGAGGTGGGCGCAGGTGTCCAGGAGCGCGTCGTGGCCGAAGTCGAGGGCGTGGTTGTTGGCCAGCGTCACGCAGGCCACGCCCAGCTCGGCCAGCAGGTCGGCGGCCCTCGGCGGGGCGCGGAAGTGGAAGATCTTGCCCGGCGCCATCCACGGAGTGCCCCGATCGGACACGCAGCACTCGAGGTTGAGCAGCGTGAAGTCGGCCTCGGAGAGGTACGCGCGGACCGCGTCCGACACGTAGTCCCCGGGGTCGGCAGACTTCGCCAGCAGGTCGGCGACACCCCGGCCGAGCATCGTGTCCCCCGCCAGCGCGAGCGTGACGGCCACCCCGCTCCCCTGCCCACCGCACCACCCCCTAACCCCCTCCCTCGGCCGCCCACCCGCCACGCAGCATGGGCTTTCTGGACTGACGGGTCCCCGCCTCCTCCCTACTTCAATGCGACCTATTGCCGGCGGCGCCTGCAGGGCCAGGTGCGCGTCGGTCAGCCTGACCGACGCGGGCGAGGTGGATCACAGCCAGACCGTACGCAGGGCGCTGCCGAAGGTCGTCGCCGGCCTCACGGGCCGGGGATGAGCGGGACGAAGGACGCCGGGGTCAGCTCGCGGAGGCTCGCCAGGTGTCCGCGCTGCTTGGTGAAGAGGGTGACGATGTCCGCGATCTGTCCCGTGACGGGCATGACGAGCCGGCCGCCCTCCGCCAGCTGCTCGGCCAGGGCGGCGGGGACGTGCGGGGCGGCGGCGGAGACGATGACGGCGTCGTAGGGGGCGTGCTCGGGCAGCCCGGCCGAGCCGTCCCCGGCCAGCACCTCGGCGCCGGTGATGCCGGCGGCGGCGAGGTTGGCGCGGGCGTGGGCGGCGAGATCGGGCAGGCGTTCGATGGAGTGGACGTGCCTGGCGAGCCGGGCCAGCAGCGCGGTCTGGTAGCCGTAGCCGGTGCCGATCTCCAGCACGGTCTCGGCGCCGGTCAGCCGGAGCGCGTCGATCATCTGGGCGACCAGGGACGGCTGGCTGGTGGGCTGGCCGTGGGCGAGCGGGATGGGCACGTCCAGGCACGCCTGCCCGGCCGAGCGCGGCGGCACGAACAGCTCGCGCGGCGTGGCCGCGATGGCCGCCAGCAGGCGGAGGTCATGGATCCCCGCCCGCTCGGCGGCCGTCACGAGCTCCAGGCTGCGGCAGTCACCTTCGGCCGCCGCGACCAGCTCCTGCGCACGCGGATCCCCCGCCCGCCGCGCCGCCCTCATCAGGCCCTGCAGCCGAGCCTCCCCCGCACGCCGCGCCGCCGCCATCAGCCCCTCCTCCGCCGGAAGAGCGCCGGTCACCGCCATCAGCCACTCCCTCGCCCCCGAAGGGGACGGGCGGGTGGCGTAGGACGTCCCTTCTCACCCGCCCCCTACCCCGGAGGCTCAGCCCGAGACGCGGCGCCAGGTGGCGTCGGCGCGGCCCTGTGCGTCGGTGATCGGGTCGAGGCGGAGCAGGTAGTCGTAGTGGCGCAGGTAGCGGTCGGGGTAGTTGACCGACTGGTACGACGTCCACGACGCGTCGGCGAGCCCCGCCACGGGCCGGAAGGTGGCGTCGGAGGCGAAGGTGCCGGTGCCGTCGTCGGCGGCCAGGGTCAGGTCGAACCCGTAGTGCCGCAGGTAGTAGCCGGGGTAGTTGACCGAGGCGAACGACACGGTGCCGGACCCGCCGGCCAGTCCGGGCACGAGGCGGAACTGGGCGTCCTGGGCGGGGCTGACGTTCGCGTCGATGCGCACGTCGAAGTCGGCGTGCCGGATGTGACGGTCCTGGAAGTTGTAGGACTGGATGCGGCTGACGGGCACGCTGCTTCCCCAGCGGCCGAGCACCCGGCTCTCCTCGGCGGCGGTGAGGTTGAGTATGGAGCCGTGCCGCTTGCGGTTGCCGCCCATGGCGTAGTCGGAGCGGGTGCGGAAGTTGCGGGTGCTGCCGAGGTCGGTGGAGGTGATGGGCATGTAGCCGCGCCCGGTGGCGAACTGGTCGAGCCAGAGGGCCCACTCGTCGCGCTCGTTGAAGCGCGCCCACATCGGGCCTTCGACGACGGTGCCGCCGCCGGTGCCGTTGGAGATGCCCATGTGCGACAGGTTGCCGAGGGTGGTCCAGGTGCCGAGGATCGAGTCGGCCGCCTCGATGGTGATGTGGCCGTCGGCGGAGGCGCGGTAATAGCGGTGGCCGCCGACGCTGTTGGGCACCTCGATGATCTGGGTGTCGATGAGTCCCTGGGTGCCGCCGCGCTCGATGTAGAGCTGGGGCGTGGTGAAGGAGCGGAAGTCGCTCGTACGGACATACCAGATGCGGTGTTTCGTCACCCCGTTGCGTGCCGAGTTGGTGGCCCAGTAGAGCACGTAGTCGCCGGTCGCGGCGTTGTAGATGGCTTCGGGTGCCCAGGCGTTGCCCGCGCCGGGGATGGCGCCGGCGACGTTGATGAGCCAGGGGGCCGACCAGTTCACCAGGTCGCGCGACTCCCACACGACGAGGGAGGTGCTGCCCCGGTTGGCGGCGTCGTTCCATGAGGTGCCGCTGGCGATGCGCAGGTCGGTGGCGACGATCCAGTACCGGTCGCCGGACGGGGAGCGGACGATCGAGGGGTCGCGGACGCCGCGCGTGCCGATCGTGGAGCGCAGGACGAGCTGGCCGTTGTTGAGGTCGGTCCAGTGCAGGCCGTCGTCGCTGTGGGCGAGGTAGATCTGCTCGCCGTTGGCGGACTCGCCGGTGAAGTGGGCCATCAGGTAGCCGGTGAACGGGTCGAGCGCGGCGGCGGCCCGCTTGGGGGCGACGGCGGCCAGGCAGGCGAGCAGGAGGCAGGCCACGGTGAGCACCACGGCCGTCCTGCGGGGCAGGGTCGCGTACATGCGTCTCCTTCGGGAGGGGGTACGACGCTTCTGTTAGCGCTAACATTCCTGCGCCGCCGGAAAGGAGCTCACATCGGCGGCGCCCTCAGTGTGATCGCTAACATCGGGGCGGTCAATGGCCCTCTCACCAAAGACGGGGCCGCGCGGTGAACCGCGCGGCCCCGTCTGCCGGACGACCGGCCTAGCTCTTCGGCTCCGGCTCCTCGGCCGGGCAGGTGGTGCCCCGCTTCGGCACGGTCAGCGAGATGAGGTAGCCGTCCATGGCCTTGGTGGTGCACTCGGTCATGCCGTAGACGCCGTGCCCCCACCCCTCGTACGTCAGCAGCGTCGCCTTGGGGCCGAGCTGCCTGGCGACGTTGGCCGACCACCGGTACGGCGTGTCGGGGTCGTGCTTGGACGTGCCCACCAGCAGCGGCGCGCTGCCCTTGTAGCGCAGCCGGTGCTGCGGGTTGGTGACCGGGTGGCCCTGGCAGATCGGCATGTCGCCCATCGGCATCGGGTTGTAGCGGACGTCCGGCGCCACGGCGTTGGAGGCCCGCATCACGGCGGCGTACTCCTTGTAGTCACGCAGCCCCAGGTTCCAGTCCTCGCACAGGATCGCGGTGGGCAGCTCGGCCCACTTGCCGCTCACCGGCCCGTTGCCGGGCGGGCCCGGCATGTCGTCCGGCACCGGCCCGCCGTCCAGGGCGAGCAGCACCTGGGCCTCCAGGTGCCAGTCCGGCGCCTCGTTCATGATGACGGCCAGCCAGAGCAGGTTGTGGGCGCTGACCTTGTCGTCGCCGCCGGGCCAGACCAGCTCGCCGCGCTCGGCCTTGGCCACGACCTTCTTCCACAGCGCGCGGATGTCACGGCCGTGCAGGGCGCAGCCGGTGTCACGTTCGCACCAGGCGATGAACTCCTCGAAGCTGTCCTGGACGGTGGCCGCCTCGGTGACCTGGAACGCCTTGACGTTCAGGCTGTGGTCCATGTTGCTGTCGAGCACCATGGCCCTGATCCGGTTCGGGAACAGCTCGGCGTACATCTGCTGGGCGAGCGTGCCGTAGGAGACGCCGTACGAGGTGAGCTTCTCGTCGCCGAGGGCGGCGCGGATGGCGTCCATGTCGCGGGCGACGTTCTTCGAGTCGAGGTGGTCGTAGACCGGGCCCGTGCGCTTGCGGCAGTCGGCGCGCAGCTTCTTGTCGAAGGCGACCCACTTGTCGAAGTCGGCCTGGCTCTTCATCACCGGGTAGGGCATCTGATTGTAGACCGAGGCCGAGCAGGTGACCGAGCCGCTGCGGGCGACGCCGCGCGGGTCGTAGCCCACGATGTCGAAGCGCCGCTGGATCTCCTCGCTGAATCCGGTGGGGCGCAGGATGCCGTCGACGCCGGAGTTGCCGGGCCCGCCGGGGTTGGTCAGCAGCGAGCCGATGCGCGCGGCGGAGTCCTCGGCCTTGCGCCTGGCCAGCGCGAGGCCGATGGTCGGCCCGTTCGGCTTGGACCAGTCGACCGGCACCTTCAGCGTGGCGCACTCGACGCTCGGCTCTTCCTTGCACGGCCGCCAGGTCACCCCGCGCTTGCCGACCGCGTTCGTGACGTCCTTGCCTGTCACGGTCGCGGCGGCGATGGGAGCGGTCAGCACCGTTCCCATCATCACGAGCGCGGTGGCGAGCAGGGAGGTCTTTCTGAGCACGTCTCTCCTAACGTCGGGCGCCCCTCCATGATCAATGACCCACGAATCTAACAGCTCAGAAGGCACCTTTGGCATTTATGGGAGAAACAGGACATACGCCTATCTGGTGGACTCGCGGATCACCAGCGCGTACGGCGCCACGTACCGGGCGGTCGGCCGCCCAGGGTCGGCGATGCGCTCGGTGACCAGCTCGACCGCCTTCTCGGCCATCCAGGCGTGGTCGGGCGCCACGGTGGTGAGCGCGGGCACCAGGTACGCCGCCTCCGCGATGTCGTCGAACCCGGCCACCCGCACGTCGTCGGGCACCCGCAGCCCCACGTCGGCCAGCCCGCGCAGCACGCCGAGAGCGACGGTGTCGGTCACCGCCAGCACGCCGTCGAAGGGCCGCCCGGCGGCGGCCAGCCGGTGCGCCGCCGCCCGGCCCGCCTCCATGGTGAGCGCGTCGAGGCCCACGTGCAGCGCGGGGTCGGCCTCGACGCCGCGGGCGGCGAGCGCGCCGAGGTGGCCGCGGTGCCGGGCGTTCACCATGTTGAGGTTCCAGTCGAGGCGGCCGGTGACGTGCGCGACGGCGCGGCAGCCCCGGTCGAGCAGGTGGGCGGTGGCCGCCGCGGTGGCCTCCTCGTTCGGCATGGCGATGTGGTCGAAGCGCCCGCCGAAGTCCTGCTCGCCGAGCATCACGATCGGGTGGTCGCCCTCGGGCGGGGTGCGGTCGCGGCCGTCGAGCCCGACCGCGCTGAGGATCAGCCCGTCGAACTGCAGCGTCCGCGCGTGGGCGATGGCGTCGATCTCGCCGGCCGCCGCCGCGCCCGTCTGCTCGATCGCGACGTGGAAGCCGCGCCGCCGCGCCCGCTCGATGACGTGGGAGGCCAGCCGCCCGAAGTAGGGCCGGTCGATCTCGGGCACGGCCAGCCCGATCACGCCGGTACGGCCCGACCTGAGCGTGCGGGCCGAGACGTTGACCCGGTAGCCGGAGCGCTCGATGGCCTCGCGGACGCGGCGGCGTACCGGCTCGCTGACCCCGCCCCGGTTGTTGACCACGTTGGAGACCGTCATCTTCGACACCCCGGCCAGCCGGGCGACGTCGTCCATCGTCACCATGCCGCCGAGGGTAGCGCCGCCGCTCAGGTCAGGCTCGCCTCCACGGTGACGAAGGAGTGGGCGGGCAGGTGCACGCGCAGCCCGGACGGGGTGGCCGTGACCTGCTCGTGCGGGCGCGGCGCGACCGCCTCGGGCGCGTCGGGGGTGTTGTGCGTGCGCAGGTCGCCGGCCGTGAGGATGCGGGCGCGGGCGATGGCGACCGCGCCGCCGCGCAGGTCCAGCTCGACGTCGGCCGCCTCGCCGGCGTCCAGGTTGGACAGCGAGATCAGCACCTGCCCGTTCTTCCTGCTGGCCGACAGCGACACCGTACGCAGCTCCGTCCCGTCCACCTGCCGGGCCGGCAGGCCGTCGGGCAGGTCGACGCGCAGCGAGGCGGCGTCCTGGTGGCCCTTGTTCATCTCGAACACGTGGTATGTGGGCGTCAGCACCAGCGCACCCGAGTCGGGGTCGGTGAGGATCATGGCCTGCAGCACGTTCACGGTCTGCGCGATGTTGGCCATGACCAGGCGGTCGGCGTGCCGGTGGAAGACGTCGAAGTGCAGGCTGGCCACGAGCGCGTCGCGCAGCGAGTTCTGCTGGTAGAGGAAGCCGGGGTTGGTGCCCGGCTCCACGTTCCACCAGGTGCCCCACTCGTCCAGCACCAGGCCCACGTTCTTGCCGGGGTCGTAGCAGTCCATCACGTTGGAGTGGCCGGTGATCAGCTCGTCCACCCGGGCGGCCTGCGCCATCGTGCGGTAGTGGTCGTCCACGCCGAACTCGGTGGCCGAGCCCTTGTCCTGCCAGGTGCCGGGGATCGTGTAGTAGTGGAACGACAGCGCCTGCATGAACGACGCCGGCCGATACGCGCAGCCCAGCTCGCCGAGCTGCTTCATCAGCGTCTCGGTCCAGGCGTAGTCGGCGGAGTTCGCCCCGGCCGCGATGCGGTACAGCTTGTTGTCGCCGTGGTCGCGGCAGTAGGTGCCGAAGCGGCGGGCCTCGGCCGCGTACTGCTCGGCCTTCATGTTGCCGCCGCAGCCCCACGCCTCGTTGCCCAGCCCCCAGAAGCGCACCCGCCACGGCTCCTCGCGCCCGTTGGCCTTGCGCAGCCGCACCATCGGCGAGTCGCCCTCGCGGGTGAGGTACTCCACCCAGTCGCTCATCTCCCGCACCGTGCCGGAGCCGACGTTGCCGCTGATGTACGGCTCCGCCCCGAGCAGCTCGCACAGGGCCATGAACTCGTGGGTGCCGAAGTGGTTGTTCTCCTCGACGTTGCCCCAGTGGGTGTTGACCATGGCGGGGCGGCTCTCCTTGGGGCCGATGCCGTCCATCCAGTGGTACTCGTCGGCGAAGCAGCCGCCTGGCCAGCGCAGGTTGGGGATGTTCAGGGCGCGCAGCGCCTCGACGACGTCGAGGCGGATGCCGCCCTCGTTGGGCAGGTCGCTGTCCTCGCCGACGTAGAAGCCGTCGTAGACGCAGCGGCCCAGGTGCTCGGCGAAGTGGCCGTACAGGTGGCGGCTGATCACGGGGCCTGGGACGTCGAGGTTGATGATGGCGGGCACGGTGACAGGACTCATCGGGTGAGCTTCCTCGCGTTCGGGGGCCGGTCGGAGGTAACTTTATCGATAAACCTCCCGTCTTGGCGAGACCCCCGCGCCCGGGCCCGGGTCCTGAGCCCGGGCCCGGACCCGGCGGCGCGGGCCCGCAACCCGGCTCCCGCCCCGTGCCCGGGCTCAGGACCCGGGCTCAGGGCTCGTCGCCGGACAGTTCGCGTCTGCGGCGCAGCAGGGCGGCCCGTCGCGCGTGCGCCCTGATCGTCAGCGCGAGCGCCACCGCGACGACGGGACCGCCGGCCCCGAGCGCCACCCCCAGCCCTTCACCACGCTGCACGGCCACCACGACCAGCAGCGTCGTCGTCACGGCCGAGGCTGCCAGCGCGAGCCACCCGGCCACCACCCGGTCGGTCGCGAACAGCGGCACCCGCCGCGTCAGCAGCCACCCGCCGTAGCAGGCCCAGCCCAGGCAGAACGCGGTGAACAGCCCGAACGCCAGCTGCGTACGCCCCGGCAGCGGCCCCGGCTCGCTCGCCCACAGCCCGATCACGAACAGCGCACCCGCCACGCCCGCGACCAGCGTGGCCACCGCGCGGACGCGCCGGCGGGGCGACAGCGCCGGCTCCAGCCGATCCAAAAGCTCCTGCGCCGACAGGCGCGGCTTCTCCTCGCTCATGGCCGGTACCCCTTCTCCTCCAGGCGCTCGCGCATCAGCCGCCGGGCGCGGTTCAGCCGGGACTTGGCCGTGCCCACCGGGATGTCGCAGATCTGCGCGCAGTCCTCGACCCGCAGGTCCTCCAGGTAGTGCAGGACGAGGATCTCCCGCTCGGCCGGTGGCAGCAGGGCCAGGGCGGCCGTCAGCTCGGCCCGGTCCAGCACCGCGTCGGCCGGGTCGCCCGCGAGCTCCTCGCCCGGGTGCGCCGGCTCGTCGGCGTACTGGACGCGCAGCCGGTCCATCACCGACCTGCGGGCGATGGTGAACAGCCAGGGCTTGAACCGGCCTGGCTCGCGCAGCCGGGGCAGGCCGCGGACCACGGCCAGCCACACCTCCTGGCTCACGTCGTCGGCCCGCTCGGCGTCCAGCATGCGGCGCACGTAGGTCCACACCGGCGTGCGCCAGCGGGACACGAGCTCGGCCAGCGCGTCCCGTTCACCCAGCTGGGCGCGGACGACCAGCAGCTCATCGATCATCTCGTCCTCCCGTCACCCTGCACAGTCGGGCGGGCGGCCGATCCGGTTCACGGGGCCGGGCGGACGAGCGGGTTCCGTCGAGTCAGTCTGCGGCGCAGACGGGCGCGAGCGCCAGGGCCAGGGCCTCGCGATGCAGGCGGTCGAGGCGGGCACGGGTCTCGGCGGCGCGGCGGGCGTCGGCGAGGGCGGGCGCGCAGCGGCGCGGCACCCCGCGTACCGGTTCGGTGTCCTTGAGCAGGTGCAGCAGGCGCGGGGTGAGCAGGTCGAGCCGCGAGCGCAGGTCGCCCGCGAGCCCCGGGCGCGGCTGCGGACGCAGCGCGGGCTCGGCCTGCCAGCGGGCGTGCAGACCGCGCCGCACCAGGTTGGCCGCCTCCAGCTGGGCGCGGAAGAACCACACACCGGTGGGCGCGGGCAGGCCGATCTCGACGGAGTGCTCGGTGACGGCGTCGAACAGCTCGTGCTCGGTGGTGAGGTCGGCGGCAGTGCTGGTGGTGGGGGTGCCGTATTCGGCGGCGGCGACCGCGTCGGCCAGCAGCAGCCGGCGTACGGTCAGCTCCGCCAGCTCGGGCAGGTCCTCGAGCCCCGCGGGCCCGCGCAGCGCCGCCGGGTCGTCGGTGGTGGTGAGACCGGCGTGCAGGGCGGGCGCGGTGGCGACGGCCAGCAGGACGGCGGCGATGGCCGCGGCGTGGCAGGCCATGGGTAGTGCCTGGTGAGGCATGACGATGACTCCTGTGCGTGAAATCTCGACAACGCACCGTACATGCCCCTGGCCCCGGCCCACCATCCGCCCCCGCGATCACTGACGATGACGACACCCCCGCATGGCCGTCAGGGGAAGGTTCGCTGCCGGGAAACGGCCTGGTGTGCCACACTTCACTCTCACCTAAGAAGGGGGCAAAGGGTGGCGAACCGCTATCTCTATCTGGCACGGCATGGCGCGGCGATCGACGAGGGCGAGCTGAGCGAGACGGGGTGCGAGCAGGCCGAGCTGCTCGGCAAGCGGCTGGCCGAACATCCCATCACCGCCGTGCATCACGGCCCGCTCCCCCGTGCCGCGCGTACCGCCGAGATCGTGGCCCGTCACCTGCCCGGCGCCCAGGTGCGGACGGCCGACCTGTACGGCGACTACGTCCCCGCCGCCCCGCCCCGCGACGAGCTGCCGCCGGCGCACGCGGCGTTCCTCAACGGCTTCACCGACGCCGAGCTGACCTCGGGCCCGCCGCTGGCCGCCGCGGCGATCGCCCGGCACGCCGGCCCTGCCGACGTCGAGACGCACGAGCTGATCATCACGCACAACTTCCTCGTCGCCTGGTTCGTCCGGCACGCGCTCGGCGCGCCCGAGGCCCGCTGGATGGGGCTCAACCAGGGCAACTGCGCCCTCACCGTCATCCTCTACCGGCCCGAGGTGCCGCCTTCGCTGATGTTCTTCAACGACATGAGCCACCTGCCGCAGGACCTGCGCTGGACCGGCTTCCCCCCGGCACTGCGGATGTGACACGGCATGGGGCTGGAGATCGAGAGCAGGGAGTCCGACTCGCCGTACGTGGAGCGGGTCTGGCGCAGCCGCAGCAGCGACGTCACGGAGATGATGTCGGTCGCCTCGGCGCGCTTTGACCTGGTCTTCTGGGAGGAGCGCGGCGAGACGCACGTGGCCGTCCAGGGGCCGGAGACGCGGGCGAGCGTGGCGCCGGTGCCCGAGGACGCCACGTTCTTCGGCATCAGCTTCGCGCTCGGCGTCTCGATGCCACACCTGCCGTTCGAGCGGCTGGTCGACGGCAATCTGCTGCTCCCCGGCGCCACCCGGCGCTCGTTCCACCTGCAGGGGTCGTCCTGGCACCTGCCCGGTTACGACGACGCCGAGGCGTTCGTGCGGCGGCTGGCGCAGGAGGAGGTGCTGGTCCGCGACCCGCTGGTGGCCTCGGGGGGCGGCCCTGTGTCGTGGGTGTCGGAGCGTACGCTGCAGCGGCGCTTCCTCGCGGCCACCGGCCTGACCAGGAACGCGGTCCGGCAGATCGACCGGGCCAGGCACGCGGCGGTGCTGATCAGGGACGGCGTGCCGGCCGGCGAGGTCGTGCACCGGCTCGGCTACTTCGACCAGCCGCATCTGGCGCGATCGCTGGCCCGCTTCGTCGGCCGCACCGCCACCCGGCTCGCCCAGGCCGATCCCGCCGAGCCGCTGTCCCTGCTCTATCGCAGCAGCGCGAGCCCGCACCGCATCGACGGCTGAAGGCCCGCTCACCGGCGGCTGACAACGATGTCTCAACAGAGCTTCCCCGGCACGTGCGGCAGGAGGACCGCGCCGAAGAGGCCCTGTGGCGGCGTACGGACGCGCTGCGCCCCGCCGACGTGTGCCGGCTCGCCCGCGCCTCGACCCAAGAGTTCCGAAAGGTACGCGTTCGGCCTGCTCAGCGGCGCGGCGTCCTGATAAGCCGCCCACCACTTGCTACTCTCTGCACCTGAATGGTGACGTTTAGTACGGTGAGGAGCTCGTTGTGAAGGTCGCCTGCGTCGGCGGCGGACCCGCCAGCCTGTATTTCTCCATCCTGATGAAGCGCGTGGACCCGTCCCACGAGATCACCGTCTACGAGCGTTACCCGGCCGGCGCCACCTACGGGTGGGGGGTGACGTACTGGGAGGAGCTGTTCGACTACCTGCACGAGGTCGACCCCGAGTCGGCCCGCGCGATCGGCGAGTCGTCGGTGCGGTGGGACAGCTGGGTCGTGCACGTGCAGGACCGCGCGACCGTCACCGTCGAGCACGGCGACGAGGGCTTCGGCGTCGGACGGCAGCGCATGCTCGACATCCTCGCCGAGCGGGCCCGCGACCTGGGCGTGGACATCGCCTACGAGCACGAGATCACACCGGAGACGGAGTTCGCCGACGCCGACCTGGTGGTGGCCGCCGACGGGATCAACAGCGTGCTGCGCGAGCGGCACGCCGAGCATTTCGGCACCGAGGTGTCGGTCGGCCGCAACATGTACATGTGGCTCGGCACCACCAAGGCGCTCGACGCGTTCACCTTCGTCTTCACCGAGACGCCGCACGGGTGGATCTGGGGCTACGGCTACGGCTACGACTCCGGGCACAGCACGTTCATCGTGGAGTGCGCGCCCGACACCTGGCGCGGGCTGGGCTTCGACACGGCCGGCGAGGCCGACGGGCTGGCCCTGCTGGAGAAGCTGTTCGCCGAGGTGCTTGACGGCCACCCGCTGATCGCCCGGAGCGAGGCGGGCGGCAGCGCGCGCTGGCTCAACTTCCGCACGCTGACCAACCGCAGGTGGTACCGCGACAACGTGGTGCTGCTCGGCGACGCCGCGCACACCACGCACTTCTCGATCGGCGCGGGCACGGCGCTGGCGCTGGGCGACGCCGCCTACCTGGTGGAGGCGCTGCACTCGGCGACCGACCTGGACGCCGCGCTGGCCCGCTACGAGCGCGAGCGCCGCGCGGCGATCCGCGTCTCGCAGCGGGCGGCCAGGCGCAGCGCCCGCTGGTACGAGAGCGTGCCGCGCTACGTGAACCTGCCGCCGCGCCAGCTCATCGCGCTGCTCAACGAGCGGCACTCGGCCGTGCTGCCGTACGTGCCGCCGCGGCTGTACTACGTCACCGGCCAGACGGCCGGCACGCTGGCGTGGCTGGCGTCGTGCCTCATACCGGGGCGGCGCCGCCGGACATCGGGATGAGATGACCCGGCCTGCGGCGGCGTGAGGCCCGTCCGGCCAGGAACGCGGCCAGCAGCGCCGAGCCGATCAGGACGGTCTTGGGCCTGGTCACGGCCTTCCTGACCCGGGTCTTCACCCCCGGTTTGGACGCGACGGCCGTCCGCGCGAGCGTGACGGCCCTGTCCTTGCCGCGAGACCTCGTCTGCTGCGTCCTCATGCTTTCCCCCCGCTTGCTCGGCGGCACGTCTACCCAGGTCAGCGCCGTCCATGCGGGTGGCGGTCAGTCCTCGCCGGTCTTCCAGCGGTAGACGTACGACATGACGAACCCGAGCAGGCCGGTCACCCCGGCCGCGACGGTCATGGGCAGGCCGAGCGCCGCGACGGCCCCTGACACCAGCCCGGGGCTGCCCGCGATCAGGCCGGCGGCCTGGGCGAGCACGAGGACGACGCCGAGCGCGAGGAACAGCACGAGGCCGATCTTGAACAGCACCATGGTGAGACGTCTCATGACGGGGGGCTCCTCTCAGATCGGCAGCACGCCGGTCGCGACCAGCACGCCGATGACCAGGGTCGGGATGACGAACCACAGGATGAGCCGGCCGAACGTCCTGGCCGGGTCCACCTGGGCGATGCCGCTGGCGATGTAGATGGGGGCCGCGCCCGGCGGGGACGCGCCCTCGGTCGAGGCGAAGATGAGGATGGCGGTGGCCGCGGCGGCGGGCGAGACTCCTGCCGCGGTGAGCGCGCTGAAGGCGACCCCGCCGACGGCGGCGATCGTGGCGGTGCCGGTCAGCGGCGCGGCGATGACGACGAGCAGCAGGCCGACGATGGTGGCGATGACGACGGCGGGCGCCTGCACGCTCTGCATGATCGTGGTGAGCTGCTCGACCAGGCCCAGCTCGCCGAGGCTAGCGGCGGCGGCGAAGGCGAAGAACAGGGTGGCGCCGATGACGGCGTAGCGGGGCGCCATCTCGCCGAGCAGGTCGTTCCAGGCGCTCGCGGTGCGCGGCAGCCGCCGCCAGGCGACGGCGAACGTGGCCAGCACGGTCAGCACCGGGATCCACACGACGATGCTGATGTCGCCGGCCGCCTCGCCGACCCGCGACTCCATGAGCGCCTTGCCGAACTCCAGCGTCATCAGCACGGGGATGGCGATGCCGGCGTAGACCAGCAGCGAGGTCCATCCCGCGCGCAGCGCGGCCCGCAGCGGCACGATGTCGGCGGCGTCGGTGGCGGCGATGCGGTGCCTGCGCACCCACAGGAAGACCACCACGAACCGGTGCGCGACCGTCCACAGGCCGCCCACCAGGGCGGGCACGAACAGCTGGTCGGCGGTCAGCACCGGCGCCACGGCGGCCGAGCCGAGCAGCAGGAACATCGACGAGCTCGGCGGGATCGAGATGCCGAGCCCGGCGTTGCCGGCGACGAGCGAGGCGGCCAGGTCGGGCCGCCAGTTCGAGCGGATCATCCAGGGGATGGTGACCGAGCCGACCGAGGCCGAGATGCCCGAGCCGGACCCGGAAGGGCCGCCCAGCAGCGCGGCGGCCGACGTCGAGACGTATCCCGCGCCGCCGCGCAGCCGGCCGAACACCGAGTTGAGCACCGTGACCTGCTCCTGGATGAGGCCCAGCCTGGTCAGCAGGTACCCCATGAAGACGAAGGCCAGGGCGGCGAAGACGACCTCCTCGGCCATGGCGTCGGCGATGCCCGCCCAGGCCAGCTCGAAGAAGCGGGCCCCGCCGAAGAGGCACACGCCGGCGAACCCGATGAGCATCGCCTCACCGATGTTGCGTTTCAGCACGCCGTTCCAGACGACGATGATGACGATGTAGGCGACGAGCGCCCAGATGGCGATACCCACGGCGAAAGTCCTCCAATGGGGTGGGGCTGGGGGTGTTCGGCGAGCCTTCGCCGACGGTCAGGTGCCCGGCGGGGTCAGGCGCCGGGCGGCGCACTCGCCGGGGGCGGGCCCTGCGAGTGCGAGTCCTGCGAGTGCGAGTCCTGCGAGTGCGAGTCCTGCGGGGGCGGGTCGGCGAGGTGGCGGGCGAGTGCGAGGGTGCGGCGGGCCCTGGTGACGATGGGGGCGTCCACGAAGCGGCCGTCGGGGAGGGCGATCGCGCCGGCGCCGTCCCGTTCGGCCTGCTCGGCGGCGGCGACGATCTCGACGGCCCTGGCCGTCTCCTCCTCGCCAGGACGGAAGGCGCGCCTGATGGCGGGGATCTGGCGGGGGTGGATGGCGGTCCTGCCGAACAGGCCGATCGCGCGGCCGGCCCGGCAGGAGGCGAGCAGCCCGTCCTCGTCCTTGACGTCGGGGTAGACGGACATGGGCACCGGGGGCAGCCCGGCCGCGGCGGCGGCGAGGACGACCTGCAGGCGCAGGTGGTTCATGGCCTGCTGGTCGGTGATGCCCAGCTCGGCGGCGAGGTCCTGCTCGCCGAGCGCCACTCCGGTCACGTGCGGGTGCGCGGCGATCTCGCGGGCGTTGACGATGCCGGCCGCCGACTCCAGCAGCGCGTACGCGGGCGCGCCTGTCAGCGTGTCGAGGACGGCGGCCGACTCGACCTTGGGCAGCCGCACGGCGTCGGCCAGGCCGGCGACGGCGGCCAGGTCGTCGCGCCCGCGCTCGCCGGCGGGGTCGTTCACCCGCACGTGCAGCACGCCGCCGTCGGGGCGGGCGCTCAGGTAGGCGACGGCGTTGGCCCTGGCCTCGTCCTTGCGAACGGGGGCCACCGCGTCCTCGAGGTCGATGATGACGACGTCCGCGCCGGACGCGACGGCCTTGGCGAACCGCTCGGGCCGGTCGCCCGGCACGTACAGCCAGGTCACCGGCGGGCGCTCGGAGGCGCTCACGCGATCACCCCTTCCTCGCGCAGCCGCGCGATGCGCTCTTCGGGGTAGTCGATCTCGCCGAGCACCTCGTCGGTGTCGCGGCCGAGCGGGCGGCCCGGCCAGCGGATCCCGCCTGGGGTGTCCGACAGGCGGAACAGCACGTTCTGCATGGTGAGCGAGCCCAGCTCCTCGTCGGGCACCTCGACGAACGTGCCGAGCGCGGCGTACTGGGGGTCCTCGGCGAGGTCGGTGACGTCGTAGATGGGCGCGACGGCGGCCTGCGCCTGCTCGAAGGCGGCGATGACCTCGTCGGCGTCGCGTTCGGCGATCCAGGAGGCGACGGCCTCGTCCAGCTCGTCCACGTGCTGCACCCGGCCGTGCCCGCTGGCGAACCACGGCTGCTCGACCAGGTCGGGCCGGCCGACGAGGGTGACGACCCGCTCGGCGATGGGCTGGGCGCTGGTGGAGATGGCGAGCCAGCGTCCGTCGCGGGTGCGGTAGGTGTTGCGGGGGGCGTTGCTGCTGGAGCGGTTGCCGGTGCGCTGCGGCACGGCCCCGAGCGCCTTGTACGCGCTCATCTGCGGCCCGAGCAGGCCCAGGATCGGCTCGATGATGGCCATGTCGATGACCTGGCCGCGCCCGGTGCGCTCGCGGGCGTGCAGGGCGACCATGATCGCGTACGACATGGCGAGGCCGGCGATGCCGTCGGCGAGGGCGAGCGGCGGCAGGGTGGGCGGCCCGTCGGGCTGGCCGGTCATGGCGGCGAAGCCGCTCATGGCTTCGGCGAGGGTGCCGAAGCCCGGCCGTCCCGACATCGGCCCGAACTGCCCGAACCCGGTCATCCTGGCGACGATGAGCCGGGGGTTGAGTTCCAGCAGGTCGTCGGGAGAGAGGTTCCAGCGTTCCAGGGTGCCGGGACGGAAGTTCTCGATCAGCACGTCGGAACGTTCTGCGAGGCGGCGCAGGATCTCCTGCCCCTCGGGGCGCGACAGATCGACGGCGGCGGTGCGCTTGTTGCGCGAGAGGGTCTTCCACCACAGGCCCACCCCGTCGACCGAGGCTCCGTGCCCGCGCGAGGGGTCGCCCCGCCTCGGGTGCTCGATCTTGATCACGTCGGCGCCGAAGTCGCCCAGCATCATGGCGGCGGAGGGACCGGCGAACAGGGTCGCCGCGTCGATGACCCGCAGGTCGTCGAGGCTCGTCATGGGTATGTAACTTATAAGAAATATGTCATAGGTCAACCATGTGACCATTTTGCGGGACACTTAAGGACATGTCAGCCACCGAGCCGCGGCCGCCCATGAGCAAGGCCGACTACGTCTACGCCGTGCTTCTGGAGGAGATCCGGTCGGCACGGATCCCGGGAGGGACCGCGGTCAGGGCCGGGGAGGTGGCCAAGCGGCTGGGGGTGTCGGTCACGCCGGTGCGCGAGGCGCTGCGCCGGCTGGAGAAGGACCGGCTGATCAGCTACGAGGCGCACCACGGCGCGACCGTGATCGACCTGGGTGACGAGGCGCTGGCCGAGTACTACGGGCTGCGCGCCGTCGTCGAGGGGCTGGGGGCGCGGCTGGCGGCGTCCAGGATCACCCCCGAGGAGCTGGCCGGGCTCAGGGAGCTGCACGCCGCGATGGCGCGCGACGCCGCCGAGGGCCGCAACGACCGGCTCGGCGAGCAGAGCAGGACCTTCCACCTGCGCATCGTCGACATCGGCGGCCCCGCCTTCCTGGGCGGGCACGCGAGATCGGTCCGCAACAGCTTCCCCGTCCCCGCCGAGGCGTCGCTATGGCTGGACGAGACCCAGGTCAGGGCCCAGCTGGACGCCCACGAAGGCATCCTGGCCGCCCTGGAGGCCGGCGACGGCGAGACGGCCGAACGCATCATGATCGACCACGTCCAGCACGCCGGCACCTACCGCCGCCACCGGTGACCGGCCGCCACGGCCTGTCCCCCGCACGCCCGTGACGGGTGGCGATGGTCAGGTCGTGGAGTTTCTGATCTCGTCGAGGACGTCGGCGGTGGAGTCGACGGGCAACGCCGACAGGGACAGGCGGGCGAAGGCCTGCTGGTGTTCCTCGACGCGCCGCCGGTCCTCGATGACGACCGGCGCGTGCAGCAGGTGGAGCACCAGCGTGTCGGGGCTCGCGGGGTCGGCGAAGCGGAGCAGGGTGAACGGCGGCCCCTGGTAGAGGTAGCCGCTCTCGGCGACGGGCCGGGCGACCTGCAGCGCGATGTGCTGCTGCTTGGTGGCCGCGGTGAGGGCGTCGAGCTGGGCGAGCCGGTCCTCGGCCCGGCTGAGCGGCGGGTCGAGCAGCGCCGTACGGTCGAGCACCGCCCAAAGGCGCGGCCCCTCCTGCCGGTCGAGCACCTGCTGCCGGACGGTGATCAGCGAGGCCATGGCGGCGGCCCGCTCGTAGGCGGCGCCCGGCAGCAGCCCGGCCAGGGCGGCCGACAGCGCGTAGGCGGGGGTCTGCAGCAGCGGCGGGATCTGGTGGGGGCAGTAGGTGTAGATGATCTGCGCCCGGTCCTCCAGCTCCAGGAACGCCGACAGCGCCAGGGGCACGCCGGGGGCGTCGTACCAGCCGGGCACCCGCTCCTCGCGCAGCAGCGACAGCACGCGGGCGACGTGCTCGCCCTCGCCGTACAGCTGCAGCAGCGTGCGCACGGTGCCCTCGCGGGGCGCGACGAGCCCGTGCTCGATGCGGAAGATGGTGGAGGTGTTGAGCCCGGCCGCGTCGGCGGCGGACTTCATCGACAGCCCGGCACCGGCGCGCAACGAGGAAAGCCGGGCCGCGACAACGCTCAACTGCATACGTCTGTCACAGCCACCGATGACAAAAATCAGCGTTTACACCAGGTCTGTTGCAACAGTGTGACGGTTGATGCACGATGGCCACTCTAGTGGCCTGACACGTTATGCATACGCCGATCCGAAAGGCAGTGACTGTGGCGGACGCGTGGATGCTCCATCCCGACTACCGGACTCCCCCGGTCCCCACAGACACGGACATACCGCCGGGCCCGTGGCGTCACCCCGACGGCGGCCAGATCATGAACGGCACCTACGAGCGCCAGCTGCCCAAGCGCCAGATGGAAGTCGTGACCGTGTGGTACGGCTATCCGCTGAGCCACTGGCGCGGCCCGCGGATGCCGCGCTTCAGCAGCCCGATGGTATCGGCATGGAACCCGGTGCTGGCACAGGGCCTGGCCGTCGATCCCGCGGCGCCGGCGCCGTACCGCGACGAGCTGTGGTGTGACCGGTGGATCGCCGAGGCCCTGCTGTACGGGCGCAAGCCGTACGGCGCGTTCACGCTGCCGGTGGACGAGGCGATGCGCTGGTTCGCCAAGAGCGGCGGCACGAACCTGGTCTACCAGGCGCGGGCGGAGGACGACCTGGTGCGGGTGGTGGCGGGCACGTCGGAGCGTTACGGGCAGCTGTTCGACCTCGACGCGCTGATCGCGGACTACCGGGAGGCGCTGCCGAAGCCGCTGGCCGACCGTGAGGCGGAGGCGCTGGAGGCGCATCGCACGGTGTCGCCGGCGCTGTCGTACGTGCTGAGCGAGCCGGCCGAGACGCTGTTCGCGCAGGCGGCGCTGTCGGTGCGGGGCCTGACGCTGGGTTATCCGCCGCGCGAGACGGCGGCCAGGATCGTCGCCGGCGCCGCCTCGTGAGCCCGCTGGACGTCAAAGGCGTGCTGTTCGACCTCGACGAGACGCTGCTGGACCATCGCGGCGCGGCGAGCGCGGGCATCGCCGCCTGGGCGGCTTGGCCATGCCTGCCCCGGCCGACCTCGACGCCGCCTACGAGGAGTACGCCGCCCGCTACCGGCGCTCCTGGGCCGGCCTTTCCCGACGTGGCGCAGGCGGTGGCGGGGCTGGCCGGGTTCGCGCTGGGGGTGCTGACCAACGGCGTGCAGCGCGTGCAGGAGGCGAAGGTGCGCGCGATCGGGCTGGCTGGATCGTACAGGCGCGGAGCCCGGCCCCGAGGGGTTCCCGCGCATCACCTCGCTGACGGAGCTGGCGCCGCTGCTGAGGGCCTGAACCGGTTACGACGCCAGCTTGACACATTTGTCAGGACATTCTGACCTGCGTTAAGCTGATCAGCATGACCGCCAATCTGGCCATCGACCTCGATCGGTCAAGCCCCGTGCCGCTCTACTTCCAGGTGGCCGAGCAGATCGCCGAGGCGATCCGGCGAGGCGACCTCGCGCCGGGCTCGCGGCTGGACAACGAGATCCTGCTGGCCGACAAGCTCGGCCTGTCGCGCCCGACGATCCGCCAGGCCATCCAATATCTGGTGGACAAGGGCCTGCTGGTGCGCAAGCGCGGCGTCGGCACGCAGGTGGTGCACGGCCAGGTCAAGCGCTCGGTCGAGCTGACCAGCCTCTACGACGACCTGCGCAGGGCGGGCCAGGAGCCGGCCACGCAGGTGCTCGTGCTGGAGCCGCGCCCGGTGGAGGAGGACATCGCCGCCATCCTGGGCGTCGAGCCCGGCTCACAGATCCTCTACCTCGAGCGGCTGCGCTTCGCGGCGGGCGAGCCGCTGGCGGTGCTGCACAACTGGCTGCCGCTGGGCCTGGCCCAGCTCAGCGCGGCCGACCTGGAGAGCCGCGGCCTGTACGAGCTGCTGCGCGGCGCGGGCGTGCGGATGCGGGTGGCCAACCAGCGCATCGGCGCGCGGGCGGCGGGGCAGGCCGAGGCGCGGCTGCTGAAGGAGCGCAGGGGCGCGCCGCTGCTGACGATGGTCCGCACCACCTACGACGACCAGGGCCGGGCGGTCGAGCACGGCTCGCATGTCTACCGGGCCTCCCACTACTCCCTAGAGGTCACCCTCATCGAGCGCTGAGGCGGCGCGGCGGCGCAGATAGAGCGTGGTGGCCACGCCGAACAGCACGGCCGCGGCGAGCCCGGCCCAGGAGAAGCCCTTGAGCCACTTCTCGGCCACCAGCCCGAGGTAGTAGATGACCGCGGTGGTGCCGGCCGCCCACACGACGCCGCCGAGCACGTTGGCGACCGCGAAGCGCCAGTACGGCATGCGCAGCGCCCCCGCGAGCGGCCCGGCCAGGATGCGGAGCAGGGCCACGAACCGCCCGAAGAACACCGCCCACATGCCGAAGCGGGTGAAGTAGTGCTCGGCCCTGGTGATGTGGCGGGGCCCGAAGTGCTTGGGGAAGCGGCGGCCGAGCCGGGCGAACAGCGCGGAGCCGCCCTTGCGGCCGATGGTGTAGCCGGCCGAGTCGCCGACGATGGCGCCCGCGCCGGCGCAGGCCGCCACCCACGCGGGGTGCACGATGCCCTTGGCGGCCAGGATGGCGCTGCTGACCAGAACGATCTCGCCGGGCAGCGGGATGCCGAGGCTCTCCAGCCCGATGACGAGGGCGACGGTGGCGTAGAGCCAGCCCGCGGGGATCGCCTGCAGCCAGTCGTCGATGTGCACCGGAAAACCCTAGCGCCGTCCGGACGCTGCTCGATCCGACCGATGTTTACAAGATATTTCGCTCGGATCACGTTCGTTTCAGTCCGCTCGTAACCCTTGGCAAGTGACCTTCCCGACTTCTAAGGTGCAGTGCAATGCCACACATTACTGGGATGGTTCATGACGTCTAAGCAGGTCACGCCACCGGCCGGCGCGGTACGCCTGAGCAAGGAGGCGGCCTCGGCGGCCGTGCGTCCGCTGTCCGGGGTGCGCATCACGGGAGGTCTGCTCCACCACTGGCAGCGCCGCAACAGCACGGCCACGATCCCGCACACCATCGAGCAGCTGCGCGCGGCCGGCAACGTCGCCAACCTGAGCCGGCTGCTGGAGCAGGACCCGCCGCCGTACCGCGGCCGCTACCCCTTCCTCGACACCGACCTCTACAAGACCCTGGAGGGGCTCGCCTACGAGCTCGGCGACGGCAGCGCGGAAGAAGGAGTGCGCGACTTCTACGAGGAGGTCGTCACCCTCCTCGAACGGGTCCAGGCCGGCGACGGCTACCTCAACTCCTTCTTCCAGGACCCGGCCGCCACCAAGAAGCCGTGGGAGGACCTGGCCTGGGGCCACGAGCTGTACAACCTCGGCCACCTCATCCAGGCCGCCGTGGCCGCGCACCGCCGCATGGGCGACGACCGGCTGCTGCGCATCGCCCGCCGCTTCGCCGACCTGGTGACCGCGCGGTTCGCCGACAGCGGCGTGTGCGGGCATCCCGAGGTGGAGATGGCGCTGGTCGAGCTGTTCAGGGAGACCGGCGAGCGGTCCTACCTCGACCTCGCCGCCGCGTTCGTCGACCGGCGCGGCTCCGGGCAGCTCAAGCACAGCATCTTCCCCGGCGACTACTTCCAGGACCACGTGCCCTTCCGCGAGCTGCCCTCGGTGACCGGTCACGCGGTGCGGATGGCGTACCTGGCGGCCGGCGCCGCCGACGTGCTGCTGGAGACCGGCGACGCCACCCTCGCCGAGGCGCTGGAGCGGCTGTGGGACGACATGGTCGCCACCAAGCTCTACATCACCGGCGGGCTCGGCAGCCGCCACTCCGACGAGGCCATCGGCGACCGCTACGAGCTGCCGTCCGAGCGCGCCTACAGCGAGACCTGCGCCGCCATCGCCCTCATGCAGTGGGCGTGGCGGATGTTCCTGGCCACCGGCGCCGCCTCCTACCTCGACGTGTTCGAGCGGGTGCTCTACAACGCTTACGCGGTCGGCCTGTCCGCCGACGGCCGCGCGTTCTTCTACGACAACCCGCTGCAGCGCCGCCCCGACCACGAGCAGCGCAGCGGCGCCGAGGCGGGCGGCGAGCCGCTGCGCCGCGCCTGGTTCGGCTGCCCGTGCTGCCCGCCGAACATCGTGCGCTGGATGGCCCAGCTCGCCGACTACGTCGCCGCCGAGCGGGACGGCGCCGTCCTCGTCGCCCAGTACGCCACCGCCCGGATCGAGACGGCGGAGCTGGCGCTGGCGATGGAGACCGGCTACCCGTGGGACGGCGACGTGCGGCTCACCGTCGAGCGGGCCCCGCAGGGCGCGTACGGGCTGGCCCTGCGCGTGCCCGGCTGGGCGCGCGGCGCGACGCTCACCGTCAACGGCGAGAGCGTCCCCGCCGAGCCGGAAACCGGCTGGCTGACCGTCGAGCGCACCTGGACGGCCGGCGACGAGGTCCGCCTCACCCTGCCCATGCCGGTCAGGGCGCACGGCTCCCACCCCTACCTCGACGCCACCAGAGGCGCGCTCAGCCTGGCCCGCGGCCCCCTCGTCTACTGCGTCGAGCAGCACGACAGCCCCCAGGCCGCCGTGGACGACCTGCTCGTCGGCGTGAACGACGCCACGGCGGCATCGACCAGGCAGGACGGCCTCGCGCCCGGCGCGGTCGTGCTGGACGTGCAAGCGCACCCCGCTCCCCCGCCCCCGGCCGAGCTCTATCCCGAACTGCCGTCCCCCGGGACGGCGCTGCCCGGCACGAAGGTCCCCGCGACCTTCGTCCCCTACTTCCTGTGGGGCAACCGCGGCCCCGCGGCCATGCGGGTCTGGGTCAGGACCCCCGACACGACCAACGGAAAGAAGGCGACATGAGGAGATCGGCGGCGCTCACCAGCGTCACGATGACCGCCGTGCTGGCACTGTCGGCATGCGGCGGCGGCGGGGCCGCGCAGAGCCCCGGCGGCGGCACCGGCGCCACCGGCCAGGCCACCCCCGCCACAGGCGGCACCGTGCACGTCCTGGCCAACGCGGACTTCTCCCACCTGGACCCGGCACGCGGCTTCGACGGCGGCGTCAACAACTTCTACCGGCTCATCTACCGGGGCCTCACCACGTTCGGCGCCGGGCCGGGCGCCGAAGGCACGAAGATCGTCCCCGACCTCGCCACCGACACCGGCACCCCGTCCAACGACGCCAAGACCTGGACCTTCACCCTCAAGGACAACATCTTCTTCGAGGACGGCACCCCCATCACCAGCGAGGCCGTCAAGTTCGGCTTCTCGCGCGCCTTCGACCCCGAGGCCGGCATCGGCTCCCCCTACGGCCGGCTGCTGCTCGACGCCCCCAAGGACTACAAGGGCCCCTACCTGTCCGGCGACCTCGACACCATCGAGACGCCCGACCCCAAGACCGTCGTCATCCACCTGAAGAAGCCGTACGCCGACTTCCCGAGCGCGCTGGCGCTGCCCAACTTCACCCCCTTCCCCAAGGGCACCGGCGCGGGCGCCGCCTTCGACAGCAAGCCGATCGCGAGCGGCCCGTACAAGCTGGCCTCCTACCAGCGCAACGCCTCGCTCAAGCTGGAACGCAACCCGCAGTGGAAGCCCGAGACCGACACCGTGCGCGCGGCCAGGCCCGACGCGTTCGAGTGGACGTTCGGCCTCGACCCGGCCACCATCGACGAGCGCATGCTCGCCGGGCAGGGCACCGACGCCGACGCCATCGGCCAGAGCATCCAGGCCGCCACGGTCGCGCGCGTGCAGACCCCGCAGATCAAGGCCCGCACGCTGTCCGGCCTCAACGGCTGCACCACCTACATGGGGCTCAACACCACCAAGAAGTACCTCAAGGACGTCCGCGTCCGGCAGGCCATCAACCACGCCATCGACAAGGACACCATCGTCGCCGCGATGGGCGGCTCCACGCTGGCCGAGAAGGGCACCTCGATCCAGCCGCCCACCGTCGCCGGCCGCGTCGACTACGACCCCTACCCCCACGACGTCGCCAAGGCCAAGCAACTGCTGGCCGACGCCGGCCTGTCGGGCGGCTTCTCGCTGATCCTCGACACCAGGGCACAGCCGAAGATGGCCGCCGTCTCGGTCGCCGTGCAGGAGGCACTCAAGCAGATCGGCATCGACGTCAAGATCAACAACATCGACGCGTCCACCTACTACGAGGTCATCGGCACCCCCGCCAAGCAGAACGACATGGCCGTGACCGGCTGGTGCCCCGACTGGGCGTCCGGCGCGACGTTCCTGCCGCCGCTGTTCGACGGCCGCAACATCACCTCCAAGGGCAACTCCAACCTCGCCCAGATCAACGACAAGGCCGTCAACGCCAAGATCGACGAGATCGCCCAGATGACCGACGTCGAGCAGGCCAACGCCGCCTACGGCGAGCTGGACAAGCAGATCATGGAGCTGGCACCCGTCGTGCCGCTGGCCTACGAGAAGCTCATCCTGGTCAACGGCGCCAACATCGCCGGCGCCTACCAGTCCAACTCCTACTCCGGCGGCATCGACCTGGTCTCCGTCGGGCTGGCGAAGCCGACGAAGTAGATGACGGTCGCAGCGCATCCAGAGCAGGTGGCGGGCGGCGCGCCCGCCACCTCGGGCCGGCGCGTCCTGCGCGTGCTGCTGCGTGATCGGGGCGCCGTGCTCAGCGGCGCCTACCTCGCGCTGATCGTCCTCATGGCGATCTGCGCGCCGCTGATCAGCGCGATCACCGGGCACGGCCCCAACGACTTCGACACGGCCGCGGTCAACACCGACCTGGGCGGCGTCCCGTACGGCTCGCTCGGCGGCATCAGCTCCGAGCACCTGCTCGGCGTCGAACCCCAGAACGGCCGCGACATCCTCGCCCGCATCGCCTACGGCGCCCGCGTCTCCCTCATCATCGCGATCTCCGCCACCGCCCTCACCACGCTGCTCGGCGTCGTGCTCGGCATGCTGGCCGGGTTCTACCAGGGCTGGGCCGACCAGGTGATCTGCCGGATCATGGACTTCCTGATGGCCTTCCCCGCGCTCATCTTCATGATCGCCATCCTGTCGGCGCTGCCCCAGGGCAACCGGCCGGTGCTGCTCGTCGTGGTGATCAGCGTGTTCGGCTGGCCCTACCTGGCAAGGGTGGTGCGCGGGCAGACGATGACGCTGGTCAACCGGGAGTTCGTGGAGGCCGCGCGAGCCTCCGGCGCCTCCACCGGGGCACTGGTGTTCAAGGAGATCCTGCCCAACCTGCGCAGCTCCCTCATCGTCATGACCACCCTGGCGGTGCCCGGCTACGTCGGCACCGAGGCCGGCCTGTCGTTCCTCGGCGTCGGCGTCACCCCGCCCACCCCCTCGTGGGGCCAGATGATCGCCGGCTCGGTCGGCTGGTACGCCGTCGACCCCATGTACTTCGTCATCCCCGGCGCGTTCCTGTTCCTCACCGTCCTGTCACTGACCGTGCTGGGCGACCGCATCAGGGCCGCCTTCGACGCGGGGGAGGCCTCATGATGGCCCGCTACGTGGCCGGCCGGCTGGCCGGCGTCGTGGTCATCCTGTTCCTGGTGTGCCTGTTCACGTTCGTGCTGTTCTTCACCCTGCAGCCCGACCCGGCCGTGATGATCTGCGGCAAGACCTGCACCCCGGAACGCATCGACCAGATCCGCGGCGTGCTCGGCCTCGACCGGCCGTTCCTCACCCAGTTCCTCGGCTTCATCGGCGGCATCTTCGCCGGCCGCGACTACGGCGAGGGCGCCAACCTCGTGCACTGCGCCGCACCCTGCCTCGGCTACAGCTTCCAGACCAACCAGTCCGTCATGGACATGGTGGTCGAACGGCTGCCCGTCAGCGCCACCGTCGCCGTCGGCGCCGCCGTGCTGTGGCTGCTCGTCGGCATCGCCGCCGGCCTGCTCAGCGCCGTCAAGGAAGGCACCTGGCTGGACCGCACCGCGATGGGCCTGGCGCTCGGCGGCTCCAGCATCCCCAACTACGTGCTGGCGCTCGCCCTGCAGTACGTGCTCGTCGTCCAGCTGCAGGTGCTGCCGTTCCCGCAGGCCGTGGCGTTCTCCGACGACCCGGCGGTGTGGTTCCAGTCGTACCTCATGCCGTGGATCGTGCTGGCCACCGGCTACGCCTGCCTGTACGCCCGCCTCACCCGCGCCAACGTCATCGACACCCTCGCCGAGAACTTCATGCGCACCGCGAGATCCAAGGGCCTGTCACCGGCGCTCACCCTGCGCAGGCACGCGCTGCGCCCCGCGCTCACCCCGATCGCCACGATCTTCGGCATGGACTTCGCCGGCCTGCTCGGCGGCGCCCTCATCACCGAGACCGTGTTCGGGCTGAACGGCGTCGGCAAGATGGCCGCCGACTCCATCGCCAAGAACGACCAGCCCGTCATCATGGCGGTCACGCTGCTGGCCGCGTTCTTCGTGGTGGTCGGCAACGTCGTGGTGGACCTCGTCTACACCCGGCTCGACCCGAGAGTGAGGATCACGTCGCCATGAGCGAGCTGCTGGAGGTGGAAGACCTCACCGTCACGTTCCCCACCACGCGCGGCCCCGTGGACGTGGTCAGGAACGTCTCCTTCACCGTCGGCAGGGACGAGACCGTCGGCATCGTCGGCGAGTCGGGCTCCGGCAAGTCGATGACCAGCCTGGCCGTCATGGGCCTGCTGCCCAAGGGCGCCCGGACCAGCGGCAGCATCAGGCTCGACGGCGCCGAGCTGCTCGGCCGCCCCGAACGGGAGCTGCGCAGGATCCGCGGCGACCAGATGTCGATGATCTTCCAGGATCCGCTGTCGTCGCTGAACCCGTACTACACGGTCGGGCTGCAGATCGAGGAGATGTACCGCGCCCACCGCGACCGCTCAAGGAAGGCCGCCCGCCAGGTCGCCGTCGACGCGCTCGCCCAGGTCGGCCTGCCCGACCCGGACAAGCGCGTCGACCACTACCCGCACCAGTTCTCCGGCGGGCAGCGCCAGCGCATCATGATCGCGATGGCGCTGGTGTGCCGGCCGAAACTGCTCATCGCCGACGAGCCCACCACCGCGCTCGACGTCACCGTGCAGGCCCAGATCCTGCGCCTGCTGGCCGAGCTGCGCGAGCAAAGCGGCACCGGCATGATGTTCATCACCCACGACCTGGCCGTGATCAGCTCGATCGCGACCCGCGTCCTGGTGATGCGCCGCGGCGAGCAGGTCGAGTACGGCGCCGCCGAGCAGGTCTTCGCCGAACCCCGCCACGACTACACCCGCATGCTGCTGGAGAGCATCCCGCGCATCGACGACGAGGTGGCCACATGACGCTGCTGCGCGCCACGGACCTCACCAAGAGGTTCGTCACCCGCGGCCCGCTCGGCGCGAAAGCCGAGTTCACCGCCGTGGACCGGGTCAGCTTCGAGGTACGCCTGGGCGAGACGCTGGCCGTCGTCGGCGAGTCCGGCAGCGGCAAGTCCACCACCGCCCGCATGATCGCCAAACTCATGGACCCGACGGAAGGCACCCTGGAGTTCGACGGCGAGGACGTCACCCACGCCAAGGGCGAAACCCTGGCCCGCTTCCGCGGCAACGTCCAGGTCGTCTTCCAGGACCCGTTCTCCTCGCTCAATCCCCGCCACACCGTCGAACGCATACTCAACGCGCCGCTGCTCTACCAGGGCCGCACCCCCAAGGGCGGCCGGCGGGCGCACGCCAAGGAGCTGATGGAACGCGTCGGCCTCAACCCCGACCACTCGCTGCGCTACCCCGCGCAGTTCTCCGGCGGGCAGGCCCAGCGCATCGGCATCGCCCGCGCCCTGGCCGTCGGCCCCAAGCTGGTGATCTGCGACGAGGCCGTCTCCGCGCTCGACGTGTCGGTGCAGGCCCAGATCATCGAGCTGCTGCTGCGGCTGCAGCGCGAGAGCGGCTTCAGCTACGTCTTCATCGCCCACGACCTGGCCGTCGTCCGCCAGATCGCCCAGCGCGTCGCGGTCATGAGCAAGGGACGCATCGTCGAGCTGGGCGACACCCGGCAGGTGTTCGGCGACCCCCAGGACGAGTACACCCGCACGCTGCTGGCCGCCATCCCCCGCATCAACCCCGAATGGGACCGCCGCAGGAGGGAACACACATGATCACCGCCACCTACGTCATCCCCGGCATGCGGGTGCGCGACCACGTCGAACGCGTCCCGCTCGACTGGTCCGACCCCGGCGGGCCCACCATCGAGGTGTTCGCCCGCGAGCTGGTGGACCCCGCCCGCGACCGCGACGACCTGCCCTGCCTGCTGTTCCTGCAGGGCGGCCCCGGCGGCAAGGGCCCCCGCCCGGTCGGCACGTCGGGCTGGCTCGGCCAGGCGCTGCAGAACTACCGGGTCGTCCTGCTCGACCAGCGCGGCACCGGCCGCAGCTCCCGCGTCGACGGCCGCACCATGAGCGCGCTCACCGCCGAGCAGGGCGCCGCGTATCTCGCGCACTTCCGCGCCGACTCCATCGTGGCCGACGCCGAGCACCTGCGCACCACCGTCTTCGGCGGGCGCCGCTGGTCCACCCTCGGCCAGAGCTACGGCGGCTTCCTCACCCTCACCTACCTCTCGCGCGCCCCACACGGCCTGACCGCCTGCTACGTCGCCGGCGGCCTGCCCTCGATCGACCCCGACGCCGCCGAGGTCTACCGCCGCACCTATCCCCGCGTGGCCGCCAAGAACGCCGAGTTCTACCGCCGCTACCCCCACCACGCCGAGACCACCGCGCGCCTGGCCGACCGGCTCGCGGAAGGCGGCGTGCTGCTGCCCGACGGCGACACGCTCACCGTGCGGCGCCTGCAGTCGCTCGGCATCGACTTCGGCATGAAACCCGGCTACGAGCGCATGCACTGGCTGCTCGACGAGTCCGACGGGCTGCCCGACACCTTCCTGCACCAGGTGCTCGCCCGCTCCTCCTACGCCGACAACCCGCTGTTCGCCGCCCTCCAGGAGAGCATCTACGGCTCGGGCCCCGGCGCCACCGCCTGGGCCGCCCAGGCCGAACGCGAGCGCCACCCCGCCTTCGCCGAGGACGCCAGGCCGCTGCTGTTCACCGGCGAGATGATGTACCCCTGGATGTTCGAGGAGATCCGCGTCCTGCGGCCCTTCCGCGGCGCCGTCGAGCTGCTCGCCGCCCGCGACGACTGGCCGCCCCTCTACGACACCGACCGGCTGGCCGCCAACGACGTGCCCGTCGCCGCCGCCGTCTACTTCGACGACATGTACGTCGACGCGGGCCTGCAACTGCAGACCGCCGCCCGCGTCGGCAACACCCAGACCTGGGTCACCAACGAGTACGAGCACGACGGCATCGGCGACGACCGCGTCTTCGCCCGCCTGACCGAGCTCGTACGCCGGCAAGGAGGAGGAATCACCGGTGAGTGACGGCAGGCTGCCCCGGCTGGCGGAGATCCCCGCCTTCACCGACTACATCGCCCAGGGCTGGGACTCCCCCGCCCGCACCCCCGGCCTCGTCCCAGGAGCCGCCGAAGCGGCCGCCGCCCACCGCGACCGGCTGGCCGCCGCGCTGCCCGGCCGCACCGTCGTCGTCGCCGCCGGCCACGCCCCCACCCGCTCCAACGACACCGCCTACGACTTCCGCGTCGACAGCGACTTCTACTGGCTGACCGGCTGCGCCGCCGAGAACGCGATCGCCGTCGTCCGCGACGGCGCCGCCACCCTCTACCTGCCGCCGCCCGCCCGCCCCGGCGAGCCCGGCTTCTTCTCCGACGCCGCCTACGGCGAGCTGTGGGTCGGCCCGTCCCCCTCGCTCGCCGAATGGGCGGCCGCGCTCGGCGCCGAGGTGCTGCCGCTGCCCGGCTACCCCGGCACCCCGGCGGGCGCGCTCACCGGCGACGACGCCGAGCTGCGGCGGACGCTCGCCGAACTCCGCATGATCAAGGACGAGTGGGAGGTCGCGCAGCTCCGCGAGGCCGTGGACCGCACCGTCGAAGGCTTCTCCGCCGTCGCCGCCGAACTGCCCGCCGCCATCCGGGCCGGCGGCGAGCGCTGGCTGCAGGGCACCTTCGACCGGTACGCCCGCACCCACGGCAACGGCCCCGGCTACGCCTCCATCGTCGGCAGCGGCCCGCACGCCCCCACCCTGCACTGGGTGCGCTGCGACGGCCCCGTCCTGCCCGGCGAGCTGCTGCTGCTCGACATGGGCGTCGAGACCCGCTCCCACTACACCGCCGACGTCACCCGCACCATCCCCGCCTCCGGCGCCTTCACCCCCGCCCAGCGGCAGGTGCACGACCTCGTCGAACGCGCCCACCGCGCCGGCCTCGCCGAGGTCGCGCCCGGCCGCCCGTTCACCGCCTTCCACCACGCCGCCATGGAGGTCATCGCGCGCGGCCTGCACGACTGGGGCCTGCTGCCCGTCTCCGTCGACGAGGCCCTGTCCGCCGACGGCCAGCACCACCGCCGCTACCTCGTCTGCGGCATCGGCCACCACCTCGGGCTCGACGTGCACGACTGCGCCCAGTCCCGGTACGAGGCCTACCAGGGCGCCGCGATGGAGCCGGGCATGGTGCTCACCGTCGAGCCCGGCCTGTACTTCCACGCCCACGACCTGACCGTGCCGCCCGAGCTGCGCGGCATCGGCGTACGGATCGAGGACGACCTGCTGGTGACCGCCGGCGGCGCCGAGAACCTGTCGGCCGCGCTGCCCATCACGGCGAGCGGCCTGGAGAACTGGACCAAGGAGAGAACATCATGACCGCCCCCACCACACCGGTGTGGCACGGCGTGCACGTCGCCACCGCGCTGCCCTTCCACGACGACCTGTCGGTCGACTACGACGCCTACGCCGAGCACGTCCGCTTCCTCGCCGGCGGCGGCTGCGACGGCGTCTGCCCCAACGGGTCGCTCGGCGAGTACCAGACGCTCACCGACGCCGAACGCGCCCGCGTCGTCCGCACCGCCGTCGAGGCCGCGCCCGACGGGTTCCACGTCATGCCGGGCGTGGCCGCGTACGGGGCCGCCGAGTCGCGGCGCTGGGCCGAGCAGGCCGCCGAGGCCGGCGCCGCCTCGGTGCTGCTGCTGCCGCCCAACGCCTACCGCGCCGACCGGCGGGCCGTCGTCGCCCACTACCGCGAGGTCGCCAAGGCCGGGCTGCCGGTCGTCGCCTACAACAACCCCCTCGACACCAAGGTCGACCTCACCCCCGACCTGCTGGCCGAGCTGCACCACGAAGGGCTCATCGTGGCGGTCAAGGAGTTCAGCGGGGACGTGCGCAGGGCGTACGAGCTGGCCGAACGCGCGCCCGGCCTGGACCTGCTGATCGGCTCCGACGACGTGCTGCTGGAGCTGGCCGTCGCCGGCGCGGTCGGCTGGATCGCGGGCTACCCGAACATGACCCCCCGCGCCACCGTCGAGCTCTACCGCCTCGCGGTCGCCGGCGACGTCGCCAAGGCCCTGCCGATCTACCGCGACCTGCACCCGCTGCTGCGGTGGGACTCCAAGACGGAGTTCGTCCAGTCGATCAAACTGTCGATGGACCTGGCCGGCCGCAAGGGCGGCGCCTGCCGCCCGCCCCGCGTCCCCCTCACCGCCGACCAGGCCGCCCAGATCACCCGCCAGACGAACGAGGTGCTCGCCAAGGGCTACCGCTGACCGCTCCTCACCCCGAGTGGTAGCGGGCGTGGGCGGCGGATGCGGCGAGCGCGGCGGCGCGGGCCGCCTCGGTCGGCGTGAACGGCAGCTCGGGCCGCCGCACCAGCAGCGCCCTGTCCGGGCTCACCGAGACCACCATGGTGGTGTTGGGCTCGGCATCGTCGTCCACGGTGTCCCCAGGCCGCCGCCACTCCACGTCCGGCGCCCGCAGCAGCTCGCCCAGCGCCTCGGGCAGCCTGGCGGGATCGTCGCCGACCCGCTGCGCCAGCACTAGCGCCTGGACGCCCGGGTCGGTGAGGTCGGTGACCCGGGCGGGCACGATCACCACGTCATGCCCGCCCGCCTCGGTGAGCGCGGCGGCGAGCACCTGAGGCGCGAGGTCGCGCGGCGCCTCGATGACGAACTCGTCGAGCGCGTCGCACCCGGCGGGCGTGATCGCGCCGCCCCCGGTCGGAGCGATGTGCAGCGCCAGGATGTTGCATCCGAGCCGCCCGAACGCGCCCGCGACGGTGGCCAGCCGCCCCGGCCGCTCCACCACCCGCATCCTGATCCGCCACAGGGTCATGCCCCGCCCGCTCTCCCCCGGCAGCGCCGCCTTGTCGCGCCGCGCCGCCTTGTCGCGCCGCGCCGCACGCCCGGCCGGGCGGCGGTCCTGTAGCCGGCGGTGTCCCAGCCAGCGGTGGACGGCCGCCCCCGCGATCAGCGCCACGCCCAGCCCGACGAGCACGACCGGCCCAGGCTCCTGATGCCCGAGCAGGGTGGCGAGCAGGTGCGCCAGACCGACCGCGACGAACAGCGCGGCGATCTCGACCAGCTCCCGCCACCAGGCCCGCTCGGGAAGGTGCGGCGGTCCTGAGCCGGGGCGAGACGTTACTTTGGGTGCATCGCTCATGACCCTCAGTCTGCGGCACCCGTGTTACCTGATCACGGGCGTCCGCGTTGCGACCGCATTAAACCGCGTTCACCACCCCGGCGCCGGATCTCAGACCCGTTCCACCTCGATGACGAGCGCGGACGTCGCCGGCATGGCGGGCGCGGGCAGCCCCAGCCCGCCCAGCACGGCCCCGGACAGCCGGACCGGACCGGCCGCCCAGTCGGGCAGCAGGGCGCGGGCGGGCACAGGCCCGGCCAGGCGCACCTCGTACGTGGCGGCGGGGTCGAGCCCGGGCAGCCGCAGCGGGCTGGGCCCGACGTCCAGCCGCGAGCCGGCCTGCACGTACGCGAACACGCCCCGCTCGGGCAGCACCACGCCGTGCAGCAGCGACGTCGGGTCGGGATGGTCGGCCCGCACGACCCGACCGGCGTGCAGCACGGGCCGCAGCCGCTTGTGCAGCGCGATCCAGGCGGTCAGCTCCTCCAGCTCCTCGGCGCTGGCCGAGGTGATGTCCCACTCCACCCCCATGTGCCCGAACAGCGCGGTCGCCGCCCGGAACGCCAGCGGCAGCATCCTGCCGGTGCTGTGGTCGCGCGGCGCGCCGACGTGGCTGCCCATCCGCTCCGGCGGCACCAGCAGCCCGGTCCAGCGCTGGATCTGCTGCCGGTCGAGCGCGTCGTTGCAGTCGGACGTCCACACCCGGTCGGTGCGCGCCAGGATGCCGTAGTCGATGCGCGCCCCGCCGGACGAGCACGACTCGATCTCCAGGCCGGGGTGACGCTCGCGCAGCTCGTCCAGCAGCCGGTAGGTGGCGAGGGTCTGCGCGTGCACGCCGGGCGCGCCGTCGTGCACGGGCTCGGCGATGTCGCGGTTGTGGTCCCACTTGATGTAGTCGAGCCGGTATTCGCGCACCAGCGCGTCGATCCGCTCCAGCAGGTACGCGTACGCCTCCGGCCCGGCCAGGTCGAGCACCTGCTGGTTGCGCTGCGGCGGCGGCATCCGCTCCGGCCGGGCGAGGATCCAGTCGGGATGCTCGCGGGCCAGGTCGGAGTCGGGGTTGACCATCTCGGGCTCGAACCACAGCCCGAACTGCATGCCCAGCTTCCGCACCCGGTCGGCGAGCGGGTGCAGGCCGTCCGGCCAGACGCCTTCGTCCACGTACCAGTCGCCGAGCCCGGCCCGGTCGTGGCGGCGGTGCCGGAACCAGCCGTCGTCCAGCACGAACCGCTCGATGCCGGCCGCGGCGGCCCGCTCGGCGAGCTCCAGCAGCCGGTCGATGCCGTGGTCGAAGTAGGTGGCCTCCCAGTTGTTCAGCGTGACCGGGCGCACGGGCAGCGGGCGGGCGCGCAGGTGCTCGTGCAGCCGCGCCGCCGCGTCGTCCAGACCGCTCCCCGACCACGTGAAGAACACCCACGGCGTCCGGTACGTCGCGTCCTGCGCCAGCACGACCTCGCCCGGCTCCAGCAGCTCACCGGCGCCCAGCAGCGACACGCCCTCGGGCAGCCGCTCGGCGTAGTGCACGTGGTCGCCGCTCCAGCCGGCGTGCACGGCCCACACCTCGCCGCCGCGGAAGCCGAACCCGCCGGTCCCGGCGATCAGCAGCCCCGTGCCGTCGTGCCCGGTGCGGCCGCGCCGGTTCTCCCGCGACCACACCCCGCGGGTGAACTCCCTGCGCTGCGGCACCTTCTCCAGCGCCCACCGGCCGGTGAAGTCGAGCAGCTCCCCGGCGCGGGCCGGCACCGGCAGCGTGCACACCAGCCCCTCCAGCCGGTACGGGGAGGCGGCCGTGTTCGTCACCGCGTGCCGCATGCGTACCAGCCCGCTGCCCTCCATGACCAGCTCGCACATCAGCCGCAGCCCGGCCCGCTCGTCGGCGGCCGTCACGGTCACCGTGCCGCCCGCGCCCGGCTCCGCGGCGACGTCGAGCCCTTCCACGCTCCAGCGGACCGGCCAGTGCTCGCCGTCCCGCACGCCGGACAACCCCGGCCTGCCGTACCAGGACTCGGCCTGGGCGGGCAGCAGTGACGGCGCGGGCGCGCCCGGCGAGGGGGCCAGCACCACCGCCAGGTCCTGCCCTGCCCCCGGGTCCGCGCCGAAGTGCCGTACCCGGGGCAGCCCGTGGCCGGAGGCGTCGAGCACCAGCGCGGCACCGGCCGCGGAGAGGATCACAGGAGACAAGTTCGGGACTCCAATCTCGGGGCGGGCGCTGGGGCCCGGTTTTCACCGTTCACGACGTTATCGTCCCGAGTGGGGCCGATGCACTAACCCCGGCTGGCCGAAATCCCCACGATCGTTTAGGTTAGGCTCACCTAATAACTTCGTTGGAGGATTCCGGGGATGACCGAGCCCTTTCGCATGTTCGACGTACGAGTGGACCGGCTCGAACGCCTCAGCCCGTCCTTCCTGCGCGTCACCTTCACCGGCGACGACCTGCACGAGTTCGCCGACAACGGCTTCGACCAGCGGGTGAAGCTCTTCCTCCCCGTTCCTGAGCACGGCATGACGTACCTGCCCAAGGGCCCCGACTGGTACCAGCGCTGGCGCGAGCTGGACCCCGGCAGGCGCAACGTGATGCGCACCTACACCGCCCGTACGGTCCGCCCGCGGGCCGGCGAGGTCGACGTGGACGTCGTCATGCACCCCGACGGCGGCCCCGCCGCCCGCTGGGCCGAACAGGTGCGGCCCGGCGACGTCGCCGCCCTCCTCGGCCCCAACGGCGTCCACGAGGGGCCGCACGGCGGCCTGGAGTTCCGGCCGCCTGCCGGCACCGGCTGCGTGCTCATCGCCGGCGACGAGACCGCCGTGCCCGCCATCTGCGCCATCCTCGAACGCATCCCCGCGCACCTGGCCGGCGAGGTGCTCATGGAGGTGCCCCTCGACGCCGACGTCCTGCCGATCACGGCGCCCGCCAACATCAAGGTCACCTGGCTCGCCAGGAACGGCGGCGAACGCGGCGCCGAACTCGTCCCCGCCGTCCGCGCCGCCGCCGCCCGCCTGCTCCCCCCGCTGTCCGCCACCCCCGACTCCTTCGAGGACGTGGACGTCGACACCGACGAACTATGGGAAGTCCCCCAGGACACCGCCGGCCACGACCCCCTGTACGCCTGGCTGGCCGGCGAAGCAGGCGTCATCAAAACCCTCCGCCGCCACCTGGTGGCCGAACGCGGCATGGACCGCCGAGCAGTCGCCTTCATGGGCTACTGGCGCCATGGCCGCGCCGAAAACACCGGCTGACCAGCCACCACCCCTCGACCACCCCCGCCAACCCCCCGGCACGGTCCACCGCCGAAGCCGGCAGCCACCGACCAACCGCCCACCCAACATGGCAACCGCCGATTTCAGCCCATCCTCCGGACCTGGCGATGACCGCCGCGGCCCCACCTACCGGGTCCGCGATCGCCTACCGGCGGTTCGGCCGCCGGACCCGGCGGGTCCCTGCCCGCGGCGTCGTCCACCGGGTCCGGTGAGTGACGCTGTCGGAAGGCGGGCGTCAGTGCGGCTCCGGGGAGCCTCCCTGCACGAGGTGGCGCTGGGCCGGGGTGGGCGGGTGGGCCCACGTCATGCCAGGGCCGTCGGAGGCGAGGAGGTTTCTGACCGCCTCGCGCAGCACGTCCTCGGCCGGCGCGTCCGGCCGTAGCTCGCGTACCTCGCGGGAGCGGTCCAGGACACGGGCCAGGTCCAGCATGAGCGTGTTCGGCCGGCCCGCGTCCGCCTCGGGCGCCGCTTCCTGGGCGGTGTGCAGGGGCTTGACGGGCGTCCCGTTGACGTGGGTCCTTCCGCCGGACCCGCTCTCGTCCGGCCCGCCGTCGGCCGAGCCCGTCTTCCCCGCCGGCAGCGCCGGAGCCGGAGCCGGCACGCGGATGTGCAGCGCCCCGATCCTCGTCTCCGCCGCCCAGAGACCCCGTCCCTCGACCCCGCTCACCGCCATACCGCTAAGCCCCTCGGCACCGCTCACTGCCGTTCCGTCC
This sequence comes from Nonomuraea salmonea, assembly GCF_042428605.1. Lineage (NCBI taxonomy): Bacteria > Bacillati > Actinomycetota > Actinomycetes > Streptosporangiales > Streptosporangiaceae > Nonomuraea > Nonomuraea salmonea. The sequence goes on from NZ_JBHMCF010000036.1 coordinate 139,009, forward strand.
ACATTCGCGGCGGCCACCACCGTTCCGCCCACGTTCGCGTCAGCCACCGCCGTGGCGCCCGCACCCGCGTCGGTCCCTGTCGCGCTCGCTTCGGCACCGGCCACCGCCCCGTCGGCCGCCGACCCGCCGGCACCGGCAACCGCCGCGTCAGCCGCCGTCGTGCTCACGCCGGAACCGGCCGCTGCCGCGTCGGCCGCGGTCGTATGGGCCACCATCTCCGTCACGACCTCGGCCACCGCTGCGGCGAGGCGGTCGGCGTTCATGCCGTCCAGGTCCGCCACGTCGTCGAGGTCGTCCGCTGGCAGGCCGCCGCGCAGGTGCAGGACGCCGGGGCGTTCGGTGGCCGTGAGCTCGTCCATCAGCTCCGCGACCGTGCCCTGCGGGTCGTGCAGCGCGGCGTCCCCGCGGGCAGCGAAGGCGTCGGCGAACAGGCGCAGGGAGACCGACCGCGGCGGCTCGTACGCCACCACCACCTCCAGCTCCCCGTCCACCCGGATCGGGCTGCCCGAGTCGTGGTACGCCCGCAGGCCCTCCACGAAGACAGCCTCCGTGTCAGGCGGCAGCAACCCGCCGAGAGGCGCCTCGAACCTGTCGCCGGCCGCACCCTCCACCGGATCCCGGCGGAACCACCAGACCACCGCACCAACCACGGCGGCGGCCAGCACTGTGACTGCGATGAACACGATGTCGTCCGCTTTCCCTCGTACTCGGCAAGCGGTAGCAGCGTAGTGTGATCAACCCCGACAAACCCGCAAATTCCCACAAATAACGATCAGGTCGCCGCGCACGCCATACGTCGCCCGGGATGACGTTTCTTCCACTTGGTAACCGGAATTGTTTTTCCGAGAATTTCTCCTGTCTACCCGGACGAGAACCGCCCCCTGGACCGCCCGCGACAGGCCTGCACACTCCACATCCCAAGCACTAAGTCGCTGTACGTGACGCCCGCCTCTGGTGCCAACGGCAAGGGCGGGCCCGCGCCACGTCAGAATGATCCCGGCCGTGTGACAACCAGGCGCTCAGCCGGCACACGCCCGTACACCTCGTCGATGTCCCGCCCCCGATGCGCCGCCTGCTCCGGATCACCGGCCCCGACCGTCACCTGGCCTGGTGACGGTCAAGGTGAACGTGCGCGCATCCCGTCGCACACCACGTCCGCCAGCCGGACCGCCCCGCCCCTGGCCCGCGCGCCGCGCTCGGCGACCAGGCAGCCCCGCAGCAGGTCGAGCGCGTCCCCCGCGCTGAGGTCGGCGCGCACCGCGCCCACCCGCTGCGCCCGCACCAGCAGCCGGCCCAGCGCGGCGGCGAAGTCGCCGGCCAGCGTGGAGCCCGGCCGCAGCGGCATCGCCGCGCCGCTGTCCAGCATGTCGCACAACGCCTGGTTGACCGACGCCTGCTCGACCACTCCAGCGAACCAGCCGAAGAACGCCCGCCCGGCGTCCTCGGCGGTGGCGAGCGCGCGGGCGTCGGCCACGAACCGCTCGATCCGCCCCAGCAGCACCGCCTCGAACAACGCCTCCTTGGTGGGGAAGTGCCGGTAGACGGTGCCGACCCCGAACCCGGCGCGCCGGGCGATCTCGTCGAAGGAGATGGTCAGGCCGTCACTGGCCAGCGCCTCCTGCGCGATCTGCAGGACCCGCTCCCTGTTGCGCCGGGCATCGGCCCGCAACGGCCTGGCAGCGCCGTGATCGTCGCCCAAGATCTCCACCTGCCTTCGGCCCACCGGCAGGCGGAAAGCGGGCCCGCGGCGACAAACGGAGAAAGCCCTCCGATTCTATCTAGGAGATTCCCCGACATACAGCCTCAAAAGCCCAGCAGAACCCCGAAAAGCCCGGCACTCGCCCAGATCGCCAGGACGGGTGAGACCCGAGTCACGGACCCCCCAAAGCCCGGCACCCGCCCCAGAATGTCAGGACGAGCGTGGCCTGGGTCACGGACCCCCGAAAAGCCCGGCACCCGCCCCGGAGTGTCGGGGCGGGTGCCGGACCGGCGAGCCGGGGGTCATGGAGACGCTCCCCCGCCGGACCGCGCGCCTACCCGCTTGAGCCGGATCCGCTCCTCCCGCGGAACCGGCTCGACCTCGATCACCCGCGCCCCCTCCGGCGCCTGCCGCAGGTCGTGCGTGATGAGCAGCGTGGTACGCCCGGCCATGAGCCGCCGCAGCGGCCGCATGACGTGGGCGGCGGTGGCGACGTCCAGCCCGGTGACGGGCTCGTCGAGCACGAGCACCGGCGTGTCGCGCAGGATGGCCCTGGCGATCGCGATGCGCTGCCGCTGCCCGCCGGACAATAGCCGGCCGCGCTGCCCGACCGGCGAGTCGTACCCCTGGGGCAGCAGCTTGGCGAAGTCGTGCACCCCGGCCACCTCGGCCGCCCTGATCACCTCGTCGAGCGAGGCGCCCGGCCGGCCATAGGCGATGTTGTCGCGTACCGAGCCGGAGAACAGCAGCGTCTCCTGGTGCAGGACCGTGATGTTCTCGCGCAGCGACTGCCGCGTCAGCCTCCGGACGTCGGTGCCGTCCAGCAGGATGCGGCCCGAGTCCGGGTCGTAGAACCGCAGCAGCAGCTTGGCCAGCGTGGACTTGCCCGCCCCGCTGGGCCCGGTGATCACGACGACCTCGCCGGGCTCGGCGGTGAACGACAGGTCACGCAGCACCGGCCGGCCCCGTCCCGGGTAGGTGAAGCTCACCCGGTCGAAGTCGATCCGGCCGCCGCACCGGCCCGCCGGGACCGCGTCGCCGGCGTCGCGCACGGCAGGCTCGGTACGCAGGATCTCGATCACCCGGTCCGACCCGGCCGCCGCCTCCGACACCGTCAGGGCCAGCTCACCCAGGCTCTGCACGGCCGGGTAGAGCAGGGCCAGGTACGCCGCGAACGACAGCAGCCCGCCGATCGTCAGCCGGCCCGCCGCGATCTCCCACGCGCCGAACCCGAGGATGGCGATCAGGCAGATCGTCTCGATGACCTGCACCGCCGGGTTGTAGAGCCCGGCCAGCCAGGCCTGCGACATGTTGGCCCGCAACCAGCCGCGCCCCTCGGCGTGCAGCCGGCGGGACTCCTCGCCCTGCCGGTTGTACGACTGCACGAGCGGCTGGTTGGCCAGCCCCTCCTCCAGGACGCTGTTCATCGCCCCGTTGCTGGCCCGCTCGCGCGCCGCCGCCGTCCTGAACCTCGAGGCGAACACCTTCGAGGTGATCAGGAACAGCGGGATCAGCGCCATCGTCAGCAGGGCCAGGTCCCATCGGATGAAGAACGCGGCCCCGGCGAAGAAGATGATCCCGGCCACCGTGGTGATGGCCTTGACCAGCCCGGACCCGACCAGTTCCTCGATGGCCTCCACGTCGTCCGTCATGCGCGCCATCAGGTCGCCCAGCCGCCGCTTCTCGGAGAAGTCGGGGGCGAGCGTCTGCACGTGCGCGTACACGCGGTCGCGCAGGGCCAGCAGGAACCGCTCGGCGCCCAGCGCGGTGGTGTAGGCCCCGCCGAAGGACAGCAGCCCGGCGAGCACGGCGAGCCCCAGCCAGACGGTGGCCGGCGACCAGAAGGCGTCGAGTTGGCGGGTCGTCAGCACCTCGTCGGTGATGTGCCCGAACAGGCGGATCGCGGCGACCTCGCAGAGCGCGGCCAGGATGGCGAAGGCCACGCCTGCCGCGAAGAGCCGCCGCAGACCGCGAGTGTCCGGCCAGAACTCGCGGAACGTCCGGCGAATGGTGATCGCCGGCGCGAGTTCACGGCCGGAGGCGTTAAAGGAGAGCCGGCGGCCAGGCCGCCGGCCCTCATCTGGGGGCTCTAGCACCCCCACCACCTGCGACGGGCGCACCAGCCCCACCTGCGCCAGCGACGCCGCCTACGGCATCCCCATCCTTGCTGGAAGCCGACCTGGGACAGTTGCGTGTTCGCCATGATTCCTCCCCCGTTGGCTGAACACTGACAAATCGGACGCTAGCACCCGAATTGCGATAAATCAGCAGATAATCGCTGATTTCAGGAAGGCTTGACTGGTAAAGCCCGAACAGAAAGGCCGTTCCGGCGAAGAAGTAAAGCCACCCGCCCACCGGTAAAAACGCAAAACGGCGGTCATGACAACACCAAAGGCGCCCCCGAAACCTCGTTTCGAGAGCGCCTTCGGCGGCAACGGCATCAGGTCAGCGACGAGTACGCCACCACACCCCGCCGCATCGCGTCCATCGCCTTCACCGACGTCTGCCGGATCTTGCTGCCCTCCGGCGCCGCGTTCCCCAGCTGACCCAGCAGGTCCATCAACTGCTTGACCCACCGCACGAAGTCACCCGCCGCCAGCTCGTTGCCGTTGACGCCCTCCATCAGGACCGCGTCCAGCGAATGCCCCTTCGTCCACCTGAACGCCGCCCACGCGAACCCCAGATCGGGCTCCCTGATCGTCGACAGCCCATGGTCGGACTCGATGCCCTCCAGCTCACCCCACAGCCGGATCATCGCCGACAACGCGTCCTGCGCCCGCCCCGCCGGGATCTTCGGCCGCCGCGTGTCGTCCGACGCCCGCGACTCGAACACCAGCGCCGACACGCACGCCGCCAGCTCCGCCGGATCGAGCTCCTCCCACAAACCGTTGCGCAGGCACTCGGCCGTCAGCAGATCCAGCTCGGTGTAGAGCCGCCCGAGCCGCCGCCCCTCATCGGTGACCGTCTCGTCGCGCAGGTAACCCAGCTGCTCGAGCACCGAGCAGATCCGGTCGAACGTCCGCGAGATCACATGCGAACGCCCCTCCACCCGCCGCCGCAGACCCTCCGTCTCACGCAGCAGCTTGTAGTAACGCTCGGCCCACCGCGCGTGGTCCTCCCGGTCGTCACACCCGTGGCACGGATGCTGCCTGATGCGCCGCCGCAGCTCGTTGACCTCGTCGTCCTCCACCGTGTGGTCACGCGCCCGCACCGGCTTGCCGAGATCACGGTCACCGATCTTCGCCATCAGCGTCGAGATCAGGTTCGCCCGCTCCTTCGGCGAGCGCCCGTTGAAGTTCTTCGGGATGCGCACCTTCTCCAGCGGCTCCACCGGCACCGGGAAGTCCGCCGGATCCAGCTTCTTCACCTGCTTGCCGATGGTCAGCACCAGCGGGCTCGGCCCGTGACCACGCGGATTACGGCCGGGATCCAGCACGATCGCCAGCCCGGCCCGCCGCCCGCCCGGCACCCTGATCACGTCACCCGGCTGCAACGCCTCCAGCGACCGCACCGCCGCCGCCCGCCGCGCCGCACCCCGCTGCCGCGACAGCTCCGCCTCACGATCGGACAGCCGCCGCCGCAGCGCCGCGTACTCGGGGAAGTCGCCCAGGTGGCACGTCATCGCCTCCTGGTAGCCCTCCAGCGCCTCCTCGTGCTTACGCAGCTGCTTGGCCAGCCCCACCACCGCACGATCGGCCTGGAACTGCGCGAACGACTCCTCCAGCAGCGCCCTGGCCCGCTCTCTGCCGAACTGCCCGACCAGGTTGACCGCCATGTTGTACGACGGCTGGAAACTCGACCGCAGCGGATACGTACGGGTGCCCGCCAGCCCCGCCACCGACAGCGGATCCATGCCCGGCTGCCACAGCACCACCGCATGACCCTCGACGTCGATGCCGCGCCGCCCCGCCCGCCCCGTCAGCTGGGTGTACTCCCCCGGCGTCAGATCCGCGTGCGTCTCACCGTTCCACTTGTCCAGCTTCTCGATCACCACGCTGCGGGCCGGCATGTTGATGCCCAGCGCCAGCGTCTCCGTCGCGAACACCGCCTTCACCAGGCCGCGGGTGAACAGCTCCTCCACGACCTCCTTGAACGCCGGCAGCATGCCCGCGTGATGCGCCGCCAGGCCCCGCTCGAGCCCGTCACGCCACTCCAGGTAACCCAGCACCGCCAGGTCCTCATCGGGCAGGTGCGCGGTGCGCTCGTCGACCAGCTGCCTGATCTCGTGCCGCTCCCGGTCGGTCGTCAGCCGGATGCCGGCCGACAGGCACTGCTGCACCGCCGCGTCACACCCCGCCCGCGAGAAGATGAACGTGATCGCCGGCAGCAGCCCCTCGCCGTCGAGCTTCTCGATCACCTGCACCCGGTCCGGCGGGCGCGGCCGCGAACGCGGCGCCCGGCCGTAACCCCGCCTGCCACGCCCCGCCGTCAGCCGCTCCGCATCACGCGTCACCCGCATCAACGTCGGGTTGATCCGCGGCGTCAGATCGTCGGTCATGAACAGGTCGTAGATGCGGTTGCCCACCATCATGTGCTGCCACAGCGGCACGGGACGGTGCTCGTCGACGATCACCGTCGTGTCGCCGCGCACCTCGCCCATCCACTCGCCGAACTCCTCGGCGTTGCTCACCGTCGCCGACAGCGCCACCAGCCGCACCGACTCCGGCAGGTGGATGATCACCTCTTCCCAGACCGCGCCCCGGAACCGGTCGGCGAGGTAGTGCACCTCGTCCATCACCGCGAACCCGAGCCCGGCCAGCGTCGCCGAGCCCGCATAGAGCATGTTGCGCAGCACCTCGGTCGTCATGACGACGATCGGCGCCTCGCCGTTGACGCTGTTGTCGCCCGTCAGCAGCCCGACCTTGGCCGTGCCGTAGCGCTTGACCAGGTCGTTGTACTTCTGGTTGGACAGCGCCTTGATGGGGGTGGTGTAGAAGCACTTGCGGCCCTGCTCCAAGGCCAGGTGGACGGCGAACTCGCCGACCACCGTCTTGCCCGACCCCGTGGGCGCCGCCACCAGGACACCGTCTCCGGCCTCCAGGGCCCGGCAGGCGTCGAGCTGGAAGTCGTCCAGCGCGAAGTCGTAGAGACCTCGGAACGATCTCAGCGCGGCCCCGTCGTCCCCGTGTTTCTGACGGAAGGCCGCATAGCGTTCCGCTGGCGTTGTCATAGTCGCCAGCCTACCGAAACCGCCATTCCGGTCCGTCCCGGCCGCCGTTCGCGGGGCTTCTGGCGGGCGGCACCGGCCCGGCGCCTTTACAATGTAGATTTCATACGATGACGCGTAACGCCCTCGGCCGGACCTCGCAGTGCAGCGGGGTCTCGCCGATGCGTTCGCCGTCGGCGTAGGCGACCACCTCGGGCGCCTCCACCCGCACGCTGCGCACCCGCCGCACCGACACGGCGGGATGCCGTACGTGGCTGCCCCGGTAGACGCTCGGGAAGACGCGGACGAACTCCCCCGTGGACAGCGCGTTCAGCAGCACGACGTCCAGGAGGCCGTCGTCGGGCCTGGCGTCGGGGCAGACCCGCATGCCGGCGCCGTACGACGTCGTGTTGGCCACCGCGACCAGCATCGCCTCCCGCTCGACCACGTCGGTCTCGTCGTAGGTGATGCGGAACGGGATCGGCTTGAACGCGCGCAGCTCCCGCGCGGTCGCCACCAGGTATCGGGCCATGCCGGGCGGCCAGGTGAGGCCGTTGGCGCGTTCGTTGACCCGCGAGTCGAAGCCGCAGCAGGCCACCCCGGCGAACAGCTCCTCGGACGTCCCGGCCCTGATGCGGGCGGCGTCCACCAGCCGGGTCTTCATGCGCAGCACGGCCCTGGCCGCGGCCAGCGGATCCTTGGCCGGCACGCCGAGCGCGGCGGCGATGTCGTCGCCGGTGCCCGCGGGGATGATGCCGAGCGGCACGTCGGTGCCGGCCACTGCCTGCACGGCCAGGTGGACCAGCCCGTCGCCGCCGAAGGCGACGAGCGCGTCGGGCCGCTCGGAGACGGCGGTGCAGGCGCGTTCGAGCGCGTCGGCGGAGTCGTCACCGACGATCACGGACAGCTCGGCCCCTCCGGCACGCAGCCGGCGCGCCACGGGCTCGAGCAGGCGCAGCGTACGCCCGCCGCGGGCGGCGGGGTTGACCAGGAGGGCGAGTTGCGGGGACACGCCCGGAACTTATCGCCTCCTGGGCTGCGGGGGAATGCCTCAGCGCTTGTCGGTGCCCGGCGGCTCCTCATCGGCGGGCCCAGCGGCAGGCCCAGCGGCAGGCCCAGTGGCAGGCCCAGTGGCAGGCGGCCCGGCAGGAGGTTCTGCCGCCGATGCGGCAGGCGCGGGCGTCCCGACCGGCGCGTCGTCCTCGGCCAGCGGGGAGGCCTCGTCATCGGACAGGTGGTCGAACTCGCTCCTGCCCGCCCCGCGCCTCTCGCGCAGGTAGATGACGCCCTCGGCGACGAAGTAGAGCAGGATCATCGGCATGGCGAGCGCCATCATCGTCAGCGGGTCGCCGCCCGGCGTGATCACCGCGCCGAAGACGAACATGATGAAGATGACGGTGCGCCGGTGCTTTTTGACCGTGGCGTGCGACAGGACACCGATGATGTTGAGGAACACCAGCAGCAGCGGCAGCTCGAACGAGATGCCGAAGATCACCAGCATGATGAGCACGTAGCCGAGGTACTCGTCGATCTGGATGGTCGCGACGGTGTCGCTCGGTGCGAAGCCCAGCAGGATCGCCAGGCTGGTGTCCATGATGAAGTAGGCGAGAGCGGCGCCGAGCAGGAACAGCGGGACCGCGATCCCGAGGAACGTGATCGAGTAGCGCTTCTCGTTGCGGTAGAGGGCGGGCGTGACGAACGCCCAGATCTGGTACAGCCAGACGGGTGAGGAGACGACGAGGCCGACGAGCGCCGAGACCTTCAGCGTCAGGAAGAACGACTGGAAGATGCCGCCGTAGGTGAGTGTGCACTGCCCTTCGCGCAGCTGCTGCGCCTGCGGGGTGTCACAGAACGGCTCTTTGATGTAGGCCCACACCGGATCGAAGAAGAACCAGCCCACGATGATGCCCACGATCACGGCGGCCAGCGCGATCAGCAGCCGGTTGCGCAGCTCGCGCAGGTGCTCCATGAGGGGCATGCGACCCTCGGGGTCGCGGACTTGCTCCGAATCGCTCGATCGTTTGAGCAGCGCCATCTAGCAGTCCTGGGTGAGGAGGAGGGGTGGGGTCAGGCGTGCTTGTCGGCCTGGGCGGCACTGGCGCGCAGCCTCGCGGCCTGCTCCTCCAGCTGGCGGGCCTGCTCCTCGGCGGACAGACCGGGCGCCGGGGCGGGCGGGGCCGCGGGGGTCGCCGGCAGCGGCTGCGGCTGCGCGGGCTGCGGCTGGGCCTGCGCCTGCGGCTGGACGGGCTGCGCGGTGTGCTGCACGTCGTCGTCGTCATCGCGCAGCTTCGCGGTCTCGGACTTGAAGATGCGCAGCGACCGGCCGATGCCGCGGGCCATGTCGGGCAGCTTCTTCGCACCGAACAGCAGCACCAGCGCCAAAAGAATGATCAGGAGTTCGGGCACTCCGAGGTTCGGCATGAAACGCCCTTTCTAGCGAGTTGCCTCTTTCAGCCACGATCGTACGCTGCCCGGGGCGTGGTCTCACCCCCCTGGCCGGTCAATCTGGCCCGCCGCGGCTCAAGCTGGGCCTGCGCCTCGGCCACTTCCCTTCTCAGAGTACGTGCCGCCGCCACGACGCGAGCACCGGCCACCGCCAGCACCGCCAGCCCGGCCACGCCGATCGCGACGGACAGGAAGATCCAGGTCATGACCGGTGAGCGTACAGGGCGAGCGCCCGCTCGGCCTCCTCGCGCACGCTCTCCGCCATCGCGGGCGGCGAGACGACCCTGCCGGTGTCGCCGAGGCGCAGCGCCAGTTTCAGGATCCAGTCCTCGTCGCGGGCCCGCAACGCGACCCGCAGCCGGCCCTCGCCCAGCTCGGTGACCTGCTCGCACGGGTAGTACTCGGCCACCCACCGCCCGGCGGCGCTCAGCTCCAGCTCGACCAGCTCGTCGGTGGGCGAGGGCCGGAACACGCCGTCGGTCACGTCGCGCGGCTCCGCCTCCGCGGGCGGGTCGGCGGGCACGTCCAGCACCTCGACGCCGAGCACCCGGTCGAGGCGGAACAGCCGCATCGCCTCGGCCCGGTAGCACCAGCCCTCCAGGTAGGCGCGGCCGTCCACGACCAGCACCCGCATCGGGTCGACCTCGCGCGGCGTCACCTCGTCGCGGCCCGGCACGTAGTAGCGCAGCGACAGCCTGCGCCCCTTGGTGAGCCCCTCACGCACGCGGGGCAGCGCGTCGGGCGCGGCGTCCACGTCGACGGCGACCTGGCTGCTGACGGTCGCGGCGCCCTCGCCCGCGGCCCGCTCCAGCTTGGCCGTCACGCGCGGCAGCGCGTCGGGCACCCCGCCCTCGGGCAGGGCCAGCTCGGGCCTGGCGGCCAGCGTGCGCAGCGCCACCAGCAGCGCGCTGGCCTCGTCGATGCCGAGCCGCAGCGGCCGCGCGATGGTCTCGGCGTTGTCGATGAGGATCTCGCCGCCGTCCCACGACACGTCGATGAGGTCGCCCGGAGTGTGGCCGGGCAGCCCGCACATCCACACGAGCTGCAGGTCGTCGATGAGCTGCTTCTCGCTCAGCCCGAACACCGCCGCCACCTCGCCGACCTGCGCCCCCGGGTGCGACATCAGGTAGGGCACCAGCGCAAGCAGCCGCGGCAGCCGATCGGCGGACCCGCTCATTCCCGTTCCCCCTCGTTCAGACGCCCGCTCACGCCAGCGCTCCCTTCAGGCGGCAGATGACGGCCTCGCGCGCGTCGGGCGGCCCGACGACCTCGACGTCGGAGCCCAGGCTGGCCATCCACCCGGCCAGCCGCTCTGCGTCGGAGAAGACCAGCTCGGCCTCGTCCCAGCCGTCGCCGCCCGCGCGTACGGACCTGGCCAGCCGCCGCAGCCCCTCGCACGTCCCCTGCCTGACCCGCACGACGGCCACCCGCTCGTGGCTCGGCTCGTCGGGGAAGGCCACCATGGCCCGCAGATCGACGTCGGCGGGCACCTCGACCACGCCGGGCCGGCCGACGGCGGTGACCTGCCCGGTGATCCTGCTGAGCCGGAAGGCGCGCGGCGCGTCCCTGTCGCGGTCGAACCCCGCGAGGTACCAGCGGCCGCGCCTGCTGACCACGCCCCACGGCTCGACGGTGCGGCCGCGCACGGTCTCGCTGCCCGACGCCCGGTAGTCGAAGCGGACCACGCGCCGGTCGCGCACGGCGTTCCACAGCGCGGGGAAGGCCGGGTCGCGGGTGTCGACGCGCAGCTCCAGCGCGCTGCCGCCCATCGAGCCGCCGACCGGCTGGTCGGTGGCGACGCCGCCGGCCCGCAGCTTCAGCAGCGCGCCCGAGGCGGCCTCGGCCAGGCTGGCACGCTGCCACACCTGCGCCGCCAGGCCCAGCACGGCCGCCTCGTCGGGCTCCAGTGTGATCTCCGGCAGCTCGTACGACTCCCGCTCGATGCGGTAGCCCGGCTCGTCCTCCCACGGGTCGCGCACCACGTCGATGGGGATGCCGATCTCGCGCAGCTCGTTCTTGTCACGCTCGAACATGCGCTGGAACGCCTCGTCGCCGTCGCGGTCGTAACCGGGGACGGCCTGGCGGATCTGTTCGGCCGACAGCGGGCGCCGGGTGGCGAGCAGGCAGATCACGAGATTGAGCAACCGCTCTGTCTTCCGGCGCGACATCTGCCTCACTCCTCCTTCATCGACGCTACCCTGCCCCCGTGATCAGATGGCGCAAGGGCGAGGTCCTACGGATCCGACGCGAGTGGCCGGGAGCGGTGGAGCTGGACGTCACCGTGCCCGAAGGTGAGTGCCGGGCGCTGGCCTACCCCCCGTTGGTGGGCCGCCCGGAACCCGGTGACGAGGTGCTGCTCAACACGACCGCACTCGCGATGGGTCTCGGTACGGGAGGTTACGCCATGGTGGTGGCCGTCCCGAACCGTTTGCCGGAAGATCCCTCCGGCCCCGGGCACCTGGTGAAGGCCAGGTACACGCCGCTGCAGGCCACGGTGCTGGGCGCGGACGAGCAGGATTCGCCGCATCACGACCTGTTGCGCGAGGCGGACTCCCTCGACGGCATGCCCGTGGTGGTGGCCGACCTGCACTCGGCGCTGGCCCCCATCCTGTGCGGTCTGTACGAGGCCCGGCAGGAGGTCCGGGTGGCGTACGTGATGCAGGACGGCGGGGCACTGCCGGCGTGGTTCTCGATGGCGGCCGCCCGGCTGCGCGAGATCGGCTGGCTGTCCGGGGTCGTGACGGTGGGGCAGGCGTTCGGCGGCGACGTCGAGGCGGTCACCGTGCACACCGGGCTGCTGGCGGCCCGCCACGTGCTGGAGGCCGACGTGGCGATCGTCGCGCAGGGCCCCGGCAACCTCGGCACCGGCACCCGGTGGGGCTTTTCGGGGGTGTCGGCGGGCGAGGCGGTCAACGCGGCGGGCGTGCTGCTCGGGCGGCCGGTGGCGGCGCTGCGGGTCAGCGAGGGCGACCTGCGCGAGCGCCACTACGGCGTCTCCCACCACTCGCTGACCGCCTACGGCAGGGTGGCGCTGTCGGCCGCCGACGTGCCGGTGCCGATGCTGCCGGGCGAGTTCGGGGAGCGGGTCAGGGACCAGGCGGAGCTGCTCGCCGTACGGCACCGGCTGGTCCCGGTGGAGGTGGACGGCCTGTACGAGGCGCTGCGCGAGTCGCCGGTGCGGCTGTCGACGATGGGCAGGAGCCTCGATGAGGATCTGCCCTACTTCCTGGCCTCGGCGGCGGCCGGCAGGCTGGCGGCCTCGCTGCTGGGGCGGCCCTCCGGCGTGTAGGCGTCCTTGAACGTGAACGCCTCGGGGCCGGGCCCGCCGGTCCTGAGGCGCTCCAGCCGTTCCATGCCCTCCGCGAGCGACGGGATCTCCCCGTCGGGCACCCACCACATCACCATGTACGGCTCCACCGCGCGCAGGAACCACTCCCTGCGCCGGCGCAGCACGCCCAGATGCGGGCTGCGGTAGACGTAGTCCCACAGCGACTCCGTCGACTCCCACACCGAGAAGTTGATCAGCAGCATGTCGCCGTAGTCGTGCACGACGGTGGCGGTGGGGTCGGTCTCACTCTCCTTGAGCCGCCAGACGAAGCCGGGGGCCGCGTCGGCGAGGGCGTTGATCGGTTCGAGCAGGGCGACGAACTCGGCGAGCTCGGCGCTGTCGATGGGCGCGCGCAGATGAGCGATGTTGAGCTGGGCGAGATGCATGGGCTCAGCTCACCATCGCAGGCGCTTCTATGTCAATATGCGTTTGTTTTAGAAGTGCGGGGATCACGGGAGGTCTTCATCCGGTCCTTCGGGTTCGAGAACGTCGAGCGACACGCAGCACTCGTCCGGGCGCGGGTCCAGCACCGCCCTGCCGGGATCGTCGCCCAGCCCCTCCAGCAGCCCCTGGCACAGCGCCAGGTTCATCGAGCACACCAGCAGCGGCTGCTCCCGCGCCAGCACGTGGAACGGGCAGTTGCGCAGCCGCAGCCGCCCGCCCTCCGCGTACGGCTCGTAACCCCGCTCGCGCAGCACCCGCTCCACCGGCTCGCCCCTGCGTCCGGCCCCCAGCCGCGCGCCCGCCTGCCTGGCCACCGCCTCGGTCTGCTCCTCGGCGCCCAGCCGGTCCACCACGTCCGCCAGCACCGAGGCCAGCGCCGCGTAGTCGCGCGGCGGCAGGCTCACTGACCGCTCGCCCCGCGCCCTGCGGTAGACCTTCGCCGGCCGGCCGCTGCCCGGGCCGCGCTTGTCCGGCCGGCGGAACCCGCTCTCCAGCAGCCCCGCCTCCACCAGCTTGTCGAGGTGGTGACCGGCCAGCGTCCTGGACACCCCCGCCGCCTCGGCCGCCTCACCGCGCCCCACGTCGCCGCCGCTGGAGGCGACCACGTCGTACAGGTTGCGGCGGACGGGGTCGTGCAACAGGGCCAGCGCGTCGAGATCGCCGCCCACGGGCTCGCTACTCACACGCGGAGTCTACGAAAGCCGCCGCTCCACCCGCTTCAGCACGCAGGAGCGGCCGACCTTGTACGCGCCCCCGCCGTACCGCTTCCAGCAGGCGCCCTTCTTGAGCACGCGGATGTCGATCCAGCCGGGAGCGCCGTGACTCCTGTGCACGGCCTTGGCGTTGCGCAGCAGTTCGGCGGCCACCTTGCGCGCCTGGGCCTTGGCCGAGGCGGAGGCGTTCACCCAGCTCACGCCGGCGTCGCCGCCGAACACGCAGGGCTTGACGCCCTTGCAGAACGGCGGGTTCGCGGTGGCGCCCGCCGCCGGCGCGAGGCCCAGCAGAACGGTTAACGCGGACACGATGACGACCAGTGAACGGATCATGCCGAACATCCTGCCTCAGTAGGCGGCGAGCAGATCCACGACGAAGACCAGCGTGTCGGAGCCCTCGATGCCCCACTCGGGGCGGCCGGCCGGGCCGTAGCCGTACGCGGGCGGCACCACCATCGCGACCCTGCTGCCCGCCGGCACGCCCGTCAGCGCCTTGTCCCAGCCCTTGATCACGCCGCCGTCGCCCAGCTTGAACGCCTTCGGCCCGCCGCCCGCCCAGGTCGCGTCGAAGACCCGGCCGCCCCGCCAGACGGCGCCCGCGTACTGGGTGACCACGAGCTGCCCCGCCCGCGCCGGAGGGCCGTCTCCCCTGCTCAGCACCCCGGCCGTGAACTCCTGCGGCGGCGCGCCGCGCGGCACCGTCAGGGACGGCCCGGGGCCGCCGCCGATCCGCACGCCCGCCAGCGTGCCCGCCCCCGCCCGCACCGTGGCGTCCTTGTGGTGGGCGCCGAGGATGTCCACGACGTAGAACAGCTCCTCCCCCGCCCGCACGCCGCGCGGCGGCGCCGCGCCGAAGGCGTACTCGGGCGGGATCGCCGCGGTCACCCTGCTGCCCACCCTGCGGCCCCGCAGCGCCCGCTCCAGCCCCGGCAGCAGCTCGCCCACCGGGAACGCGGCCGGCGTGCCCCGCGTGAAGCTGGAGTCGACCAGGCGGTTGGCGGCGCCGTCCCACACGTGCGCGGTGTACTGCACGATCGCCACGTCACCGGCCGTCAGCGGCTCGCCGCCGCCCTTCGTCGGCTCGTCCACCCGCAGGCCCGCCCCGGGCTTCGCGGCGGGGAAGACGATCGTCGGCCGCGCCCCGAACGCGCCGCCCACCTTCAGCTCCTCAGCGGCCCCGCCCGTGCACCCGACGGCCAGCGGCAACACGACCGCCACGGCCGCCACAGCCCGCGGCACGGCCCGTACGGCCCCGTCGTGAGCCCCGGCCCGCGGCGACGGCTCCCGGGTGGCGGCACGGCGCATCGGCCCTCCCACACGCGAAACGGCCCGGTGGCGCCATGCCACCGGGCCTCGCGATGCTACCGGGCCGCCGGTCGGCGGACCGGCGGTTCGCTAAAGACGCATCAGTAGGCGCCCAGGACGTCCACCACGAACACCAGCGTGCTGTTGGCCGGGATGCCCTGCTGCTCCTGGCTGCCGTAGCCCATCTCCGGCGGGACGCTCATCACGACCCGGCTGCCGACCGGCACGTCCACCAGGCCCTTCTGCCACCCCTGGATCACCTGGCCGAGCGGGAACTCGGCCGGCTCGCCCCGCTCCCAGCTGGAGTCGAACTGCTTGTCGCTGCCCCAGATCTTGCCCGTGTAGTGCACCGACAGCGTCTGGTTCGCGGTCACCTTCTCGCCGGTGCCGGTGATCAGCGTCTTGACGACGAGGTCCTTCGGCGCCTTCTCCTTGGTCTTCGTGGTCAGCGTCGGCGCCTTCTCGCCACCGGGGTTGACCACCTCGACGCCCTTGATCGACTCCTTCGTCTCCGTGCCGGTGGCCGCCTTCAGCGGCGCCGGCCGGGTGCCGACCACGTCGAACACGAACACCTTCGTCGGCTCCGCGGGAGCCGCCTGCTGCTGCCCCTGCACCGCGTCGTTGGCCAGCACGGCCAGCAGCCGGCCGCCGCCCTTGACCTTGGTGAAGCCCTCCTGCAGCACCTGCGGCAGCTGCTCGTTGACGGCGATCGTCTCCGGCGCCTTCGTGTCGTAGGACGAGCCCTGGACCTTGTTGTCCTTGCCGTCCCAGTTGAAGACGGTCAGGTTCACGATCACGCGGTCGCCCGCCTTGACGCCCGTGCCGTCGCCGGGCTGGATCACCTCGTACGACGACGTGGTCGCGGGCGTGCCGGACGGGAACGTCACCGTGGGCTTCGCCCCCACGTTCCCGGCGACCTTGACGCCGGACGACCCGCCGGTGGAGGCGGTCGTGCCGGAACCGTCGTCGGAGCCGCACGCGGCGGCGAACAAGATCAATGGCACGGCGGCCAGTACGGCCAGAGCGCGGCGCATGGATTTCCCTCGGAAGAGACGTCAGATTCGCGTCACACTACCCGACATCGGAGTAGGGCCGAGGTAAACGGCACCCCAGGCCCTGCCCCGGAACCGCGCCGCGTTTCCGGGGCGCGTCTCCGGGGCGGGGCGCCAGCCGGTCACATGCCGGCGATCAGCTTGTCGACCCGCTCGTCCACACTCCTGAACGGGTCCTTGCACAGCACCGTGCGCTGCGCCTGGTCGTTGAGCTTGAGATGCACCCAGTCGACGGTGAAGTCGCGCCGCTTCTCCTGCGCCTTGCGGATGAACTCGCCCCGCAGCCGCGCCCTGGTCGTCTGCGGCGGCACCGACTTCGCCTCGAAGATCTTCAGATCGGACGCCACCCGCTCCACCGAGCCGCGCTTCTGCAGCAGGTAGAACAGGCCGCGCTTACGGTGCACGTCGTGATAGGCCAGGTCGAGCTGGGCCACCCGCGGCGACGACAGCGGCAGGTCGTACTTGCGGCGGTAACGCTCGATCAGCTGGTATTTCGTCACCCAGTCGATCTCCCGCGACACCAGGTCGAGATTGCCCGTGTCGACCGCGGTCAGCGTGCGCTCCCACAGCTCCAGCACCCGGTGGGCGATCGCGTCGCCGCCGCGGCGGTCGACGAAGTCCTTCGCCTTCGACAGGTATTCCTGCTGGATCTCCAGGCTCGACGCCTCACGCCCGTTGGCCAGCCGCACCCGCCGCCGGCCCGTCATGTCGTGAGAGACCTCGCGGATCGCCCTGATCGGGTTCTCCAGCGACAGGTCGCGCATCACCGTGCCCGACTCGATCATGCGCAGCACCAGGTCGGTCGCGCCGACCTTCAGCAGCATGGTCGTCTCGCTCATGTTGGAGTCGCCCACGATGACGTGCAGGCGGCGGAACCGCTCGGCGTCGGCGTGCGGCTCGTCCCGCGTGTTGATGATCGGACGGGACCGCGTCGTCGCGCTGGAGACGCCCTCCCATATGTGCTCGGCCCGCTGGGAGACGCAGTAGACGGCGCCGCGCGGCGTCTGCAGCACCTTGCCCGCGCCGCACACGATCTGCCGCGTCACCAGGAACGGGATCAGCACGTCGGCCAGCCGGCCGAACTCGCCGTGCCGGCCCACCAGGTAGTTCTCGTGGCAGCCGTAGGAGTTGCCGGCCGAGTCGGTGTTGTTCTTGAACAGATAGATGTCACCGGCGATGCCCTCTTCGCGCAGCCGCTTCTCGGCATCCACCAGCAGGCCCTCGAGGATGCGCTCCCCGGCCTTGTCATGGGTGACGAGCTCGATGACGTTGTCACACTCGGGTGTTGCGTACTCAGGATGGCTGCCCACGTCGAGATAGAGACGTGCGCCGTTGCGGAGGAAGACGTTGCTCGATCGGCCCCAGGACACGACCCGCCGGAACAGGTAGCGCGCGACCTCGTCGGGGGACAGCCTGCGCTGGCCCCTGAACGTGCAGGTCACGCCGTACTCGTTCTCCAGCCCGAAGATGCGACGATCCATCACCTCACACTATGCCCACGGATCGGCGAGCGGGAGAGATCTTCGCACGTGTTTTCCGGTCCGGGTCCCGCGAGACGCGTTTTTCGTCCCCCGCGCCCGCCCCCACGGGGCGCGGGTCGTCCACGACGTACGTCAGGGGGTGAAGATCTCCTGAACCTTGACGATCTGCCCCTTGTAGACGGTGATGAGCGAAGGCCGCGGCGTCTTCCCGTGCCGCTTGATCAGCGTCGCCCTGGAGCACCGCTTGACGCCCAGGCTGCTGTTACGGCTGACCGTCAGCTCCGCCTGGGAGGCCTTGCAGCCCAGCGCCGACAGGTAGACGACGTCCTTGGCGACGCGCGAGGCGTACGCCATCGCGTCGCCCTCGGGCGGGCCCACGAAGTAGCCCTCGGTGTGCTTGCTCTTCTTCCACTTGACCGGCACGTACTCGGCCACGCCGCCCCGCACCGCGACGATCTGGCCGCGCAGGATCCCGTTGCGGCGGGAGTGGATGCCCTTGGTGAAGTCGTGCTTCGGGTCGGGCTGGAACGAGGTGCCGAAGGTGTTCGGCGCCTTGAACTTCGGAATCGCGGGTGCCGCCTGTGCCGGCGCACCGGAGGCCAGCAGCACGGCCGCGGCGGCTCCGGCCACCAGCAGGCCACGTAGTGGAGTTGTCACGGCTCTTAAGATCCACGAGCGGCCCGGCAAGTTCGGACGTATCACAGTGAAACAGGTCACACTCCCCCGGGCCCTCACGTCCGCGCCTGGGAGCCCTCCCACCCCGCCCGGCAACCCCAGATGCCCCACCCGTGCCCAAACCCCGCAGCGGGCCCCTCACGGCCCGCCCGGGGGCCACCTGAAGCGCCGGGGCAGCCGGACACGTGAGGGTGCTCGACGATGGTGCCGCAGCCGGGCCCGCCGGCGGGAGCCTCACCGTCGGTGCACACGACAGTGGGGCCGCCGGATCGGCGACCCCACCAGAAGGCGTCAGGAACTACAGCGGCGACGAACCGTCGTCCACCGGACCCTCGGGACCCGTGGGCGGCGGCGTGGACGGCTTGTCGCCGGACGACGGCGCGCTCGGCCCGGCGGACTCACCCGAAGGCTCACCCGAAGACTCACCTGAGGACCCGCCCGAGGGCTCCGCCGCATCGGCCGGCGGGGTCGAGGTCTGCGCGAGCAGCCGCTCCAGCCGCGCCCCGGTCAGCCGCAGGAACTTGCGGTGCTCACGGTTACGGTCGAGCACCGCCACCTCGAGCTGACCCACCGGCGGCCGCTCACCGCCCGGCTCGGTCAGCGCGGTCAGCGCCACCTCCAGCGCGTCGGCCAGCGTCATCGACTCGCGGTAACGCTCCTTCAGCCGGGACGCCACCGCCTCGGCCTGCCCGCCCATCGCCGCGAAACCGTGCTCGTCGAACACCGAGCCGTCGAAGGTCAGGCGATAGATCGCGTCGCCGTCCTTCGTCTCGCCCACCTCGGCCACCACGACCTCGACCTCGAGCGACTTGATCGACTCGGTGAAGATGCGGCCCAGGTTGGAGGCGTAGAGGTTGGCCAGGCCGCGCCCGGTCACGTCGGAACGGTCATAGGTGTAACCGTTGATGTCGGCGTAACGGATGCCGCCGAGCCGCAGCTCCTCGAACTCGTTGTAGCGCCCCACGGCCGCGAACCCGATGCGGTCGTAGATCTCGCTGATCTTGTGCAGCGCCCTCGACGGGTTGGGCGCCACGAACAAAATGCCGTCGACATATTGGAGCACGACCACGGAACGGCCCCGCGCGATGCCCTTGCGCGCGTAGTCGGCCTTGTCCCGCATGATCTGCTCGGGGGACGCATATCCGAATGGCATGGACACAGTGGTGATCCTTTGCTTAGCGCAGCGGGGCGATGGGACCGTCGGGCGAGATCAGGCGGGCGTCGAGCATCTGCTGGACGTAAGCGCTCACCTCGTCGTCCGACAGACGGCGGAAGCCGTCGGCGTCGATCACGGCCACGACCGGCCAGATCTTCCTCGTCACGTCGGGCCCACCGGTCGCCGAGTCGTCGTCGGCGGCGTCGTAGAGCGCCTGGATCAGCGTCATCACCATGTCGTCGGCCGTCGAGCCGTCGCGATAGAGCTTCTTCAGCGACCCGCGCGCGAAGATCGAGCCGGAGCCGATCGCGTCGAACCGCTCCCGCTCGTAAGGCCCGCCCGCCACGTCGTAGCTGAAGATGCGGCCCTCGTCCTTGTCGGGGTCGTAGGCGGCGAACAGCGGCACCACCACCAGCCCCTGCATCGCCATCGCCAGGTTGCCCCTGATCATCGTGGCGAGCCTGTTGGCCTTGCCCTGGACCGACATCGTGCGGCCCTCGAGCTTCTCGTAGTGCTCCAGCTCCACGCGGTAGAGGCGGGCGAACTCAAGACCCGTGCTGGCCGTGCCCGCGATGCCCATGCACGAATAGTCATCGGCGCGGAACACCTTCTGCACGTCACGCTGCGAGATGATGTTGCCGGACGTGGCCCGCCGGTCGCCCGCCATGACCACGCCACCGGCGAAGGTGGCGGCCACGATCGTGGTCGCGTGCGGAACCTGGTCGCCGATCGGGGTGGCCAGCATCTCGTCGCGCCGTGGCAGCAACTCGGGCGCGTACGAGCTGACGAACTCCGTGAACGAGGAACTCCCGGTGTTCTGGAAAAGCTGATTCACCAAGCCGACGGGCAGATCCCTGTGCGATGCCACGCGACTCCCTCCAAACGTTCAGTGTTCCTAGGGCGACCCTACTCATGTTGGGTTGCTGTCTGCACTTCCCACGATCAGCTCACGGCGAACCAGGATCGCCCTGCCGCCCGAAAGATTCCGTACGCCCGAAAGGTCGGTAACCGCCCTCCGCAACCGCTCCCCCGGCCCGCCGCCGCACTGACGCCATACTGGCGACATGGGCACCACGCCCCAGAGAGACTGGATCCTGCACCTCGACCTCGACCAGTTCATCGCCGCGGTCGAACTCCTGCGCCACCCCGAACTCCGCGGCAGACCCGTCGTCGTCGGCGGCACCGGCGACCCCACCCAGCCGCGCACCGTCGCAGCCACCGCCACCTACGAAGCCCGCGAACACGGCATCCACTCCGGCATGCCCCTGCGCACCGCACTCCGGCGCTGCCCCGACGCCGTCTTCCTGCCCACCGACCCACCCGCCTACGAGGCCGCCTCCCAACACGTCATGGCCGTCCTGCGCGAACACCCCGTCCGCGTCGAAGTCTGGGGCTGGGACGAAGCCTTCATCGGCGCCACCACGAACGACCCCGAGGCCCTCGCCGCCACCCTCCAGCACGACGTCCGCCGCCGCACCCACCTCGACTGCTCCATCGGCATCGGCGACAACAAGCACCAGGCCAAACTCGCCTCCGCCTTCGCCAAACCCGCCGGCATATACCGCCTCACCAGCGACAACTGGGCCGACGTCATGAACGACCGCCCCACCGACGCCCTCTGGGGCATCGGCGCCAAAACCGCCAGAAAACTCGCCGCCCACAACCTGCGCACCGTCGCCCAGCTCGCCGCCGCCGACCCCCGCGACCTCGCCCGCCACTTCGGCCCCACCAACGGCCCCTGGTACCGCTACCTCGCACTCGGCAAAGGCGAAGCCGAAGTCGTCACCACCCCATGGATCGCCCGCGGCCACAGCCGCGAGACCACCTTCACCCACGACCTCACCGACCCCGGCACCGTCACCGCCCACCTCACCACCCTCGCCACCCAGGTCGCCCACGACGCACGAGAAGCCGGCCGCGAGATCACCCGCGTCACCGTCAAGATCCGCACGACCCCGTTCCAGACCAGAACCCGCCAGACCACCCTCACAACCCCCACCACCGACCCCGCCACCATCACCGAAGCCGCCCACACGACCCTCGCCCGCCACGACCTCACCCGCCCCGTACGCCTCATAGGCGTCGCCGTGGAATACGCACCCACCACCTCAGAGGGACCAGAGCCGGGCCCCACTCCCGGCCCCTGACACCACCCCTCACCCCACCCGCGTCACCCGCGCATAGAACTCCGACCGCAACTCCTCCTCGGCCCGCACCAACTCCTCCAGCTCCTCATCCGACACCACCACCTCACCGAAATCCTCGACCGTCGCCTCCACATAAGAAAGCGCCCGCCGCACCACCCCCGGATCATCACGGAACTGCCCGATCCCGGTATTGCACGGCAGACACAACACCTGCCGCACCGCACCCGACCGATGACAATGATCCACATGCTCCGGCGGCCGATCCCAGCACACCACGCACAACCCGTGCTGAGCCGAGATCATCCGCTCGACGTCCTCATGCCGCACGCGATAACGCCGCGACAAGTGATACGTCCGCGACGGCGCCACCGGAGAATCACCACGCCCCTCAGGAAGGACCACGAACTCCGGCCAGAGCACCTCCCCTTCCAAATAGAGCGCGGCCAGCTCCAGCAACACCAGGTTGTCGGTGAAATGCCCCAGCCCGTTGTTGCAGTTGAAACAGAGCACGCCACGCACCCGGCCGGTCGCGTGACAGTGATCGACGAACGTCCCGGGAACGGCCTGGCAGATGGCGCAGAGCCCGCCCTGACGGGCGAGCATGCGCTCGAAGTCGTCCTCGGTGATCCCATAGCGGTACTGGAGCAGATAGTTCCGCTCGCTCCCGTATTTCTTGATTTTGTTCTCCCGCGCCACGACGGTGTGACACGGGCGGCAGTAAGCAGTCATGCCATCCTTCATCGCCCGGTTACTGCCGAACTCACTTGTGCTTTTCACCTCCGTGCACCGAGGGCAGTATTTGCACCCTTCGGGCACCTGCACCCGCTCGCGCACGGCTTTTCCCTGCCCTGCCTTGCGTTTGCGATAACTCGCGGTGGAACGCCGCCGGAAACAGACCTTGCAGTAGCGCGCCCGCCCATCGGGCATGCGCTTGTTGGCCCCGAACTCGGCAAGTTCCTTGACTTCCTGACAGTCGGAGCACCACTTGAATCCGTCCGGCGTTTCCACCCGATTTACCCCTTATGCCTGTCCGTTTTGTCCTACTCTCCGCCCTTCTGGACGTAGCTGCGCACGAATTCCTCTGCGTTCTCTTCGAGAACTTCGTCGATTTCGTCCAGAATGGAGTCGACGTCGTCCGTGAGCTTCTCCTGACGCTCCTGGACGTCGGGCGCCGCCGAGGCCTCGGTCTCCTCGACCTCGTTCTCGCGCCGCCCGGTCTGCTTCTGACCACCGGTGTCCTTGGTTGCCATGTCCTACCTCCGTTGGGGGACTGCCTCCTAGGCATATCTTCCCCGAACCGGGCGACATTTCGCGCCGATCGCCCCGCGATCTTGCCGGCTTGACTGGATAGCGAAACTATCCAATACTGAACCCCCGTATCCACAGGAGGTGTGAGATGTCCGAAATGTCGTTGACCATGGCCGGTGTGCTCCTCATCACAGTCCCGCTCGTCGCCTACGGCGGCACGACGCTGCTGACGTTCCTCATGCGGAACGTCCCCGGCTACCTGGACAACCCGGTGCGCCGCGGCCTGTGGCGGGCCGGGCACGCGCATGCGGGCGTGCTGGTGCTGTTCGCGCTGGTGGCGATGCTGTACGTGGACCAGACAGGGCTGCCGGAGCCGGCGCGGATGGCGGCGCGGGTGCTGATCGCGGCGGCGCCGATCCTGATGCCGCTGGGTTTCTTCCTGTCGGTGCTGCGCCCGCGGGACACGAGGCCGAGCCGGTTGATCTGGCTGGCGGTGGCTGGTGGGGTGTCGCTGGCGGCGGGCACGCTGACGCTGGGGGTGGGCCTGCTGTGAGTGCGGGCCGCCCCTGGCGGGTGTCCGCCAGGGGGCCTGGTGTCATTCGCCGCCGGTGAGTGCGGCGACGAGGTCGGCGGCGGTGCGGCAGCGGTCGAAGAGTTCGCCGACGTGGGCTTTGGTGCCGCGGAGCGGCTCGAGGGTGGGGACGCGCTGGAGGGATTCGCGGCCGGGGATGTCGAAGATGACGGAGTCCCAGGAGGCGGCGGCGACGGATTCGCTGTATTGGCTGAGGCAGCGGCCGCGGAAGTAGGCGCGGGTGTCGGTGGGCGGGTGTTCGACGGCGCGCTGGACTTCTTCCTCTGTGACGAGGCGTTGCATGCGTCCGCGGGCGACGAGGCGGTTGTAGAGGCCGCGGTCGGGGCGGATGTCGCTGTATTGGAGGTCGACGAGCTGGAGTCTGGAGTGTGACCAGGCGAGGCCGTCGCGGCTGCGGTAGCCCTCGAGGAGTTCGAGTTTGGCGACCCAGTCGAGTTCGCGGGCGAGTTGCATGGGGTCTTCGGCGAGGCGGGTGAGGACGGATTCCCAGCGGTCGAGGATGTCCTTGTTCATCTCGTCTTGGGCGGTGCCGCGCTCTTCGACGTATTTGCGGGCCTGCTCGAGGTATTCCATCTGGAGCTGGACGGCGGTGAGCTTGCGTCCGTCGCGCAGGGGGATCTCGTAGCGGCAGCTGGGGTCGTGGGAGACGGCGCGCAGGGCTTGGACGGGGTTTTCGACGGCGAGGTCGCGGGTGAGGAAGCCCTCTTCGATCATGGCGAGGACGAGCGCGGTGGAGCCGAGTTTCAGATAGGTGCTGATCTCGGACATGTTGGCGTCGCCGATGATGACGTGGAGGCGCCGGTATTTCTCGGGGTCGGCGTGGGGTTCGTCGCGGGTGTTGATGATGGGGCGTTTGAGGGTGGTCTCGAGCCCTACTTCGACTTCGAAGAAGTCGGCGCGCTGGCTGATCTGGAAGCCTTCGCCGCGGCTGTCCTGGCCGATGCCGACCTTGCCGGCGCCGGTGACGACCTGGCGGGAGACGAAGAAGGGGGTGAGGTGGCGGACGATGTCGGCGAAGGGGGTGGCGCGCCGCATGAGGTAGTTCTCGTGGCAGCCGTAGGAGGCGCCTTTGGCGTCGGTGTTGTTCTTGTAGAGCTGGATGGGGGCGTTGGAGGGGATGGCGGACGCGCGGGTGGCGGCGTCGTACATCACCCTTTCGCCGGCCTTGTCCCAGATGACGGCTGCCCGGGGGTTGGTGCACTCGGGCGAGCTGTACTCGGGATGGGCGTGGTCGACGTAGAGCCTGGCGCCGTTGGTGAGGATGACGTTGGCCAGCCCGAGGTCCTCGTCGGTGAGCTGGGTCGGATCCGCCACCTCCCTGGCCAGGTCGAACCCGCGCGCGTCGCGCAGCGGGTTCTCCTCCTCGAAGTCCCATCGTGCCCTGCGCGCGCGGGCCGCCGAGGCGGCCAGGTAGGCGTTCACGACCTGTGAGGAGGTCACCATCGCGTTGGCGCCTGGCTGGCCGGGTACGGAGATGCCGTACTCGGTCTCGATGCCCATCACCCGACGCACCGTCATGCAACACCCTCTGTTCGTCCGGGTCTGTCTATCCGCCGTTTATATGCCCGAGCCTATGCCCTTCACAGTGCCCCAGGGTCACAGAGTTATGGCACCGACGCCTTTTCAACCTGTACGACCGGAGCTGATGTGGTTTGCGGGGATCTGCGGGGCTTGAGTAGCCGCTGGATGGGGCGTTCGGCAAAGGAGTAGACGAGATACGACACCACGACGGCGGTCAGTGTCGTGATCGTGACGACCGCCCAGGGCGGAAGATCCCCGACGAGCAAGGGGATGAGGGCCACCGCGATGACGCTATGGAACAGGTAAAGCGGGTATGTCGTGCCGCCGAGCGCGGTGAGCAGCCTGGATGGTCTGAGCCGGACGAGGCCGAGGGCGACGAGGGCCGTCGCGGCGAAGATGAGGGTGATGGTGACGATGACGCCGACGTCGGTGACCGGCATGTTCTTGAACCCGGCGGCGTCGATCCTGCTGTGCACGCGGCCGAGCGCGGATTCCCAGGACAGGCCGTAGCCGGCGAGCACGTAGAGCCACGGGAGCCAGGCGTTGCCGTGCTTGTGGATGAGGTAGAGGGCCATGCCGGCGACGAAGTAGGGGGCGTACTTCGGCATGACGATCTCGTCGACCACGGGGTTCTCGAGTTGCCCGGCGATGACGACGGCGGCCAGCCAGACGCCGCCGAAGACGAGCACCCGCCGGTACGTGACGCCGACGATCACCAGGATGGCGATGAGGAGGTAGAAGCGCAGCTCGGCCCAGAGCGACCAGTAGACGCCGCTGGCATCTGTGAGCTTGAACAGCCGCTGGAACATGGTGGCGTTCACCAGGTATTCGCCTGGGGAAAGTTTTGGGTCGAGCGGCTTGGCGGCGGTGAGCCCGTAGAGGGCGGCGATGGCGGCCAGGCTGAGCCAGTACGCGGGGTAGAGCCGGACGAGCCTCGATCGTGCGAAGGCGCCGAGGCCGCGTCCCCAGACGCTCATGAGGATGACGAACCCGCTGATGATGAAGAACAGCTCGACGCCGAGGATGCCTAAGCCCGCGATGGGGGCTAATGCGGGGAAGAGTTCGGCGGGCCGGTCTCCCCACACGCTGGCGTAGGCGACCAGGTAGTGGAAGGCGACGACGGCCAGGGCGGCGAGGAAGCGCAGCAGGTCGAGCTCGGCCAGCCGGCCGTTCTCCCGTGCGTGTCTGCGCCGGTTCGGAGCGTGCACGCCATCTTTGACGTATCAGTGATCACTCTGGTTCCACTGGTCCCTCTGTTCCCACCAGCAACACGCGTGAGGTGTCGTCGAGGCGGAGGGCGTCGCGGGCGGAGGAGGTGAGGGCGAGCAGGCCGGCGGCTCCCGCGGCGCCGCAGCCGGACAGGGCGATGCCGTGGCCGGCGAGCAGCCGGGCGGCGGCGCCGGCCTGCTCGTCGGTGACGGTGACGTAGAGGTCGGCGAGGTGGCCGAGGAGGCGGTGGGCGAGGAGGGAGGGTTCGCGGCAGTCGAGCCGGCCGAGTGTGGTGTGGCCGCCCGGGATGCGGACGGGGCGGCCCGCGCGGGCGCTCTCGGTCAGGCAGGGCGCGCCCTCGGGTTCGACGACTACGATCTTGGGCCGATCGCCCCACCGGTCGCGCACGTACCCGGCCGCGGCGGCGGCCAGCCCGCCTACGCCCGCCTGGACGACCACGTGCGTGTACGGCCCGGTCTCGGCGGCCTCGTCGAACAGCACCGTGTAGCCGCGCATGACGTCGAGGGGGATGCCGGTATAGCCGGGCCATGAGCTGTCGGACACGAGGCGCAGGCCGTGCGTTCTGGCGTCGTCCAGGGCGGCCGCCATGCTGGCCTCGTAGTCGGGGCCGCTGCGGCGTACCTCGGCGCCGAGGCCGCGCAGCCGGTCCGCGAACGTCTCGGGCACGCCTTCGCTGAGGTGGACGACGCAGGGGACGCCCGCCTCCGCGGCTCCTGAGGCGACGGAGATGCCGTGGTTGCCGGCGCTGGCGCAGACGAACGGGGCGCCGCCGGGCTCCCGTTCGTGGAGCAGGTGGACGGCGTACGCGCCGCCGAGCGCCTTGAAGCTGCCGAGCCCCATGCGGCCGCTCTCGTCCTTGACGTCGGCGGCCAGCGTGCCGGCCAGCCCCGGGACGGTGCGCAGGGGCGTGGGCCGGTAGCGAGGGTGGCGGGCGAAGCGGGCGCGGGCCCACCTGGCGTGCCCGGCCCCGATGAGCGCTCGGTCGTCCGCGGTGTACGGGGTGCGGGCGGGGTTGAGGAACTCCATGATCGCCATGCTAGGCGGGGTGGTCGCGGGCGGCGGCGACGGCGGCCTGGCCGAGGCTGAGCCCGCCGTCGCCGGGTGGCACGCGTACGTGCCGCAGGACCCGGAACCCGGCCGCCCGCAGCCGCTGCAGGGTGCGTTCGAGCAGGAGCGCGTTATGGAAGAGCGCGCCGGTGAGCGCGACGGCGGTCAGGCCGGTGGCCTGCCTGAGCGCGGCGCAGGTGCGGGTGACGGCGGCGGCGAGGCCGTTGTGGAAGCGTCCGGCGATGACGGCGGGGTCGGTACCGGCGGTGAGGTCGTCGGCGGCGGCCCGCACGAGATCGGCCGCCTCCAGGACGAGGAGACCGCCGACGGGGGCGAGCCCGGCGAAGGCCGGCTCGCCGGGGGCCGGCTCAGCGCGGGCCAAGTCAGCGCGGGCCAGCTCAGCGCGGGCCAGCTCAGCGGCGGTCGGCCCGGCAAGGGATTGCCCTGCGGCCGGGGATTGCCCTGCGGCCATGAGTCCGGCGGCCAGCGGTCCGGCGGGCTGTCTCAGGGCGGCCGGGTAGGCGCCGGTTTCGGCTGGGTCGGTGAGCTGTTCGAGTTCGGCGGCGGCCTGTCCCTCGTACGTGATGGTCTCGCGCAGGCCGAGCAGGGCGGCGACGGCGTCGAACAGGTGGCCCGCGCAGGAGGTGAGCGGCGATTCCTGGCCGCTGCCGGCCTGCTGGAGTGCGCCGGCGAGCCGGTCGCGCAGCTCGGGGTCGCAGGGGTGGTCGCGCAGGTAGGCGGCGGCCATGCGCCAGGGGCGGCGGGCGGCGGCGGGCCCGCCCGGCATGGGCACCGGGGCGAGGTGGGCGAGGCGCTGGTAGCCGGTGAGGTCGGCGCGCAGGAACTCCCCGCCCCACAGGGTGCCGTCGGGGCCGTGGCCGAGCCCGTCGAGAACGACGCCGATGACGGGGCCGAGGTCGCCGTTGTCGGCCAGGCAGGCGGCGACGTGAGCGTGGTGGTGCTGGACGGCGACGTGGTCGACGCCGGTGAGCTCCAGGGCGTGGCGGGTGGCGAGGTGGCCGGGGTGCGCGTCGTGGGCGACGATCTCGGGGTGGATGCCGAGCAGGGCCTGGTAGTGGTCGATGGTCGCGGCGAAGGTGCGCAGGGTGTCGTGGTCGTCGAGGTCGCCGAGGTGCTGGGAGAGGTGGGCGCGGCGCCCTTGCAGCAGGCAGAAGGTGCCGGCGACGGTGGCCCCGCAGGCGAGGACGGGGCGTGGGGCGGGGCGGCGCAGGGTGATGGGCTCCGGGGCGTGGCCGCGTCCGCGGCGCAGCACGGTGATCTCGCCGGCCATGGGGCGCAGGACGGTGTCGTCGGCGCGGCTGTGGATGGCGCGGTCGTGGGTGAGGAAGGCGTCGGCGATGCCGGACAGGCGGGTGAGCGCGTCGGCGTCCTCGTACGCGAGGGGCTCCCCCGCGACGTCGCCGCCGGTGAGCGCTAGAGGCGCGCCCAGTTCGGCGAGCAGGAGGTGGTGCAGCGGCGTGGCGGGGAGGGTGATCCCGAGCGTGCGGCGCCCCGGGCCGCCCGAGCACGCGACTGCAGAGTCAGCCGAAGAGGCGCCAGAGGACGCGGCCGAAGAGGCGGCCCCGGACACAGCCGACGAGACGACGGGTGGGGCGACTGAGGGGGCGATGGGGGCGTCTGTGCGGAGCGGCAGGAGGACGACGGGTCTGGCGGGGCTGGTGAGGAGGGTGGCGGCGGTGTCGTCGATGTCGCAGTACTGCCGGGCCTGGGCGAGGTCGGCGGCCATGACGGTGAACGGCTCCTCCGCGCGGTGCTTGCGTCCGCGCAGGGTGGCGGCGGCCCGTTCGCCGGTGGCGGCGACGGCGAGGTGGTAGCCGCCGAGCCCCTTGACGGCGACGACGCGGCCGGCGCGCAGGAGGGCGGCGGCGCAGGTGATGGGGTCGCCGCACAGTTCGGTGCCGCGCGGGTCGCGCAGCGTCAGGGTGGGGCCGCAGGCGGGGCAGCAGGTGGCGGCGTCGTGGTGGCGGCGGCTCGCGGGGTCGTCGTGTTCGCGGGCGCAGTCGGCGCACATGGTGAAGGGCGCCATGGTGGTGTGGGGCCGGTCGGCGGGCAGGGCGCGGGTGATGCTGAGGCGGGGGCCGCAGTTCGCGCAGCCGGTGAAGGGGTAGCGGTGGCGGCGATCGGTGGGGTCGGTCAGCTCGCGCAGGCAGTCGTCGCAGGTGGCGGTGTCGGCGAGGGTGGCGGCGGTGCGGGGTCTGGCGGGGTCGGTCGCGGCGATGGTGAAGCCGCGGTGGCCTGCGGGTTCGCCGCTGACGACGGTGACGCGTTCGATCTCGGACAGGGAGGGGGCGTCGCGTTCGAGTGCGGTGAGGAACTCCTCGACGCCTTGGCAGGCGCCCTCGACTTCGATGTGCACGCCGGTGACGTCGCCCCTCACCCGGCCCGACAGGCCCAGGCGGTTGGCGAGCGAGTGGACGAACGGGCGGAAGCCCACCCCCTGGACGATGCCTTCGACGTGCACGTCTACCCGTTTGAGCGTGGTCACAGGGCCAGTGTGCGCCTGTCAGGGGTGGCGTGCATGCGTATCGGCTCGTGTCGGCGCGCCGCATGGAGGGACGTTTCCGTCTTTCCTTGAACGTACGGGACACGCGGGAGGACTGGGCTCGCGTCCGAAACCCACCGGCAGGTCCGAAACCTGCGCCGCGTCCGAGGCACTACGGCCTGTCCGAAATGACCCACCGCCCCCACTCGGCGTGGGCAGGCAGGCCGTGACGCGGGCAGGACCACAACAGGCGGCAGGGCCGCGCGGTGGTGGCCGCGCGGCCCTGCCGTCCGAGAGGTTCTACAGGTATTGGCCGGTGTTGGCGACGGTGTCGATGGACCGGCCGGCTTCTGTGCCCTGCTTGCCGGAGACCAGCGTGCGGATGTAGACGATCCGCTCGCCCTTCTTGCCGGAGATGCGGGCCCAGTCGTCGGGGTTGGTGGTGTTGGGCAGGTCCTCGTTCTCGGAGAACTCGTCCACGCAGGCCGTGAGCAGGTGCTGCACCCGCAGGCCCTTCTGGCCGGTTTCGAGGAACTGCTTGATGGCCATCTTCTTGCCCCGGTCGACGATGTTCTGGATCATCGCGCCGGAGTTGAAGTCCTTGAAGTAGAGGACTTCCTTGTCGCCGTTGGCGTAGGTCACCTCGAGGAAGCGGTTCTCCTCGCTCTCGGTGTACATGCGTTCGACGACGCTCTGGATCATCCCCTGGATGGTGGCCTCGCGGGAGCCGGTGTGCTCCGCCAGGTCGTCGGGGTGCAGAGGCAGGTCGGAGACGAGGTACTTCGAGAAGATGTCCTTGGCCGCCTCGGCGTCCGGCCGCTCGATCTTGATCTTGACGTCCAGGCGGCCGGGCCGCAGGATCGCCGGGTCGATCATGTCCTCGCGGTTGGAGGCGCCGATGACGATGACGTTCTCCAGGCCCTCGACGCCGTCGATCTCCGACAGCAGCTGAGGGACGATGGTGTTCTCCACGTCGGAGGACACGCCGGAGCCTCGGGTGCGGAAGATCGAGTCCATCTCGTCGAAGAACACGATCACCGGGGTGCCCTCTGAGGCCTTTTCGCGGGCCCGCTGGAAGACCAGGCGGATGTGCCGCTCGGTCTCGCCGACGTACTTGTTGAGCAGCTCCGGGCCCTTGATGTTGAGGAAGAAGCTCTTGCCGGACTGGCCGGTCTTCTCCGCGACCTGCTTGGCCAGGGAGTTGGCGACGGCCTTGGCGATGAGCGTCTTGCCGCATCCGGGCGGGCCGTAGAGCAGCACGCCCTTCGGGGGACGGAGCTTGTGCTCGCGGAACAGGTCGGAGTGCAGGTAGGGCAGCTCGATGGCGTCCCTGATCTGCTCGATCTGCCGCATGAGGCCGCCGATCTCCTCGTAGGAGATGTCGGGGACCTCTTCGAGCACGAGCTCTTCGACTTCGGACTTGGGTATGCGCTCGTAGACGTAGCCGGAGCGAGGTTCGAGCAGGAGCGAGTCGCCGGCCCTGATGGGCTGGCCGACGAGCGACTCGGCCAGTCGCACGACGCGCTCTTCGTCGGCGTGCGAGATGACCAGGGCCCGCTTGCCCTCGTCGAGCAGTTCTTTGAGCATCACGATCTCGCCGACCTCTTCGTAGCCGAGGGCTTCGACCACGTTGAGCGCCTCGTTGAGCATGACCTCCTGGCCACGCCGCAGCGAGTCGACGTCGACGGACGGGCTGACGTTCACCCGGAGCTTGCGGCCGCCGGTGAACACCTCGATCGTGCCGTCTTCTCTGGCCTCGAGGAAGGTGCCGAAGCCGGATGGCGGCTGCGCCAGCCGGTCGACCTCCTCCTTGAGAGCGACGATCTGGTCCCGGGCCTCCTTGAGTGTGGCGACCAGGCGCTCGTTCTGGCCTGTCACGGCCGCGAGATTCGCCTGTGCCTCGTGGAGACGTTCTTCGAGGACCCTGGCCTGACGGGGTGACTCAGCCAGCTTCCGCCTCAGCGCGGTGATCTCCTCCTGGAGGAAGGAGACCTGTGTTGAAAGATCAGCGACCTCCCGTTCGCGCTGCGCGGCTCGAGCCTCAGCATCATCGCGAGCTGCCACGCCCCGTCACCTCCTTCCCAGTCGAGGGCGACTACTAAGGACCTTACCTATCTCGGGCCCCTCCGTAACCTGGCCGGGCAGTGTTCGTAGAGTGACATTCAGTATTCGGCGAATAATCCCCAATAGTGCGTTTAATACTCCCAGCATAGGAACACGACGATCTGTTCCCGTGTCACGCACCAACGCGCCCTCGTGGCCAAATTGTCATAGTTCTTCAGTCGTCCCCTTCGGTCGGCGGCGGCGCGGCGGCGGGGTCACGCCGTCGGCCATGCGGCGGGCGGAGACGAGGAACCCGGTGTGGCCGATCATGCGGTGATCAGGCCGTACGGCGAGCCCTTCGACATGCCAGTCGCGAACCAGGGTCTCCCACGCATGCGGCTCGGTGAAACACCCGTGATCGCGAATGGCCTCGACCGTCTTGGACATCTGCGTGGTCGTCGCGACGTAGCAGCAGATCACGCCGCCCGGCGTGAGGGCCTTGGCGGCGGCGTCGACGCACTCCCACGGGGCCAGCATGTCGAGGATGACGCGGTCGACGTCGGCCTCGTCGATGGAGGCCACGAGGTCGCCCACGACCAGGCGCCAGTTGTCGTCCATCGGGCCGCCGTAGAACTTCTCGACGTTCTTGCGCGCCACGTCGGCGAACTCCTCGCGGCGCTCGTAGGAGGTGACGTGGCCGTCGGGGCCGACCGCGCGCAGCAGGAAGCAGGTCAGCGCGCCGGAGCCGACGCCGGCCTCGATGACGCGGGCGCCGGGGAAGACGTCGGCCATGCCGACGATCATCGAGGCGTCCTTGGGGTAGATGACCGCCGCGCCGCGCGGCATCGCGAGCGTGTAGTCCTGCAGCAGATGGCGGAAGGCGAGGTATTGGGTGCCGCCGGACGAGCGCACCACGGAGCCCTCGGGCTGCCCGATCAGGTCGCTGTGGGGGATGGCGCCCTTGTGGGTGTGGAAGACGCCGTCCTCTTTGAGCGTGATCGTGTGGCGCTTGTTCTTGGGGTCGGTGAGCTGCACCTGATCCCCTGCCTGAAAAGGCCCATGCCTGCGGAAACCCATGGCGGCAAGGTTATAGGGCTTTCGGGCGCGTCAGGACGCACGATATCTATGGGGGATGCTCCCTCGCGACGTGATCTCCACCGGCCCGCTCATCCTGCGTCCCCCCGTGGAGGCGGACGCGGCGGCCATCGCCGAGGCGTGCGGCGACGCGGTGACGGGGCGGTTCCTGCCGTGGCTGCCCCGGCCGTACGCGGTGGAGGAGGCGCTGGCGGAGGTCAAGCGGGCGGCGGTGCGGTGGGAGGACGGCGGGGCGGCGTACGCGATCGTCCACGACGGCCGTTACGCCGGCGGCGTCTGGGCGAGCCCGCCCGACCCCTGTGAGACGTCCGGGCTGGGCTGCCTGGTGGCGCCGTGGGCCCGGGGCGGCGGCGTGGCGGCGACGGCGGTGCGGGCGGTGACCGACTGGCTGTTCGACCACGGCGTGCGCAGGGTCGAGGTGCAGGCCGAGGTGGAGAACGTGCCGGCGCTGCGGATGGCCTACCGCGCCGGGTTCGTCGAGGAGGGCCGGCGGCGTGACGCGGTGCGGCTGCGTGACGGGCGGTGGGCCGACGTCGTGACGTTCGCCAGGCTGCGGGGCGAGGGGGTGGCGGGCACCGAGCCGTACCTGCCGTTCTTCCCCGGCGGTGAGCTGAGCGACGGCGTGGTGCGGCTCGCGCCGATGGGCCCGGGCGACGCAGGCGACTTCCACCGGATGATGGCAGAGCCGAGCGTGTCCGCCTTCTCCGTGGGGCCGCCGACCGCGCTGGAGGACGACGAGCGGCGCTGCCGCTACACCGGCTACTGGTGGCGGTCGGGGCAGCGCGTCGAGCTGGCGATCAGGGACGCCGCCTCCGACGCCTTCGCGGGGCATCTGCAGCTCATGCAGGTCGCTCCGGCGCTGGGGCAGGCGATGATCGGCTACTCGCTGGTGCCGGAGTTCCGCGGGCGCGGGTTCATGACGCGGGCCGTACGGCTGCTGGTCGACTGGGCGTTCGCGGCGACGCCGCTGCACCGGATCGTGGCCGGCACCGACGTCACGAACGCGGCCTCGCACGCGGTGCTGGAGCGGGCCGGGTTCCAGCGGGAGGGGCTGCACCGGGAGCTGCTGCCGAGGCGGGACGGGACGCGGGCCGACGACGTCTACTGGGCGGTCGTCCGCTCCGGGTCCTGAGCGGCGATGAGGCGCGGCCGGCGGGGGCCGGCGGCCGCGCCGATTCGGGGACGGATGGGGCCTCCGTGACGGGACGAGCGTCACGAGTGAGCAAAAATCCCGATTTCCTGTTGGAGGCTGGTCAAGAGCCGCGTCGGGGGCGATAGTCAGGGAACCCGCAGGTGAGTTTCGTGCGAACGGGCTGCGCGAGCTCGCCCCCTCCCGCCTCGAGGGATCACCGCGATGCCATACAACCGTGTCGATGTCGCCGTGCGTGAACTCATCACCGTGTTCTCCGGCGTGGAGCTCACGGACCTGATCGATCGGCTGGCGCGTGCCGCCGCCGCGATCGCGGGCACCGCGTACGCGGGGTTCGTCCGCGTGGACCCGCTGCGGCAGGACGCGTGCTGCGTCCACGTGCACGGCCCGCCCGGCGACCCGCTGCGCGTGCGGGCGTGGCTGCGCGAGTCGGGGGTGTTGAAGGAGCTGGCCGCCTCCCGGCAGGCGCTGCGCCTGGCCAGGGACGAGTCGGTGGGCGAGCCCGGGTTCCTGGCGACGTCCGTGCCGGTGTCGGCGCGGGATCACGCGTTCGTGTGGGTCGCGGGGCGGGAGTTCTGCGACGCCGACGAGCATCTGCTGAGCCGGTACGCGACGGCGGCGGGCCGGGCTCTGGAGGCGGCGAGCGGGATGGAGGCGGCGGTGCGGCTGTTGCGCGGCGTACGGGCCTTCCGGCCGTCTCCGCTCTGATCCCCCGGCGTGATCCCCGGCGTGATCCCCGGTGTGATCCCCCGCCTGATCCCGGTTGCTTCGGGACGGGCCGGATCGCGGGGATCGGGACGACCGCTTCCGGGGTGCTTTCCCCCGTGGACGCGGCCGGTAATCGCGTTCCCGGACGGGAAGATCTTCCTATTGGGCCGGACGGAAAGAGTAATTCGAATTTCCGGGAGTTGCGGATTTCGCCGGTGATTCCGCCGCTCCCCCGCGGGCAGCCGGATCCCCGACCGCGCCGGGGATCCGGCCTCCTCCTGAGGAGGTTGTAGCGTGGCCGCTCATGAGGGTGCTGATCGTGGGTGGCAGCGGGTTCCTGGGCGGCGAGCTGATCCGGCTGTGCGCCGGCCTCGGCCACGTGGTGGGTGCGACCCGCTTCAGCGGCCCGGCGGGCGGCGGGTCCTCGCCGGCCGAGTGGTTCCCTGCCGATGTGCGGTCGCGGGCGGCCGTGGCGGAGGTGGTCGGCGGGTTCCGTCCCGATGTGACGATCAACGCGGCGTACCGGTCGGGTGACTGGGCCACCACGGCAGACGGGGCGGCGCACGTGGCGGCGGCGGTCGCCCGCTGGGGTGGCCGGCTGGTGCACGTCTCCAGCGACGCCGTCTTCTCCGGGGACGCCCCCTCCTACGACGAGACGTGCCCGCCTGACCCGGTCAACCCGTACGGGGCGGCCAAGGCGGCGGCCGAGACCGCCGTGCGGGCCCTGGTGCCCGGGGCGGCGATCGTCAGGACGTCCCTGATCGTCGGTGGCGGCGGCTCCACCCATGAGGCGTTCGTGCGCGCGCTGGCGACCGGCTCGGCATCGGGCGTGCTGTTCACGGACGACGTACGCTGCCCCGTCCACGTCGCGGACCTGGCGGCGGCCCTGCTGGAGCTCGCCGAGCGCGACCTGCCCGGCGTCCACCACGTGGCGGGCCCCGAGGCCGTGAGCCGCTACGAGCTGGGCCTGCTCATCGCCCGCAGAGACGGCCTGCCGGAGGAACGCCTGCGCCCCGGCCTTCGCGCCACCGCAGGAGTACGGGGCCCGCTGGCGGTCCACCTGGACTGCTCGGCCACCCGGCGCCGTCTCCAGGTCCGCCTCCGCGGCGCCTCGGAGTTCCTCAAACCCACCCGGTCCTGACGGCTCGACGGCACGCGGCTCCGCTCACACCCGACGCGAAGCGCCCGCGGCTCCGGACCAGTCCGGAGGTGCGGGCGCCTTCGCGTTGAGTCCGGGGGTCAGCCGCGGTGGGCCTCGAAGCGGAGGGTGCGGGAGACGCCGACGCGGACGGTGGTGCCCGGTGCGATGGTGACGGGTTCGTTGGGCGGGATGTCGTAGAAGTTGGGGTCGCCGGGCGGCTGGATCTGGGTGCCGTTGACGGAGCCCAGGTCGACCAGGTTGACGTCCCAGCCGTCGAGGGCGACGCGCAGGTGGCGCCGGGAGACCGAGCCGTCGGGGCTGGTCACCTTGGCGGGCCTGGCGCTGCCGCCGGCCACTTCGGGGGCGCGCTCGGGGTCGCGGCCGAGCAGGTAGTCGCTCTCGAGGGGCAGCGCGGTGCCGTCGTCGAGGATGAGGACGCCGAGCGAGGGGCGGGGGCCCTTGTAGGGGACGAGGGTGCGCTGGACGAGGGCGATGCCGCAGACCGCGCAGTAGGGCACGCGCGGGTCGTTGAAGTGGTCGTTCTTGCAGTCGACGCCGTAGACCATCGGCCGGTCGCCCTGCTCGGGCTGCTCCTGCTGCGGCGGGCCCGGGTGGTCGAACTGGTCGGGCGGGCCGAGCACGGGCGGCGCGGGCTGGTCGTAGTGGTCGGGCTGGCCCATGTGCTGGGGCACCGGGTGGTCGCCCGAGCCGTTGCCGGCGGGCTGTGGCTCGTCGTAGGTGGGGAACTGCTGCTGCTCGGGCAGCGACGGCTGCTGCTCCTGCGCCGGCGGGTAGGGCGGCTCGGGAGGGGTGAGGTAGGCGGGCGGCTCGTGGTAGCCGGAGTCCTGCTGCTGGTAGGAGGGCTCCGGCTGGTAGGAGGGCTCGGGCTGGTAGGGCGGCGGCTCGGGGGCCGGGTGGATGGGCTGGGGGCCCGAGTGGGCGGACTGGGGGCCCGAGTGCGGCCCAGGCGTGAGCGGGGGCTGGTCGGCCAGCGGGTAGGGGGGCCGCTGCTCGGCGGGCTGCTGCACCGGCTCCGGCGGGGCGGGCGGCTGCTGGGCGGGCGGCTGGATGAGGTCGGGCTCCATGTGCAGGCCGGTGGCCGGCATCTCGCTGGTCAGCATCCTGGCCGGGGCCGGCGGCTGCGGGGCGGGCTGGTCGGTGAGGTCGCCGATGAGGCCGCCGCCGTGGACGACGCCGCCGTCGAGGCGGACGGCGTGGTGGGGGCTGCCGACGCCGGGCAGGCTGAGCTCGACGCGGTCGACGGGGCCGGTGACGAGGCGGTCGGCCCAGGTCAGGGAGTCGCTGCCGGCCAGCCGCGTGTCGCCGCCAGGGGTGGTGACGGTGGCGGAGGCGGAGCCGCTGACGAGGACGGCGACGCCGTCGCCGACGGGGCCCGCGACGGCGCAGGTGGCCGGGTCGCCCGCCATGTTGGCCGCCAGCACCTGCGCGGCGCGGCGGGCCAGGGCGCGGCCGTCGCCGCCTGATTCGGCCGTCTCGCGCAGCGCCTCGAGCAGCGCGTCGGCGGCGGACTCGGCCGAGTCGCACACCAGCAGCAGGCCGCCGGTGTAGGCGACGAGCCCGTTTCCGGGAAGCGGACGCACCACTCCGAATCCATGGCCGGTCATGCGTCCTCCCTCAAGACGACCGTGCTGCGCTCATCGGTGCCCTCGCTGCGCTCGGTCACTCAACTCTCCTCCCCGGAAGCCGGCGATGTTACGGCACCCCGCACTGCCGTGCTGGCCACCAGCCATACGCATACCCAGACGCGGAGGCCGTGTCGCGGCCCCGTCGTCTCGATTCGATGAACCGGTGGGCCGCAACAAACCTCTTAACTGTGCAAGTTTGGCCAAACAGAACACTATCGGCCAGTCGTCGCATCGCAGAAATCGCATGGGGACCGGCGGCGGCCGGCGCGAAACTGCTGGACACGACCCTATCGATGGGCCGCCGCTTAAACGAGTGGGACAAATCAGACGCCGATGAAAACCTTGTTCACATCGGCGGTGGCGAGCACGCCGTAGATCTCGCCGCCGGGCTCGACGAGCAGGTATTCGCTGCCGGGGGCGTCGCGCATGGCCTCGATGAGCGCCTCGCCCGCCAGGTCGGCGCCCAGGATCATGGTGCGCTCGAGCGACTTGGCCAGCGAGCCGACGTTGACCCAGGGGCGGCGGTGCTCGGGGGTGGCCTGGACGGCCGCCTCGTGCACGATGGCCACCGGCCTGCCCTCGTGGTCGACGACGACCATGGCGCCCGCGCGCTGCTCGCCGGCCTGGCGCAGCGCCTCGGAGAGCGGCGTCTCGGCGGCGACGGGGATCGCCCTGCGGGCCAGCGTACGGGCGTTGACCTGCGGGATCCGGGCCCGGATCTTGGCGACGCGCAGCGACTGGCTGGCTCCCATCCAGATGAACGAGGCGAGCACCACCGGCCACAGCAGGTCGACGGGGTCGAAGTCGCGCTCGCTGGTCAGCGCGGTCACCAGCGGGAAGGCCACGAGCGCCACGGCCAGCACCCGCCCGCCCCAGGCGGCCACGACGGTGCCGGAGCCGGGGTTGCCCGCCAGCTTCCACACGCCGGCGCGCAGCATCCTGCCGCCGTCGAGCGGCAGCCCCGGCAGCAGGTTGAAGACGCCGACGATGAGGTTGGCGAACCACAGCTGCCAGGTGAGCACCTCGAGGATGCCGCCGTCGTTGATGAGGAAGAGGTCGGCGAGCCCGCCGAGGCCGGCCAGCGCGAGCGACAGCGCGGGCCCCGCGGCGGCGACCATGAACTCCTTGCCGGGGGTGGGCGGCTCCTTCTCGATCTCGGAGACGCCGCCCAGGAGGTAGAGGGTGATGCGGCGGACGGGCAGGCCGTAGGCCTTGGCGAGCACGCTGTGCGCCAGCTCGTGCAGCAGCACGGAGACGTAGAGGAGGACCGCGAAGACGAACGCGATGCCGTAGGCGGCGAACTCGTCCAGGTACGGCAGCATCTGCCGCATCTGTGGCCCGAACATCACGGTGATGAAGCCCGCCACCAGGAACCACGTCCAGGAGACGTACACCGGAATGCCGAAGGGTCTGCCCATGCGTAGTCCGGAGAACTCCTGCCGCGGGCTCTGCTCGCTCACCGCACTCCTCGTCCAATACGTGCTGTTGCTGCCTTGATGCTACGCGCCGGATCACGTGATCCTGGTTCCGCGAAGGTTATTCTGTCGGCGTCTTGACCTAGAGTGCGGTGCATGACGTTGACCGAGCCGGTGATCATCGGAGCTCTCTCCCCGTCCCGGGCGGGCGATTTCATGACCTGTCCCCTGCTCTACCGCTTCCGGGTGATCGACCAGCTCCCGGAGAAGCCGTCGCAGGCGGCGGTGCGCGGCACGGTGGTCCACGCGGTGCTGGAGCGGCTCTATGACCTGCCGGCGCCGCGCCGCTCGGTCCAGGCGGCGCTGGAGCTGCTGGAGCCGCAGTGGGAGCGGCTGCTGGCCGACGACCCCCAATACGCGCAGATGTTCGCCGACGATGCTGAGCAGGCCGAGTGGCTGGCGCAGGCGCGCGGCATGCTGGAGCGCTACTTCACGCTGGAGGACCCGACGCGGCTGGAGCCGGCCGAGCGCGAGCTCTATGTGGAGGCGGTGCTCGACGGCGGGCTGATGCTGCGCGGCTACGTCGACAGGATCGACGTGGCGCCGACCGGCGAGGTCCGGGTGGTCGACTACAAGACGGGCAGCGCGCCCGGGCCCGACTTCGAGGCCAAGGCGCTGTTCCAGATGAAGTTCTACGCGCTGGTGCTGTGGCGGCTGCGCGGCGAGGTGCCGCGGCTGCTGCAGCTGGTCTATCTGGGCGGGCGGGGCGAGGTGCTGCGGTACGCGCCAGACGAGGCCGACCTGCTGGCCACCGAGCGCAAGGTGATGGCGCTGTGGGCGGCGATCGAGCGGTCGCTGGAGACCGGCGAGTGGCGGGCGCGGCGCAGCAGATTGTGCGACTGGTGCGACCATCAGGCGCTGTGCCCCGAGTTCGGCGGCACCCCTCCCCCGGTGCCCGACCGGCAGCCGGGCGACACCGTGCGCAGCAGCCGGCGGGCGGCCACCGACGAGCTCTGACCGCCCCCAGGTTGGGGATCAGATGGGTGCTTTTCCTCCCGTGGGAGGAGGTTGCGGGCTCTCACCTGGTCTTACAGTGAAGCGGTGCGCATGGATCGGAGCAGGCTCCACGACACGGTGCTCGCCGGGGTGGTGGCCGTGGCCTCCGTGGCACTGTTCGTGCTCTACGGGCCCGAGCGGCTGCAGGCCGAGGGGCTGCCGGTGCACGGCATGCGGCCACCGGACGCGCTCGGCGGGCTGCTGGTGGTGCTGGCCTGCGCCCCCATCGTGGTGCGGCGGCGCTGGCCGCTGAGCGCCCTGTGGGCGGGCCTGGTGCCGGAGACGCTGCTCAGCTCGCTCGGCTACGGCACCGGCACGTCGAGCCTGTCGGGGATGGTGCTGCTGTACTCGGTGGCCGCGCACCGGGGGCTGGCGATCTCGCTGGTGGCGCTGGTGGTGTCGCTGGTGGCGTATCTCACGGGCGCGGCGGCCGGTCCCGTCGGGCCGGTGGCCTGGAACCAGTACGTCATCGTCGCCGTGGTCCTGGTGGCGGTGTGGGGGGCGGGCAGGAGCCTGCGGCTGCGCCGGGCGTACATGGAGGAGCTGAAGGACCGTGCGGCGCGGCTGGAGCGGGCGCACGCGGCCGACACCAGGGCGGCGCGGGCGGAGGAGCGTTCACGCATCGCCCGCGAGCTGCACGACGTGGTGGCCCACCACGTGAGCGTGATGACGGTGCAGGCGGCGGCCGCGCGGCGGGTGCTGGCCACCGACCCCGAGCTGGCGCGTGAGGCGCTGTCGGCGGTGGAGCACACCGGGCGGCTGGCGATGACGGAGATGCGCAACATCGTGGGCGTGCTGCGCACGGACGCGCAGGCGGAGCTGGGCCCGCAGCCGGCCGTGCGCGACCTGCCCGCGCTGGTGGAGCTGATGCGGGAGGCGGGGCTGCCGGTGCGGCTGCAGGTGGAGGGCGCCGAGGTGGCGCTGCCCGCGGGGGTGGACCTGGCGGCGTACCGGACGGTGCAGGAGGCGCTGACCAACAGCCTGCGGCACGCGGGCGCGGGCGCGAAGGCGACGGTGACGGTCCGCTACGAGCCGGGCGAGCTGGACGTGCGGGTGGAGGACGACGGCGTGGGCGACGGCGTGGGCGCGGCGGCCGGGGAGCCCAGGTCCGAAGGGCACGGCTTGGTCGGCATTCGCGAACGTGTCACGCTCTATGGTGGAATCCTGAACATCGGTCCGCTGCCGGGGGGCGGTTTCGAAGTGCGGGCCCGGTTCCCGTTGAAGGACGGCCAATGACGATCAGAGTGCTGCTGGTGGACGACCAGCCGCTGCTGCGTACCGGTTTCCG
Source organism: Nonomuraea salmonea (assembly GCF_042428605.1). Taxonomy (NCBI): domain Bacteria; kingdom Bacillati; phylum Actinomycetota; class Actinomycetes; order Streptosporangiales; family Streptosporangiaceae; genus Nonomuraea; species Nonomuraea salmonea. The sequence continues at coordinate 180,283 of NZ_JBHMCF010000036.1, forward strand.
CCTGATCCTCGAGGCCGAGCCCGACATCACGGTGGTGGGCCAGGCGGGCGACGGCAAGGACGCGCAGGAGCAGACGAGGGCGTTGCTGCCCGACGTCGTGCTGATGGACATCCGCATGCCGGGGGTCGACGGCATCGAGGCGACCCGCCGCATCGTGCGGGAGGCGGCGCCGGCCGCGCACGTGCCGAAGGTGCTGGTGCTGACCACGTTCGACCTCGACGAGTACATCGTGGAGGCGCTGCGCTCGGGCGCGTCGGGGTTCCTGCTGAAGGACGTGCCGCCCGACGAGCTGGTGCAGGCGATCAGGGTGGTGGCGGCGGGCGACGCGATCGTGGCGCCGAGCGTGACGCGGCGGCTGCTCGACAGGTTCGCGACGCGGCTGCCGTCAGCGTACGAGCAGGCGGCGCCCGCGCGGCTCGACCGGCTGACCGAGCGGGAGCTCGAGGTGCTGCGGCTCATCGCCAAGGGCATGTCCAACGCGGAGATCGCGGCCAAGCTCGTGGTGAGCGAGACGACGGTCAAGACGCACGTCGGCAACGTGCTGACGAAGCTGGGGCTGCGTGACCGGGTGCAGGCCGTGGTGCTGGCGTACGAGACCGGGTTGATCACGCCGGGCGCCATCTCCTAGGACAAGGGGGCGCCCGGCGCGCGGAGGTGCGGCTAGCCCGCCTTGGCGGCGGTCGTCTCGGGGGCGTTCTCCGGGAAGTGGCAGGCCACCTGGTGGCCGGTGGCCAGCGCCTGCAGCGGCGGCTCGACCGTCTTGCAGATCTCCTGCGCCTTCCAGCAGCGGGTGTGGAAGCGGCAGGCGGGCGGCGGGTTGAGCGGGCTCGGCACGTCGCCGGTGAGGCGGATGCGCTCGCGTCCCTTGGCGCCCTTGGGGTCGGGCACGGGCACGGCCGACAGCAGCGCGTTGGTGTACGGGTGCATCGGCGAGGTGTAGAGCTGCTTGCGGTCGGCCACCTCGACGATCTTGCCGAGGTACATGACGGCGACGCGGTCGCTGATGTGCCGCACCACCGACAGGTCGTGGGCGATCACGACGTAGGTCAGGTCCAGCTCGCGCTGCAGGTCCTCCAGCAGGTTGACGACCTGGGCCTGGATGGACACGTCGAGCGCGGAGACCGGCTCGTCGGCGATGATGAGTTTGGGCTTGAGCGCGAGCGTACGGGCGATGCCGATGCGCTGGCGCTGCCCGCCGGAGAACTCGTGCGGGTAGCGGTTGTAGTGCTCGGGGTTGAGCCCGACCAGCTCCAGGATCTCCTGGACGGCCTTCTTGACGCCGTTCTCGGTCTGCACGCCCTGGATGCGGAACGGCGCGCCGACGATGGCGCCGACCGTGTGGCGGGGGTTGAGCGACGAGTAGGGGTCCTGGAAGATCATCTGCATGTCGCGCCTGAGCGGCCGCAGCCGGCCCTGGCTCATGTGCGTGATGTCCTGGCCCTCGAAGACCACCTTGCCGGCGGTGGGCTCCAGCAGGCGGGTGACCAGGCGTCCCGTGGTGGACTTGCCGCAGCCGGACTCCCCCACCAGGCCGAGCGTCTCGCCCTTGTACACCTCGAAGCTGATTCCGTCGACCGCCTTGACGGCGCCGACCTGCCTTTTGAGCAGGCCCTTCGTCACGGGGAAGTGCTTCTCCATGTCCTGCACGGAAAGAAGCAGCTCGTTGTCGCTCACTGGGTCTCCAGCACTGGCTTGATCTCGTTAACCCACAGGCTCTGCCGCTCGTCCCTGCTCATGTGGCAGCGCACCAGGTGGCCGCCCTCGGTCTCGGCGAGGGCCGGCACCTCGGTCGTGGCCTTGCCGGCGGTGCGCTCGGCGTACGGGCAGCGGGGGTGGAAGGCGCAGCCCGGCGGCACGTTGATGAGGGACGGCGGCGAGCCCTTGATCGGCAGCAGCCGCTCGGTGGGCTCGCGGTCGAGCCGCGGCATGGAGCCCAGCAGGCCCCAGGTGTAGGGGTGCTCGGGGCGGTAGAAGACGTCGTCGGTGGTGCCGTACTCGACGCACTTGCCGGCGTACATGACGAGGATGTCGTCGGACAGCTCGGCGACCACGCCCAGGTCGTGGGTGATGACGATGAGCGCGGAGTTGAACTCGCGCTGCAGGTCGCGCATCAGGTCGAGGATCTGCGCCTGGACGGTCACGTCGAGCGCGGTGGTGGGCTCGTCGGCGATGAGCAGCTCGGGGTCGCACGACAGCGCCATGGCGATCATGGCGCGCTGGCGCATGCCGCCGGAGAACTCGTGCGGGTAGCTGTCGACGCGCCTGGCCGGCTCGGGGATGCCGACGCGGCCGAGCATGTCGACGGCGTGCTTGCGGGCGACCTGCTTGGAGACGCCGTTGTGGATCCGGTACGCCTCGATGATCTGGTGGCCGACCGTGTAGAAGGGGTGCATCGACGACAGCGGATCCTGGAAGATCATCGCCATCTTCTTGCCGCGCAGCTTGCGCACGTGCTCGGCGGAGGCGCCGATGAGCTCCTCGCCGTCGAGCCAGATCTCGCCGGAGATGCGGGCCCGGCCGCCCTTGTGCAGGCCGAGCACGCCGAGGCTGGTCACGCTCTTGCCGGAGCCCGACTCGCCGACGATGCCGAGGGTCTTGCCCCGCTCGACGCTGAACGACAGCCCGTCGACGGAGCGGACGAGGCCGTCGTCGGTCGGGAAGTGGATCTTCAGGTCCTTGACGTCAAGAAAGCTCACGACAACCTCACCCTCGGGTCGACCACGGCGTACAGCAGGTCGACGACCAGGCTCGCGACCACCACGAATCCGGCGGCGACGAGCACGACACCCATGACCTGCGGCAGGTCCTGGTTCCTGATCGCCAGGATGGCGAACTGGCCGAGCCCGGGCAGAGTATAGGTGGTCTCGGTGAGCACGGCGCCGCCGATGAGCAGGCCGAAGTCGATGCCGAACAGGGTCAGGATCGGGGTGAGCGCGGCGCGCAGGCCGTGCTTGACCACCACCTGGTTCTCCCGCAGGCCCTTGGCTCTGGCGGTGCGGATGTAGTCCTCGCCCATCGTCTCCAGCATGCCCGCCCGGGTGAGCCGGGCGTACGTGGCGGCGAACAGGAACGCCAGCGTGATCCACGGCAGCAGCAGGTTGTACGCCCATTGCAGCGGATTGACGGTGAAGTCGGTCCAGGCGCCGCCCGGCGGCGTCCAGCCGAGGCCGTAACTGAAGACGACCAGGGAGATCATGCCGGTGAAGAAGATGGGCAGCGAGACGCCGGCCAGGGCGGTGCCCATGGAGATCCGGTCGAAGAAGCTGCCTCTTCGCAGGGCCGACAGCACGCCGACGCTGACGCCGCCGATCACCCACAGCAGGGCGGCGCCGATGGCCAGCGAGAAGGTGGTCGGCATGCGGTCGAGCAGGTCCGGCCAGACGGGCTGGCCGGAGATGAAGGAGTAGCCGAAGCAGGGCGCGGGGCACTGCTCGACGCCGGCGCCGTAGTCGTACTCGGCTCCGGCGACCAGGCCCTTGACGAACCTGCCGTACTGCACGACGACCGGGTCGTTGAAGCCGAGCCGTTCGGCCACCAGGTGGACGGTCTCCGGAGTGGCCGCCCGGCCGACGTACCGCGACGCGAGGGCCTCGGGTGTCGCCCCGGCCCACTGCGGCACGACGAAGAAGATGCCGAACGTGACCATGCTGATCAATATGAGCATGGCGATCGCGCCGATCAGACGCCTGATGATGTATGTGACCACCGCTACCGGCCGAGTGGCCCGCCCGCCGGGGCGGGCGGGCCACTCCTGCCTTCACCTGCCTTCGCTAGATCCCCGAACCTCGCCTGGTCACTCGACGCCGAGCAAGATGTAGTCGTACATGCTCTGGCCCTCGTTGTAGGCGAGGTTCGTCACGCCCTGACCGCGCATGAGCAGCGACTTGGCCCACACGACCGGCAGGAGGGACGCGTCCTCCATGACCTTCTTGTCGACCTCGACCCACAGCTTGGCGCGGGCGGTGTCGTCGAGCTCGGCGGAGGCCTGGTCGATCAGCTTGTCGACCTCCGGGCTCTTGACGCTGAGGTTGTAGTTGCCGGCCTTGCGGATGGTGCGGCTGTCGACGATGGCCTGCATGAAGCCGTAGCCGTCGGGCCAGTCGGAGCCCCAGCCGTGCGTGGCAAGGCCGATCTTGTTGCTCTTGACGTAGTCGGTGTTACCGGCGTAGTCGGAGAAGTAGCTGGAGGCCGGGAAGCCCTTGAGGTCGAGCTTGATGTTCACCTTGGCGAGGGCCTGCTGCATGGCCTCGGCCAGCGCCTTCTCGCGCGGGCGGTCCGAGCGGAACGCCATGGTGGTCTCGAAGCCGTTCGGCTGGCCGCAGGCGGCGAGGGCCTGCTTGGCCTTCTCGACGTCACCCTTGTTCTCGGGGCTGGCGTACAGGTCGAACTTCTCCTGGCCGACGATGGGCGGCGGCATGACGTTGGTGGCGATGTCGCCACCGGCCAGCGGGCCTCCGTAGGCGGTCTGGTTGGCGACGCGGTCCGCGGCGAACATCACGGCCTTGCGGCAGTCGAGGTTGTCGAGCGGCGCGTTGTCCGGGATGACCGAGACGTACCAGAGCCTGGGGATCGTCGGGTTGTCCGTACGGGCCTTGAGCGCCGGGTCCGGCAGCACCTTGCCCAGCGCGGCCGGCTGCAGGCCGGTGCCGGGGATGTCGAGGTGGATGTCGCCGGAGATCAGCTGGTTGTCGAGGTCGTCGGCGTTGACGTTCAGCTGGACCTCGATGCGGTCCGGCAGGGCCGGCCTGTTCGGGTCGGTCGCCGGGTCCCACTGGTCGTTGCGGACCAGGGTGAAGCGCTTGCCGATCTCGTTGGTCTCGAACTTGTACGGGCCGGAGGAGACGACGTGCTCCTTGTACTTGGCGCCCGTGTCCTTGTCCTTCGGCACCGGAGCCGTCATCGGCATCTGGACGATGTAGTCCATCGACGCGAACGGCTTCTTCAGGTGGAAGACGACGGTGCTGTCGTCGGTGGCCTCGACGGCGGACTTGTAGTCGACGTCCGGGGACTTGTAGACGCCCTTGAAGTCCTTCGGCCAGTCGAGCAGCTCGTTGAGGTAGGAGGGGCCGTGCGCGAAGGTCTCCTTGTCGAAGGAGCGCGCCACCGCGTAGGCCACGTCCTTGGCCGTGATCGGGGTGCCGTCCTCGAACTTCAGGCCGCTCTTCAGCTTGTACGTCCAGGTCTTGCCGCCGTCGCTGGCCTCGCCGAGCCCTTCGGCCAGGTCGGGGATGACGGTGTTGCCCTCGGGGCCGGGACCCGGCTTGTACATCGTCAGCGTCCGCCAGTAGAAGCGGCCGAAGTTGAACGAGTAGCCGTAGTAGGTGTCACCCGGGTCGAGGCTGTCCCAGTCGGAGGAGTGGGCCGCCTTCAGCGTCCCGCCCTTCTTCGTGGACGGGTTGTAGACCGAGGTGAGCGCGGCGTTGAACGCGGGTTGCGCGGCACCGCCTGACGCCGACTGGGCGGGCTGCTGTGAGGTATTCCCACCTCCGCCGCCACAGGCGGAGAGCACCAGGGCGAGGGCCGCTGTCGCGGCTCCGGCCAGTGCGTGTTTCCTTCTCATTGACTAACCCCTTGATGAGTGAGATGCGGGGGATGAAGCGTTGGCGGGACTCAGTGGGCCCGTGGGTCGAAGGCGTCGCGCAGCCCGTCGCCGAACAGGTTGAACGCCAGGACCGTGATGAAGATCGCCAGCCCCGGGAAGAGCACGAAGTGGGGCAGTGTGTAGAAGCGGACCGCCTCGGACAGCATGCCACCCCAGGTCGGGGTGGGCGGGCTGACGCCGACGCCGAGGAACGACAGCGCGGCCTCGAAGAGGATGTTGGTCGGGATGAGCAGCGTCGCGTAGACCAGGATCGGCGCCAGCAGGTTCGGCAGGATCTCGCGGAAGAGGATGTAGCCGTGGCGGGCGCCGAGGCTCTTGGCGGCGTCGACGAACTCGCGCTCGCGCAGCGACAGCGTCTGGCCGCGCACGATGCGGCCGATGCTGGGCCAGCTGAAGAAGCCGATGATGAAGATCAGCATGGCGATGCGCAGCCCGTTGCCCTCCAGGCCGAACCCCTCGTCGGGAATGACGCCGGCCAGCGCGATGGCGAAGACCAGCAGCGGGAAGGCGAGGAAGACGTCCATGAGCCGGCCGATGATCTGGTCGACCCAGCCGCCGAAGTAACCGGCGATGACGCCGAGCGTGGTGCCGATGATGACCGACAGCAGCGTGGCCACGAAGCCGATCAGCAGCGAGATCCACGCGCCGGCGACGATGCGGCTGAAGATGTCGCGGCCGTTGACCGGTTCGACGCCGAGCAGGTATTCGCCGCCCACGCCGCCGAAGGCGCCCTTGGGCAGCAGCGTGTTCGGGTCGATCTCGTCCTGGTGGAACTCCAGGGGCGGGTGGCCGAACACGGAGATGATCGGCGAGGAGAAGATCGCGACGAGGATCAGCAGGATGACGATGATGCCGCCGGTGAGTGCGACCTTGTCGCGGCGCAGCCGCATCCAGGCGATCCTGGTGAGGGATCGGCCTTGGATGGCCTTGCCCGTCCCGGCGAGGACAGCCTCCGGGTTCGCCTCGGCTGCTGAACCGGGAACGTCGAGCGGTGCGGTCATTCCGTAATGCCCCCTGCTGACAAGACGACGCAGTCATTGCGTGCTGACTCTAGACCGCTTGTCGCGACCTCATGGGGCAGAATCTATGGCCTGAGCTGCGCTGACTAGTCCCTCAGGCCGCTATGTGGCCAATCCGTGATTGTTGCGAAACTCATTCGTATTGATCTTGAACGGATTGTCTAGGGCGAGTTCCGGTTACGTCTCGGAACCGTGACATAGTCACCAGGCGTGTCCGTTCAGCTGATGCCGCGCCGCTTGAGGAGCTCCTCGATGTCGGAGAAGTCGTCGTCGCCCTTGCTCGCCGGCTTCTGGTTCACGGCGGGCCGCGGCTTGGCCGCCCCGGCGGATTTCTGGGCCGCCTGCTGGGCCGGCTGCTGGGCGGCCTGCGGGCCCGCCGCTCCGGCGCCGGCCTCCGGCGTCCCGGCGGCCGGCTTCTTCCGCCCCAAGGACAGCTTCCTGCCGCGCATCACGCCGGACACCACGAACAGCACGACCGACAGCCCGGCCAGCGCCACGCCCGCCCACACGGCGGGGTTGAGCACCAGCCCCGTCACGAAGCCCACCACGGTGGTGCCGATCGTCCACAGCGACTGCAGCGCGCCCGTGAGGTAGGCGGCCAGCGGCAGCAGCGCCCAGGCCGTCACGCGCATGCCGGCCGCCGCGCCCCGGCGCCGGAACGCCAGGAAGGCCAGCACCAGCCCCGCTATGGTCACACCGGCGCACAGCGGCATCCAGGCGATCGCGTTAAAGGTGTCCATCTCGCCGCCCCCTAGTCCGTGGCTCTTGCTTTACCATCCTGGCACGCGAAGGCCCGTGCGCCTCCTCCGTGAGAACCACTTTTCCCTTAGGGGAACGTGCCTACGGCCCCAGAAGTGCCCTCAGGTCCGCGACCCCTACGTCTGTCAGGGACGTCACCACCAGCCGCCCCGGCGCCTGCTCGACGGGCAGCAGGCTCGGCACCGCCACCACCGCGCAGCCGGCCGCCGTCGCCGCGGCCACCCCGTTCGGGGAGTCCTCCAGCACCACGCAGCGCACCGGCTCGGCCCCGAGCCGCCGCGCGGCCGTCAGGTAGGGCTCCGGGTCCGGCTTCGTACGGGTGACGTCGTCGGCCGTCACCACCAGGTCGAACCGCTCCCTGCCGACGCTCTTCAGCACCGCGTCGGCGATCGGCCGCAGCGAGGAGGTGACCAGCGCCACCGGCACCCCCTCGTCGCGCAGCGCGTCGAGCAGCTCGGACGCGCCCGGCATGACGGGCACACCGTCCTGCAGCCGGGCCACCATGCCGTCGATCATCCACTCCCGCACGGCCTGCGGCGCCACCTCGGCGCCCGAGACCGCCAGCATGTAGTCGACCGTGCGCTCCATGGAGCCGCCCACCAGGTGGGCCTGGTGCTCGGGCGTCCACGCGGCGCCCAGCCTGGCCATCACCCCGGTCTCGATCTCCAGCCAGACGCGCTCGCTGTCCACCAGCAGGCCGTCCATGTCGAAGAAGACGGCGTCCATGAAGTGCTCTCCCCGATCGGTCGGCGGTTCTCACCAGATCACGCTGCCGCCCCTGCGCGCACGGCGAACCGCCCGATGCCGGGCGCGCGGCGGGACCGGGCGGGTCAGACGTTGAAGTATTTCGCCTCGGGGTGGTGGGCGACCAGCGCCGAGGTGGCCTGCTCGGGGTGGAGCTGGAACTCCTCCGACAGCGTCACCCCGATGCGCTCGGGGTCGAGCAGCTCGAACAGCTGCTTCTGGTCCTCCAGGTTGGGGCAGGCCGGGTAGCCGAAGGAGTAGCGGCAGCCCTGGACGTTGACCTTGAGCATGTCGTCGAGCGACTCGTCGCCGCCGATGCCCCACTCCGCGCGCACCCGGGCGTGCCAGTATTCGGCCAGCGCCTCGGTGAGCTGCACCGACAGGCCGTGCAGCTCGAGGTAGTCGCGGTAGGCGTCTTTGGCGAACAGCTCGGCCGTGGCCTCGGAGATCTTGGCGCCCATGGTGGCCACCTGGAAGCCGACGACGTCGACCTCTCCGCTGTCCTTCGGGCGGAAGAAGTCGGACAGGCACAGGTGGCGGTCGCGGCGCTGGCGCGGGAACGTGAAGCGGGTGCGCTCATTACCGGCGTCGTCGAGGATGATCAGCGAGTCGCCGTCGGAGACGCACGGGAAGTAGCCGTAGACGACGGCCGCCTCCAGCAGGCCCTCGGTCTGCATGCGGTCGAGCCACATGCGCAGCCGCGGCCGGCCCTCGGTCTCGACCAGCTCCTCGTAGCCGGGGCCCTCGCCGCCCCTGGTGGGCTTGAGCCCCCACTGGCCGAGGAACAGGGCGCGCTCGTCGAGGAAGGCGGCGTAGTCGGTCAGCGAGATGCCCTTGACCAGGCGGTCGCCGTGGAAGGGCGCGCGCGGCACCGGGTTGTCGGCGGCGACGTCGGAGCGGGCCGGCAGCTCCTCGACGGGCGTGCGGACGAGCGTGGCACCGGTCTTGACGCGCCGCTCGCGCAGCGGCGGCAGCGTCGCGCCCGCCTCGCCGCGCTTGACCGCCATGAACGCGTCCATCAGCCGCAGCCCCTCGAACGCGTCACGGGCGTAGCGCACCTCGCCCTCGAACAGCTCGGCGAGGTCCTGCTCGACGTAGGCGCGGGTGAGCGCGGCCCCGCCGAGCAGCACCGGGTAGCGCTGCGACAGGCCCCTGGAGTTCATCTCCTCCAGGTTCTCCTTCATGATGACCGTCGACTTGACCAGCAGGCCCGACATGCCGATGACGTCGGCCTTCTGCTCGTCGGCGGTCTCGAGGATGGCCGAGACCGGCTGCTTGATGCCGAGGTTGACGACCTGGTAGCCGTTGTTGGACAGGATGATGTCGACGAGGTTCTTGCCGATGTCGTGGACGTCGCCCTTGACGGTGGCCAGCACGATGCGGCCCTTGGTCTCGCCCTCGACGCGGTCCATGTGGGGCTCGAGGTAGGCGACGGCGGCCTTCATCACCTCGGCCGACTGCAGCACGAACGGCAGCTGCATCTGCCCCGAGCCGAACAGCTCGCCGACCGTCTTCATGCCGTCGAGCAGCACGTCGTTGATGATCTCCAGGGCGGGGCGCTGGTCGAGCGCGGTGTCGAGGTCGGCCTCGAGGCCCTTGCGCTCGCCGTCGATGATGCGCCGCTTGAGCCGCTCCCACAGCGGCAGCGCGGCCAGCTCCTCGGCCTTGCCGGCGCGCATGGCGGCGGCGTCGACCCCTTCGAACAGATCCATGAAGCGCTGCAGCGGGTCGTAGCCCTCGCGGCGGCGGTCGTAGACCATGTCGAGGGCGACCTGGCGCTGCTCGTCGGGGATGCGCGCCATCGGCAGGATCTTGGAGGCGTGGACGATGGCGGAGTCGAGCCCCGCGTTGACGCACTCGTTGAGGAACACCGAGTTGAGCACCATGCGGGCGGCCGGGTTGAGGCCGAAGCTGATGTTGGACAGGCCCAGCGTGGTCTGCACGCCCGGGTAGCGGCGCTTGAGCTCGCGGATCGCCTCGATGGTCTCCAGGCCGTCGCGCCTGGTCTCCTCCTGGCCGGTGGCGATGGGGAAGGTCAGGCAGTCGACGATGATGTCCTCGACCCGCATGCCCCAGTTGCCGGTGAGGTCTTCGACCAGGCGGGTGGCCACCCGCACCTTGTGGTCGGCGGTGCGGGCCTGGCCCTCCTCGTCGATGGTGAGGGCGACCACGGCGGCGCCGTGCTCGCGGACCAGCCGCATGATCTTCTGGAAGCGGGAGTCGGGGCCGTCGCCGTCCTCGTAGTTGACGGAGTTGACCGCGGCGCGCCCGCCCAGCATCTCGAGACCGGCCTGCAGCACCGCGGGCTCGGTGGAGTCGAGCATGATCGGCAGCGTGGAGGCGGTGGCGAAGCGGAAGGCCAGCTCCTTCATGTCGGTCACGCCGTCGCGGCCGACGTAGTCGACGCACAGGTCGAGCATGTGGGCGCCGTCGCGGGCCTGGTCGCGGGCCGTCTCGACGCAGTCGTCCCAGCGGCCGGCCAGCATGGCCTCGCGGAAGGCCTTGGAGCCGTTGGTGTTGCAGCGCTCGCCGATGGCGAGGTAGGAGGTGTCCTGGCGGAACGGGACGGTCTGGTAGAGCGAGGAGGCGCCGGGCTCGGGGCGGGGCCGGCGGGTGGCGGGCTGCTTGCCGCGCACCTTCTCGACCACCTGGCGCAGGTGCTCGGGCGTGGTGCCGCAGCAGCCGCCCACCAGCGACAGGCCGTAGTCGCGGGTGAAGGTCTGGTGGGCCTCGGCCAGCTCCTGCGCGCTCAGCGGGTAGTAGGCGCCGTCGGCGGTCAGCACCGGCAGGCCGGCGTTGGGCATGCAGGACAGCTTGAGCCTGGAGTGGCGGGCGAGGTAGCGCAGGTGCTCGCTCATCTCGGCGGGGCCGGTCGCGCAGTTGAGCCCGACGATGTCGACGCCGAGCGGCTCGATCGCGGTGAGGGCGGCGCCGATCTCGGAGCCGAGCAGCATGGCGCCGTTGGTCTCGATGGTGACCTGGGCGATGATCGGGATGTCGCGGCCGGCCGCCTCGATGGCCCGCTTGGCGCCGACCACGGCGGCCTTGACCTGGAGCAGGTCCTGGCAGGTCTCGATGATGAGCGCGTCGGCGCCGCCGGCGATCAGGCCGGCCGCGTTGTCGCGGTAGGCATCGCGCAGGCTCGCGTAGGGCAGGTGGCCGAGCGTCGGCAGCTTGGTGCCGGGGCCCATGGAGCCGAGCACGAAGCGCGGCTGGTCGGGGGTGGCCCAGTGGTCGGCGGCCTCGCGGGCGATGCGGGCGCCGGCCTCGGAGTATTCGAAGACGCGGTCGGAGATGTCGTATTCGCCGAGCGCGGCGAGGTTGGCGCCGAAGGTGTTGGTCTCGACACAGTCGACGCCGACCGCGAAGTAGGCGTCGTGGACGCCGCGCACGATGTCGGGGCGGGTGACGTTGAGCACCTCGTTGCAGCCCTCGTGCCCGTGGAAGTCGTCGAGCGTGGGGTCCTGGGCCTGGAGCATCGTGCCCATCGCCCCGTCGGCCACGATGACGCGCTGGGACAACACTTCTCGGAAGGACGGGGAGATGCTCATGAGGTTCAGCTTATCGGGTGGGCTTCGAGCGCCGCTCGCACGCCGCTCGCACGCCGCTCGACCGCCTCAGGCGACGGCCTGAGGCCCTGTGGGGGCGGCGTCGGCGGGGTGCGGCGGTTCATTCCCGGCGTTTCGTGATCGTTGTCTTGCGGGGCGCGTTCGCGGGTCGCGAACGGGGCAGGGCGGCATTAGGGGGGAGATCGGTGACGGCGATGCCCCCTCACCGCATAGGCTTAGCGGGACGAAGGGAAGTGGAGGCGACACGTGATAGAGCTCGAAGGGCTCCCCGAGCTCGTCGACCCGGTGCTCATCGCCGCGTTCGAGGGGTGGAACGACGCGGGTGAGGCTTCCAGCGGCGTGATCGCCCATCTCGAGTCGGCCTGGAAGGCAGAGCCGCTGGTGGCACTCGACCCCGACGACTACTACGACTTCCAGGTCACCAGGCCCGTGGTGGAGATGACCGACGGGCTGGCCCAGTCGATCGTGTGGCCGACGACGCGGCTGCTGCGCGCGCGGCCCCCGGGCGTCGAGCGCGACGTGGTGCTGCTGCGCGGCATCGAGCCCAACATGCGCTGGCGCTCGTTCTGCGACGACATCATCTACGTCTGCCGCGAGCTCGGCATCGAGCTGGCCGTCATGCTCGGCGCGCTGCTCAACGACTCGCCGCACACCAGGCCCGTGCCGATCCTCGGCGGCGCCACCACCGAGGGGCTGGCCCGCTCGACGGGGCTGGAGCTGAGCCGCTACGAGGGCCCGACCGGCATCGTGGGCGTGCTGCAGCACGCGTTCGGCAAGGCGGGGCTCGACGCGATCTCGCTGTGGGCCTCGGTGCCCCACTACGTCGCGCAGCCGCCCAACCCCAAGGCGACGCTGGCGCTGCTGCGCCGGCTGGAGGACGTCCTGGAGATCCCGATGCCGCTGGGCGACCTCGACGAGGAGGCCAGGGCGTGGGAGCGTGGCGTCGACGAGCTGGCCTCGCAGGACAGCGAGGTCGCCGAATACGTCAAGGAGCTCGAGGAGCGCAAGGACGCCGCCGAGCTGCCCGAGGCCAGCGGCGACGCGATCGCGGCGGAGTTCGAGCGCTACCTGCGACGTAGAGATCGCGACACGGACAGCTAACTCTCAGGTAGTGAATCTGCCCAATTTTCTCGTTCTCAGGTAATAATCGGGGACCACCAGATCCCGACAAGCCGGGACTCCAGAGTTAGCCGGCCGGAAACTCCGGCTTCGCACGTGATGCCTACATCCTCCGACCGCGCACGTTAGGCATGCCATGGCGACATCCCATGTTGACCCGCACCAGAGGAGCCAGGACACCCGGCGGCGCATCCTCGAGATGGCCGTCTCGCTCAGGGAGGACCGTGCCGGCGGCTCGGTGGACCACTTCCTCGCGCTGCTCCAGGATCGGCTTCCTCTCTGGTTGAGCATTTTGCATGATTTAGCCCATCGCACAGGAAAAGGGTCCGTTTCCGACAATCTTCTGCCTGTGGCGCGGGCCGGCATCGACTATTACATCGACGTCCAGAGCGCCGCGCTGCCGGCCTTCACCTCGCCCAACGTCACCGTACGCTTCCGCCAGGCCATCAAGCAGACCGGGCTCGGGCCGCGTACGGAGACCACGCCGCTGGCCGCGTACCTGGCGGCCGAGCAGCGGCTGGGCCGCATCAGGGCCGACGCCGACCCCGAGGCGAGCGCGCGGCTGCTGGTCGCGGGCTGCTTCCACCGGGCCTACATCGAGATGTTCGTCGGCGCCGACGCCGCGCCGTCCAGGGACGCCACTGCTCGCGAGATCGTCCGCGAGCTGCGCCTCGACCCCGTCTGATCTTCTTTCACGTCTTCTTTCTGGTCATGCCCGGCGCAGGGTGCGGGGCATGGCGGCGGAGCGGCGTACGGCCTCGTCGTAGCGGTGCCAGATCAGCGCCGCCACGTCGAGGTCGGCGCCCAGCGGCTCGCTGACCACGGCGGCGGGACGGCCCGCGGCCACCGCGGCCAGCCTGTCGTGGAAGAAGCCCGGCGCGAGCACGTACGAGGCGATCGCCACCCGCGCGGCCGGGGTCGAGGCGAGCCGTTCCATGGCCTCGTCCAGCGACGGCGTGCCCGCCGACGCGAACGCGGCGGTCACCGGGCGGGCCAGCCGCACGGCGAGCTGGTGCGCGGCGGCGCGCACGTCGGCCAGCGCCGCCGGGTCGGACGAGCCGGCCGCGCCGAGCAGCACCGCGTCGGTGGCGCGCAGGCCCGCGCGGGCCAGTTTGCGCGCCAGCGCCGAGGTGAGCAGCCGGTGCGGGCCGAGCCAGCGGGCCACCACCGCCTCCGGCCGGTGCTCGGCGACGACGCGGGGCAGGTCGACGTGCACGTGGTAGCCGCCGGCCAGCAGCAGCGGCACGACCACCACCGGCCCGCGCACGGCGGGCAGCACCTGCGCCAGCAGCGGCGAGCTGAGCTCCAGGTAGCTGAGCTCCACGCGGTGTCCTGGACGTGCGGCCCTGGCGGTCCGCGCGAGCGCGGCCAGCGTCCGCTCCCCCGCGGGGTCGCGGGTGCCGTGGGCGGCCAGGACGAGCGTGGGGGTCATCGGCCGGCTCCGGCGGGAACGGGCCACGGCATGCGGAACTCCTCGGTGAGCGGGGCGGGGGTCATCGACGGCCACCGGCCCCGGGCGGGCCGGGTGGTGGGCTCGGGGGTGGGTGGTGCGAGGGTCAAAGGCCGGCCTCGTACAGGCAGGCGAGCCGGTAGCCGCGCTTGACCACGGTCTCGACGATGCCGCCGGGCCCGAGCGCGCGGCGCAGCCGGGTGATGGCCATCTCCACGGCGTGCTCGGCCGAGTCGCGGGCGACGCTGCCCGGCAGCACCGTACGCAGGTCGGCCCGCGACACCACGTGGCCCGGCTTGTCGGCCAGGCGCTTGAGCACCGCCATCGGCGCCGGCGGCAGCGGCCGCAGCTCGCCGTCCACGACCACGGCGTGGCCGCGGATCTCCAGCCGGTGGCCGCCCGCGACGAGCCGGGTGACGCCGTGCTCGGGCAGGTGCCTGGCCAGGGCGCGGGCGAGCGCGCCGAGCCGGGAGCGGTCGGGCTGCAGGGTGGGCACGCCGCGCGAGGCGAGCGGGTCGGCGGTGACGGGGCCGACGCAGGCCGCCACGACCGAGCCGCCGAACGCGGCGAGCAGCGCCTCCTCCAGGCCGTCGGCGCGGGCGGCGTTCAGCATGGCGTGCACGGCGGGCGCGCTGGTGAAGGCCACCGCGTCCACCGAGCCGGAGACGGTCTGGCTGATGAGTCGGCGCAGCGGCGAGATGTCGCGGTACGGCAGCCACCGGTAGACCGGGATCTCGATCACCTCGGCCCCGGCGGCGCGCAGGTCGGCGACGAAGTCGCGCAGCGGCTCGCCGTGCTGCTGGACGGCGATGCGCCGCCCGCGCAGGTCCTGGGCGAGGAGGTGCTCCTTGACCTCCTGGCAGGACTCGGTCGAGGGGGTCCAGTGGTCGTTGAGCCCGGCGGCCCGCACCGCTCCCCTGGCCTTGGGGCCGCGGGTGAGCAGGCGGGCGTTGGCGAGGTGCTCGCCGAGCTCGGCGGACAGGCCCCAGCCCTCGGCGGCGGCCATCCAGCCGCGGAAGCCGACACCGGTGGTGACGACCACGTCGTCGAGCGGGGCCCGCAGGCTCTGCCGGGTGGCGGCGAGCAGGTCGGCGTCCTCGGCGAGGGGGACGAGGCGGATCGCGGGGGCGCTGACCACGCGGGCGCCGCGGCGCTCCAGCAGGGCGCCGAACTCCTCGCGCCGTCTCGTCGCGGTCACGCCGACGGTGAAGCCCGCCAGCGCGTCGGGCGCCGTCTCCGGTGACGAGCCGCCCTCCAGGGGAAGCGCGCTCATGCGTGCACCTCCAGATAGTCGGGGACGCCTGGCCGGGCCCCGAGCACCCGGCCAGGCATCACAGGTGCGTGTGACGCAAGTGAGATCACCCTCCGATACTGCTTTCGGGTGGTTTCGCCCGGGGGTCTCCTCTGTTACCGCTGTGCTACAAGGCTGCGGTGGCGCGATTGGCCGGGCGCGGGCGGGGGAAACGTTCTCCGTGACGAGGCCGCCTATCGGGGAGTCGCGGGTGACGGTCCTGCCTATTCGCATGTTCGGCGATCCGGTGCTGCGCACGGTCGCCGAGCCGGTCAAGGATTTCGATCGGGAGCTGCGCCGGCTGGTGAAGTCGCTGACGGCGACGCTGCGGGCGGGCGCGGGGCGGGCCGGGCTGGCGGCCCCGCAGCTCGGCGAGCCGGTACGCGTGGTGGTCTACGACTACGACGGCAAGTCGGGCCACCTGGTCAACCCGCGGCTGGAGTTGTCACAGCGGCGGGTGACGGCCGATGAGGCGTGCCTGTCGGCGCCGGGCGCGTGGTGGCCACTGGAACGTTCCTACATGGTCACCGCGCGTGGCCGTGACATGTTCGGCAAGCCTGTCACCGTCAGGGCGCTCGGCACGCTGGCGCGGGTGCTCCAGCACGAGACCGACCACCTCGACGGCGTGCTGTTCAGTGACCACCTCGAAGCGGACGAGCGGGAACGTTTTCTCGCGGCTCTGCCAGGCTGAGCTCGCGCCGCTGCCCGGGGTCGGTGCCGCCCCACACGCCGTACGCCTGCCGGGTGTCCAGGGCGTATGCCAGGCATGGTTCGCGTACGGGGCAGCGGGCGCACACCCGCTTGGCCCGGTCGGCCTGCGACTGGCTCGGCCCTTCCATCGAGATCGGGAAGAACAGCTCGGGGTCGAGGTCCAGGCAGGCTGCTCTGCGTGTCCAGTCGAGCATCATCATCATGCTCCTCGCGCCTACCCATGCCTCAGGGCGTCATACCTCGCTGAGCAGGCGGTCCCAGTCCCGCAGGAAGCGGTCCAGCCCGTAGCGGGCCAGAGCGGCGGCCCTGGCGGCCTTGCCCGCCTGGCTCGCCCGCTCCGGATCCCCCGCGAACTCGGCCAGCGCGTCGGCCAGCACGTGCACCTTGGTCGACAGCACGCCGGCCTCGGGCGGCACCGCCTCGATCGCCTCGGTGGCGGCCAGCGCGACGACCGGCATGCCGAGCGTCATGGCCTCGATGAGGGCGAGGCCCAGCGAGGTCCAGCGGTAGGGGTGCAGGTAGACGCGCCGCTTGGCCAGCTCGGCGTGCATGACGTGCTGGGGCAGGTCCTCGTACGTGCCGTACGGCAGCCCGTCCACCTTCATGCCGAACACGTCGAGCGGCACCCGCTCGGCGAAGCGCGGCAGCAGGTCGGTGCCGGCGACGCGGGTGCGGCGCACCGGCTCGTTGACGACGACGCCGGCCCTGGCCAGCTCGCCGCTGTAGAGGTGTCCTGGGTCGGGGACGCCGTGCTCGATGACGCGGGTGGGGGCGCGGCCGTTGTCCCAGTAGAGCTCGTTGAAGTGGGTGACGTGCACGAGCGTGACGTCGCTCTGGTCCGCCAGCGGGTGGCGGGTGCGGGGCACGTCGCCCGCGGGGGTGTTGTGCTCGACGTAGACGGCGGGCAGGCGGGAGACGCGCGGGCCGAGCCATTCGCGGGCCAGGTCGACCTCGTACGGGCGCTGGTAGACGACGGCGTCCACCTGCTCGTCGCGCAGCCGGTCCCAGGGCACCTCGCGGGCGCTGTCCGGCCAGTCGTACGTGGCCGCCCGCCCCCGGCCATCGGGACCACGGCCGGGGACGAGCGGGAGCAGGTACTCGTGCGACCCGCGGATGAACGCGCTGGTCCACGAGCCGTGAACGTGCCAGAGGAGGATCTTCACCAGCGGCTCCAGCCCATGGCGCGGGCCCAGGGGGCCGAGACGGCGGGCACCGGCTCCTCCGCGCCGCTCAGCACGCGCTCGACGACGTCGCTCAGGTCGTCGGCGACCTCGGGCGCCCGCTCGATCTCCTCCTCCAGGGTCTGCTCGGTGGGCACGAGGATGCCCCTGGCCCCCGCGGCCCTGGCCGCGTCCATGTCGCGGCCGATGTCGCCGACGACCACGCAGTCGCGCGGGCTGACGTCGAGCACCGCGGCGGCCCTGATCACCAGGCCGGGCGCGGGCTTGCGGCAGGTGCAGCCGTCGGCGTCGTCGTGTACGCAGATCGCCCACGCGTCGAACGGGCCGAGCAGCTCCTCCACCTTGGCGTTCACCTGGTCCATCTCGTCCGGCGACAGCAGGCCCTTGGCGACGCCCGACTGGTTGGTGACCACGGCCACCGGCACGTCGGCCCGTCTCAGCCGGCCCAGCGCCTCCACCGCGCCCGGCATGGGTTCGACCAGGCCGGGATCGCCGTTGTAGGGCACGTCCCTGATCAAGGTTCCGTCCCGGTCGAAGAGCACGGCCCCGGGACGCCGCTTTTCGAACACCATTCACCTCCGTCGCGTGCCCGGCAGCTACCCGGGGCCCGCCTCGGCAAACAACTACTCAGCGTGAGCAATCCCAGGCGGCCACGCCCGTTTTGGCCTCTTCCGGGCCTGTTCGCGGTCGCGTCAGGTTTGAGGGCCGCTTCTCTCGGTAGCGGTTCTCGACATCCTCAGGGGGAGGAAGCATGAGATTTCTCGGCATCAACGCGATCTTCCACGACCCGGCCGCCGCGCTCGTGGCCGACGGGAGGATCGTGGCCGCGGCCGAAGAGGAACGCTTCAGCCGCCGCAAGCACGGCAAGAGACCGCTCGCCTTCTCCGCCTGGGAGCTGCCCGAGCTGGCCGCCGCCTGGTGCCTGAGCGAGGCGGGCCTCTCGCCCGAGGACATCGACGCCGTCGCCTACTCCTACGACCCTTCGCTGGTGGTCCAGCGGCCGGAGGGCGACTGGGAGGACCTGCGCACCCGGTACGCCGTCCGGGCACCCGCCTTCCTCGCCACGGCCCTGCCCGGCCTGGACCCCGGGCAGGTCAGCTACGTGCCGCACCACGTCGCGCACGCGGCCTCGGCGGGCCTCGCCTCGCCGTGGCGCGACTGCGCGGTGCTGGTGTGCGACGGGCGCGGCGAGAACGTCTCCCACCTCGCCGGCCGCTACCGGGGCGGCGAGCTGGAGATCCTCGCCACCCAGGAGCTGCCGCACTCGCTCGGCCTGATGTACGAGGACGTCACCCAGCACCTCGGCTTCCTGCGCTCCAGCGACGAGTACAAGGTGATGGCGATGGCCTCCTACGGCCGCCCCCGCCACCTGGAGGCGCTGCGCGAGGTGATCTACACGACCGGCGACGGCGGGTTCCGCGTCGAGCCGGTCGACTGGAACGTCTACGCCAAAGCGCTCAAGAAGGGCACTCCCTGGACCTCCGACCACGCCGACCTGGCCGCCAGCGTGCAGGCCCGGCTGGAGGAGGTGCTGCTGGAGCTGGTGCGCTGGCTGCACGAGCGGACCGGGGAGCGGCGGCTGGCGCTGGCGGGCGGGGTGGCGCTCAACTGCGTGGCCAACACCCGGCTGCTGGACGAGGGGCCGTTCGACGAGGTGTGGGTGCAGCCGGCGGCCGGCGACTCGGGCACCGCGCTGGGCGGGGCGCTGCACCTGGCGCAGGTCTACGGCGAACCGGCCGCGCCCATGAGCTGCCCGGCCCTGGGGCGCGGCTTCACCGACGAGGAGCTGGGGGCGTGGCTGGACGTGGCGCGGGTGCCGTACACGCGGCCGGCCGACCTGGGCGCGGCGGTGGCGGCCGAACTGGCCGCCGACCGGATCGTGGCCTGGTTCCAGGGCCGCTCCGAGTACGGGCCGCGGGCCCTCGGGCACCGGTCCTTGCTGGCGCATCCGGGCGATCCGCGCAACACCGAGCGGCTCAACGACGTCAAGGGGCGCGAGCAGTTCCGTCCCGTCGCGCCGATGGTGCTGGAGACGCGGGCGCGGGAGATCTTCGGGCGGGGGCCTGTGCCGTCGCCGTACATGCTGTTCGTGCACGACGTGCACCCGGACTGGGCGGCGCGCATCCCCGCCGTCGTGCACGTGGACGGGACGGCCCGCATCCAGACCGTCTCGCCCGAGCGGCAGCCGCTGATGGCGCGGGTGCTGAGCGAGTTCGAGGCCCGGACGGGGCTGCCCGTGGTGGTCAACACGAGCCTCAACACCGCCGGTCGGCCGATGGTGGACGACCCGCGTGACGCGCTGGAGTGCTTCGGGTCCGCACCCGTGGACGTGCTGGCGCTCGGGCCCTATCTGGTGCGGCGCGGGGAGGTGTTCGGCTGATGTTCACCGTGGTGATCCCCACCGTCGGGCGGGCCACGCTGCGCGAGACGCTCGCCGCCGTGGGGTCCGACGTGCCGGTGGTCGTGGTGGACGATCGTCGCGGCGATCCCGGGGCGCTGCACGTTCCCGCGCACGTACGGGTGGTGCGCGCGGGCGGGCGCGGGCCCGCGGCGGCGCGCAACGCGGGCTGGCGGGCCGCCGACACCCCGTGGGTGGTCTTCCTGGACGACGACGTGATCCCCGCCTCCGGGTGGGCGCAGGCGGTCTGGAAGGACCTGGTGGACCTGCCGCCCGAGGTGGCGGGCAGCCAGGGCAGGATCCGGGTGCCCCGGCCCGTGCGGCGCAGGCCGACCGACGCCGAGCGGCACACCGCCGGGCTGTCGGGCGCGCTGTGGGTGACGGCCGACATGGCGTACCGGCGCGAGGTGCTGCAGGCCATGGGCGGTTTCGACGAGCGCTTCCCGCGCGCCTACCGGGAGGACGCCGATCTCGCGCTGCGGGTCTCGCGGGCCGGGCACCGGCTGGTCAAGGGCGACCGGGTGACCACGCATCCCGTCCGGGACGACGGGTTCTGGGCGAGCGTGCGCTTCCAGCGGGGCAACGCCGACGACGCGCTCATGCGGCGGCTGCACGGGCCCGGCTGGCGGGCGGCGATCGGCGGCGCGCCGGGACGGCTGCGCCTGCACGCCGCCACGACCGCCGCCGGCCTCACGGCCGCCCTGCTGGGCGTCGCGACCACCGCCACCCGCGCCGGCGCCGGCCGGGCGCGTGCCGGCGGCGCCATCAGGAGCGGCGGCGCCCGCCGCGGAGGCGCGGGCCCCGGTGTGGGCCCCGGTGTGGGCCCCGGTGTGGGCCCGGGTGTGGGTATCGCGGCGCTGGCGGCGGGTGCGGTGTGGGCCGCGCTGACCGCCGAGTTCGCCTGGCGGCGGATCGCGCCGGGCCCGCGTACGCCGGGTGAGGTGCTGCGGATGGCCGTCACCAGCGTGCTGATCCCGCCGGTCGCCTGCGCGCACCGGTTGCGGGGGGAATGGAGAGTGCGGCGATGACAGGTCCCGCAGACCGCGGACCGGACCCGGGACCCGATCGGGGGCGGGTGCTGGTGGCGCGGCTGGACGATGCCGGTGACGTGCTGCTGGCCGGGCCCGCCGTGCGCGCCGTGCGCACGCGGGCCGCCGAGGTCGTCTTCCTGGCCGGCCCGAACGGCAGGGCGGCGGCCGAGCTGCTGCCCGGCGTGGACCAGGTGGAGACCTGGCACGCCCCGTGGATCGACCACACGCCGCCGCCCGTCACCAGGGACCAGGTCGAGGACCTGATCGGCCGCGTCGGGGACGTGGACGAGGCGGTGCTGCTCACCTCGTTCCACCAGTCGGCGCTGCCGCTGGCGCTGCTGCTCAGGCTGGCCGGGGTGGCGCGGATCACCGCGATCAGCAACGACTACCCCGGCGCGCTGCTGGACGTGCGGCACGTCGTGGACGAGAGCGTGGACGTGCCGGAGGCCGAACGCATGCTCGCGGTCGCGCAGGCGGCCGGATTCACGCTGCCACCGGGCGATGACGGCGTTCTCGCAGTTCGGCGGCCATTGCCGGATATCCGCCCGGAAACAGGGCACTTGCTAGGCGCCGGCGCCGATGCCGGTGAAGGCGCGTATGTCGTGGTGCACCCGGGGACCTCGGCGCCCGCCCGTACCTGGCCCGCTGATCGGCACCGTCAGACGGTGCGGGAGCTGGCCGAGGACGGGCACCGGGTCGTCGTGACCGGCACAGAACGTGACCTCACCGCCTACGTGGCCGACGACGTCGCGGCCGATCTGGGCGGAGTGACCACCTTCGCGGAACTGGCCGCCGTCATCGAGCGCGCCGGCGTGCTCGTGGCCGGGAACACCGGTCCCGCGCACCTGGCCGCGGCGGTCGGTACGCCGGTCGTGAGCCTGTTCGCCCCCGTGGTCCCGCTGGTGCGGTGGGCCCCGTACGGCGTGCCCTCCGTCGTGCTGGGCGACCAGCACGCGCCCTGCCGTGGAAGCAGGGCGCGCGTCTGCCCGGTGCCGGGGCACCCGTGCCTGTCCCAGGTGACGAGTGAGCAGGTGGTCAAGGCAGTGAGGGAGCTGACTCAGTGAAGGTCGATCTCATCTCGGAGCACGCGGACCCGCTGGCGGCGGTCGGCGGCGTCGACTCCGGCGGCCAGAACGTCTACGTCGCCGCGCTGGCCGTCGCCCTCGCCGAGCGCGGGCACACGGTCGCCGTGCACACCCGCCGCTCCTCCGAGGAGCAACCCGAGTCCGTGCGCCTGGCGCCGGGCGTCACGGTCGAGTACGTCACCGCTGGTCCCGCGGCCCCCGTGCCGAAGGACGAGCTGCCCCCGTACATGCCGGAGTTCACCGAACGACTGGCCGAGCGCTGGGCGGCGCGCCCGCCGGACATCGTGCACGCGCACTTCTGGATGAGCGGCCAGGCGGCGCTGCAGGCGGCCGGCGGACTGCCGGTGGTGCAGACCTTCCACGCGCTCGGCACCGTCAAGCGGCGCTGGCAGGGCGAGGCGGACACCAGCCCGGCGCACCGGATCGACACCGAGCGCGAGATCGGCAAGCGGGCCGACGCGGTGCTCGCCACCTGCAGCGACGAGGTGAGCGAGCTGTGCGCGATGGGCATCCCGGAGCAGCGCGTCTCGGTCGTCCCGTGCGGGGTCGACCTGGAGGCGTTCCGCCCCGACGGGCCCGTGGCGCCGCGCACGGACGGGCCGATGGTGCTGAGCATCGGCCGCATGGTGGCGCGCAAGGGCGTGGACACGCTGATCAGGGCGATGCGCCAGCTCCCCGACGCCGAGCTGGTGATCGCCGGCGGCGGGCCGGGCGACGAGGAGGCGGCCAGGCTCAGGGACCTGGCCGACGGCTACGGCATGGGCCACCGCGTGCACGTCATCGGCAGCGTGCCCAGGCGCCACGTGCCCGCGCTGATGCGCGCGGCCGACGTCGTGGTCACCGTGCCCTGGTACGAGCCGTTCGGCATGGTGCCCGTCGAGGCGATGGCGTGCGGGGTGCCCGTCGTGGCCTCGGCGGTCGGCGGCCACCTCGACACGGTGGCGGGCTGCGGCGTGCTGGTGCCGCCGCGCAGGCCCCGCGCTCTGGCCAGGGCGCTCAAGGACGTGCTCGGCGACCCTCGGCGGCGCGCGGAGATCGGCGCGGCCGGCGCCCGCCGGGCCCGCGAGCGCTACGGCTGGCCGCGCGTCGCCGAGCTCACCGAGGCCGTGTACACGCAGGTCATCGACGGCAAGGTCGGCCGGCTGGCCGTCCTGGGGGGTTGATCATGGATGCGCATCTGGAAAAGCTCTGGAACGCCCTGGAGAAGGTCGATGACCAGGCGGCCGCCGTACGGGGCTGGGGCGGCCGGCTGGCCGGCGTGCTGTCGGCCGGGGGCCGGCTGCTCGCCTGCGGCAACGGCGGCTCGGCCGCGGAGGCCCAGCACCTGACGGCCGAGCTGGTCGGCAGGTTCAGGGAGGACCGGCGCCCGTACGCGGCGATCCCGCTGCACGCCGACGGCTCCTCGCTGACGGCCATCGCGAACGACTTCGGCCCCGACCAGGTCTACGCCCGCCAGGTGCGCGCGCACGGCCGTCCAGGCGACGTGCTGGTGTGCCTGTCGACCAGCGGCGGCAGCCCCAACGTGCTGGCCGCCGCCGCGGCGGCGCGCGAGTGCGGCGTGACGGCCTGGGCCATGACGGGGCCGGGGCCGAACGCGCTGGCCGACCTCTGCGACGAGGCCGTCGCCGTGCCCGGCGAGACGGCCACCGTCCAGGAGGTGCATCTCGCGATGATCCACCTGCTGTGCGACGCCGTGGAGGAGGCGCTGTGAAGCCGGGCCCGCTGGTCGTCATCGGTGACACGCTGCTCGACGTGGACGTCGAGGGCGACGCCGACCGCCTCTGCCCCGACGCCCCCGTGCCCGTGGTGGACGTCTCGTCCGAGCGGGCCAGGCCCGGCGGGGCGGGGCTGGCGGCGCTGCTGACCGCCCGCGACGGCGCCGACGTGGTGCTGATCACGGCGGTCGGCGACGACCAGGACGGGCACCGCCTGTGCGGGCTGCTGTCGGAGGAGCTCGACCTGGTACGCCTGCCGCTGCGCGGCGGCACCGTGCGCAAGACGCGGATCAGGTCGCGCGGCCAGACGCTCGTCAGGCTGGACACCGGCGACGGCACCGCGCGCTTCTCCCCCACCGAGGAGGCGGCGCAGGCGATCCTGCGGGCCGGCGCGGTGCTGGTGTCCGACTACGGCAGGGGCGTCGCCAGGATGGCCCGCGAGCTGCTGCGCGATGTGTCCGTACCGGTGATCTGGGACCCGCATCCGCGCGGCGAGCAGCCGATGCCGGGCTGCGCGCTGCTGACGCCGAGCGAGGCGGAGGCGAAGATGTTGTGCCCGTCCGGCTACCAGGGCCCCGACCAGGCGGCCCGCCGCCTGGTGCGGGCGCTGCGGGCCAGGGCGGTGGCCGTCACCACCGGCGAGCGCGGAGCCGCGCTGGCCGTGGCGGGCGGCCCGCTGACCACGGTGCCGCCGCCGGTGCGCGCGGGCGGCCAGGACGCGTGCGGCGCGGGCGACCGGCTCGCCGGCGCCGCCGCGCTGGCCATGCGCGACGGCGCGGACGCCGCGCAGGCGGTGGCCGCCGGCGTGGGCGAGGCGTCCCGCTTCGTCGAACGCGGCGGCGCCGCCTCGGTGAAGGTGCAGGAGCAGCGGCTCGGCGACCGTCCGCGCACCGCGCTGGAGGTGGCCGGGCTCACCCGCGCCCAGGGGGGCCGGCTGATCGCCACAGGCGGCTGCTTCGACCTGCTGCACGCGGGGCACGTGAGCCTGCTGCGGCGGGCCAGGGCGCTCGGCGACGCGCTCGTCGTCTGCGTCAACTCCGACGACTCGGTACGCCGGCTGAAGGGCCCCGCCAGGCCCATCGTGGGCGTGCGCGACCGGGTGGAGGTGCTGCGGGCGCTGGGCTGCGTGGACGCCGTGCTGGTGTTCGACGAGGACACCCCGGCGGCGGCCATCGAGCGGCTGCGGCCCGACGTGTGGGTGAAGGGCGGCGACTACGAGGGGGAGACGCTGCCCGAATCCGAGGTACTCGGCAGGCTCGGCGCGGAGATCGTCGTGCTGAGCACCCTGCCGGGGCGATCGACAACCAACCTGATCAGGGAGATCCAGTGAACATTTTGATCACCGGGGGCGCGTCCGGGCTCGGCCTGGCCACCGCCGAGGCGGTGGAGAAAGAGGGCTGGAAGGCGCTCGTCGTCGACGTACGCGCGCCGGACCAGCGCTTCGAGCACGTGACGGCGGATCTCGCCGACCGGGGCGAGGCCGAGCGCGCGGTACGCGAGCTGGCCGAGCGGGCCGGCGGCCTCGACGGCGTCGTCACCGCCGCGGGCATCGACGCCTGCGGCCGGCTGGAGGACGTGCCGGCCGACGACTGGGAGCGGGTCATCAAGGTCAACCTGCTGGGCACGGCCTCGGTCGTACGGGCGGCGCTGCCGTACCTCAAGCACACCCGCGGCAAGGTCGTCACCTGCGCGTCCACGCTGGGCCTGCGGCCACTGAGCGACGCGTCGGCGTACTCGGCGTCGAAGTTCGGCGTCGTCGGCTTCACCCGGGGGCTCGCGATCGAGCTGCGCGGGGAGGTGGGGGTGACCCTGCTGATCCCCGGCGGCATGCGGACGAGCTTCTTCGACGGCCGTCCCGAGCAGTACAAGCCGGGGCCCGAGGCCGGGCTGAACGACCCGGCCGACGTGGCCCAGGCCATCGTGTTCGCGCTGCGGCAGCCGGCCGGATGCGAGGTGAGAGAGCTGGTCGTCTGCCCGTCCACGGAGACGTCATGGCCCTAGAGCTGCTGGCCCTGCGCGGGCTCGGCCTGGGCGACCTGCTCACGGCCGTGCCCGCGCTGCGGGCGCTGCGCCAGGCCTTCCCCGGGCATCGCATCACGCTGGCGGCCCCGCGGGCGCTGGAGGCGCTGCTGCCGCTGACCGGCGCCGTGGACGACCAGGTGGACGTCGCGGGGCCGGGGCCGGTGCCGTTCGAGCGGCCCGACGTCGCGGTCAACCTGCACGGCAAGGGGCCGCAGAGCATCGAGGCGCTGCGGCGCACCGACCCGGGGCGGCTGATCAGCTTCGGCACCGGGCCCGCCTGGCAGGACGGCGTGCACGAGGTGCGGCGCTGGTGCGGGCTGCTGGAGTGGCACGGCATCCCGGCCGATCCGGCTGACCTGACGCTCGGCATCTCCGACCGTACGGGTCCCGCGATCGTGCACCCGGGCGCCGCCTACCCGGCGCGGCGCTGGCCGCCCGAGCGGTTCGCCGAGGTGGCGGCCGCGCTGGACGACGTGGTGGTCACGGGCAACGCGGCCGAGGTGCCGATCGCGGCCCGGGTCGCCGAGCTGGCGGGGCTGCCGCCCGAGCGCATGCTGGCCGGGCGTACCCGCCTGGCCGATCTGATCGACCTGGTCAGCCGGTCGCGGCTGGTGGTGTGCGGGGACACGGGGGTGGCGCACCTCGCGACGGCGTTCTGCGTGCCGTCGGTGGTGCTGTTCGGGCCGGTCTCGCCGATGTTGTGGGGCCCGCCGCCCGGCTGGCGGCACGTCGCCCTGTGGACGGGGCACCACGGCGACCCGCACGGCGAGCGGCCGGACCCCGGCCTGCTCGAAATCGAGGTGTCGGAAGTCGTGGAGGCTGCCATGGAGGTCACATCATGAGGGCGCTGGTCACGGGGGGCGCGGGTTTTCTGGGCTCGTACCTGTGCGAGCGGCTGCTGGACGAGGGCGCGGACGTCATCTGCATGGACAGTTTCCTGACCGGCGGGCCGCGCAACGTCGAGCACCTGCTGGAACGGCCGGAGTTCCGGCTCATCGAGTGCGACCTGACCGGATACGTGCACGTGCCCGACCGGCTGGACCTCGTCCTGCACTTCGCCTCGGCCGCCTCGCCGGCCGACTACCTGCGCTACCCCATCGAGACCCTGCGGGTCGGCAGCGTCGGCACGCTGCACGCGCTGGGCCTGGCCAGGGAGAAGGGCTCCAGGTTCGTGCTCGCCTCCACCAGCGAGGTGTACGGCGACCCGCTGGAGCACCCGCAGAAGGAGACGTACTGGGGGAACGTGAACCCGGTGGGGCCGCGCAGCGTGTACGACGAGGCCAAGCGCTTCGCCGAGTCGCTGACCACGGCCTACCGCCAGTCGCGCGGCACGAACACCGGCATCGTGCGCATCTTCAACACCTACGGGCCCCGCATGCGGCCGTTCGACGGCCGGGCGATCCCGACGTTCATCCGGCAGGCGCTGACCGGCGAGCCCATCACGATCACCGGCGACGGCAGGCAGACCCGCTCCATCTGCTACGTCGAGGACACCGTCTCGGGCATCCTCGCCATGGCGGCCGGTGACTTCGCCGGGCCGGTCAACATCGGCAACCCCGACGAGCTGACCATGCTGGAGCTGGCCACCCTGGTCAAGAAGCTGACCGGGTCATCGTCGGAGATCCGCTTCATCGACAAGCCGGCCGACGACCCGAAGGTCAGGCGGCCCGACACGACGCTGGCGGCCGAGCTGCTGGGGTGGCGGGCGCGGGTGCCGGCCGAGGAGGGGCTGCGCAGGACGATCGAGTGGTTCGCGGCGGAACTGGCCGCGATCGAGCAGCTCGAAGGCGTCCAGGTGTGACGCGCACCGCCCGGCCGATCACGGGACGGCCGGGCGGGGAGTCAGGTGTTGCGGGGTGGGATCAGAGTGCGACGCCGAGCAGGGCGTCGGTGAGGTCCTTGACGAGGGCGGGGGCGGCGGGGTCGGCGGGGTCGGAGCCGGGGGCGGCCAGGGCGGCGTCGGCCCAGGCGTCGATCGCGGCCAGCGCGCCCGGCGCGTCGAGGTCGTCGGCCAGCCGCTCGCGCACCGTGGCCAGCAGGTCGCCGGCGGGCGGGCCTGAGGGCAGCGCGACCGCCGAGCGCCAGCGGGCCAGCCGCGCCTCGGCCGCCTCGAGCTGGTCCGGGGTGTACTCCCAGTCGGAGCGGTAGTGGTGGGCCAGCAGCACGAGCCTGATCGCCATCGGGTCGTGCCGCTCGCGCAGCTTGGAGACGAAGACGAGGTTGCCCTTCGACTTCGACATCTTCTCGCCGTCGAGCCCCACCATCCCGGCGTGGGTGTAGAACTTGGCGAACGGCCACTCGCCGGTCGCCGCGTGCCCCTCGGAGGCGCCGCACTCGTGGTGCGGGAAGATCAGGTCGGACCCGCCGCCGGCGACGTCGTAGCCGGCTCCCAGGTTGTCGAGGGCGATCGTGGTGCACTCGATGTGCCAGCCGGGCCTGCCGCGGCCGAGCGGTGTGTCCCAGGCGGGCTCGCCTGGCCGCTCGGCCCGCCACATCAGCCAGTCGAGCGGGTGGCGCTTGCCGGCCCGGTCGGGGTCGCCGCCGCGCTCGGCGAACAGGGCCAGCATCTCCTGCTCGTCGTAGCCGGACACCTGGCCGAACTTGGGTGCGTCGGCCATGCTGAAGTAGACGTCGCCGTCGAGGTCGTAGGTGACGCCCTTGGCCGACAGCCGGGTGATGAGGCCGGCGACCCGGCCGACGACCTCGGTGACGCCGACGTACTCGCGGGGCGGCATGATGCGCAGCGCCTCCATGTCGCCGCGGAACAGCTCGATCTCCCGCTCGGCCAGCTCCTGCCAGTCGACGCCGGTCTGCTCGGCCCGCTCCAGCAGCGGATCGTCCACGTCAGTGGCGTTCTGGGTGTAGTGGACCTCGTGGCCCGCGTCGCGCCACAGACGGCCGACGAGGTCGAAGGCGAGGTAGGTGTTGGCGTGGCCGAGGTGGGTGGCGTCGTAGGGGGTGATGCCGCAGACGTACATCCTGGCCGTCGGCCCGGGATCGGTCTGCCGCACCTGCTTGGCCGACGTGTCGTAGAGACTCAGCGGAATGCTCTCACCTGGGAGCTTTGGAACGTTCTGGGCAGACCACGATCTCATGCCTTTGAGCCTATCTGTCCTGATCGGCGGTCAGGTCGGTGAAGTCGTACGTCACACTCTCCCGCGCGATGGAGACCCGCATCACCGACAGGGAGGCGAAGACGCGGCCGTCCGGCAGCTCGTGCCGGATGATGAGCGCGCCGCGATCGTCGGAGGGCGCCTCGGCGGCCAACCGGCTCCAGTCGCCGGCGGCGCGGAAGCGCGGCAGGTAGGCGGCCACCCGCTCGCTCTCGGGGTCGAGGCCGGAGTTGACGACCATGCTGGTGCCCTCGGGCAGCGGGGAGGTGGTGAGCCGCTCGCCGTTCCAGCTGAACAGCAGGACCCGGTCGAGGCCGGCCAGCACGAGGTGGAAGGGGTCGTAGCGGCCGAGGTCGCCGGTGGGCGGCTCGCCGGTGTACGCCGTCCGCAGCGCCAGGTCGCCCCGCGAGACCTTCGTGGTCTCGTCGGCGGCCTTGCCGTGCCCGTTGAGCAGGGCGGCGGCGCGGCGGGCCGCCGGGTTGACGGCCAGCCAGGTGCCGCCGGCCTTGAGGTCGCGCCCGCCGATCACGCCGGGGTAGTCGGGCCAGTGCTCGCCGGGCCCCTCCCAGGGCCGGTCGGCGAACTCGTCCCTCACGCCCATGAGCGTCAGCTCCCGGCCGGTCCTCACGATCAGCGTGCACATGGGGCAAAGGCTAGTAAACCCGCCCGGATCGCCCTAGATCGGGGGCCAGGGAATGGCCGGCCAGCCCTCCGACGGATAGGGATGCACGCCGGTGTCGAGCAGCCGCCGCACCCGCTGCCAGGTGGCCTCGACCTCGGCCAGCGTCAGCAGCTCGCGCAGCTTGCGGCCGAGGTCGCCGGACTCGATGTCGCGCTCCAGCTTGGCCAGCACCGCCACCGCCTCGCGGGCCAGCGGCTTGCCCCGCCACTGCCACAGGACCGTGCGGAGTTTGTCCTCGACGGAGAAGCACACCCCGTGGTCGACCCCGTAGACGTGGCCGGTGGGCAGCGGCAGCAGGTGGCCGCCCTTGCGGTCGGCGTTGTTGACCACCGCGTCGAAGACCGCCATCCGGCGCACGACCGGGTTGCGGCTCTTGACCAGGCGCATGAGGTCGATCTCGCGCTCGGTGTCGATCCACAGCTGGCACATGCCGGGGCCGAAGGGCCCGTCGCGGTAGACCGTGGGCGGCACGACGCGCCAGCCGGTGGCCTGGGAGACCTCGAAGGCGGCGACCTCGCGGGCGGCGAGGGTGCCGTCGGGGAAGTCCCACAGGGGGCGCTCGCCGCGTACGGGCTTGTAGACGCAGGCCGCCGAGCGCGAGCCCAGCTTGACCGAGCAGTAGAGCGTCATGTTGGTCGCCTCGACCAGCCGCCCCGCGACCTCCAGCGTGCCGTCGCGCAGCAGCGTGAGGGCCTCCTCGTCATGCACGGGCGGCGGTGGGGCGGGCTTGACGGCCGGTTCGCTCTCTGGAGCGGTCATGAAGCCGCCTCACCCCCGCGGTAGCCGTTGAGACGGACGCAGACGTGCCCCGTGGCGTCGAGCGGCTGGCCGCACAGCGGGCACGGGGGCCGGCCAGCCGCGACGATCTGGAGTGCCCGCTGGGTGAAGGCCCGCGCGGCCCCCGCGCTGATGCGCACCCGCAGCACCGCGGGGTCGGGACTGTCGAGATCGTCTTCGTCGATGACCTCCTGCGCTTCTATCACCACCTGTGACTTCTCCGCATCCCAGGTCAGCGCCATGGTGCCGACGCGGAAGTCCTCCGCGACCGGCGTGTCGAGAGGAGCGTCGTCGGCCAGGTCGGCGGGAGCCAGCGCGGGCACCTGGGCGGTGCCGCCGCTGAGTCTCAGCACCTCGTCGAGCAGCTCGTCGAGCCTGCCCGCGAGCGCCGCCACCTGTAGTTTCTCCAGCGCCACCGTGGTCAGTCTGCCCTCGGCCCTGGCCTGCAGGAAGAAGACCCGCGCGCCCGGCCGCCCCAGGGCACCGGCGACGAACCTCTCCGGTGGGTCGTAGTCGAAGACCGGCATAGCCTGACCTTACGTGGTTCCGGGTCCGCCGCCGACGGCGGCATCGCTCCCGGTGATGTTTTCTCCCCCGTCTTTCTCCTCCGAATCCTCGGAAAGCTTCAATTCCCCCATATCGTTAATCCTGTGGACAAAGGGACGCAAGGGGGCATAGCGAATGACTGTGAGAGCGGCCGGATCAGCTGTTATCCGCTGAAAGTGATCGAGATGGAGCCCCAGAGCGTCGGCCACGATCGCCTTGATCACATCGCCGTGGCTGCACACGAGGTAGACAGCCTTCTCCCCCAGGCGCCGATTCCACTCCCTGACCGCCGCGACCGCGCGATGCTGCATCTCCGCCAGCGACTCACCGCCGGGGAACGTCACCGCGCTCGGATGCGCCTGCACGACCGGCCACAGCGGCTCCTTGGCCAGCTCCTTCAGCGGCCGGCCGGTCCAGTCGCCGTAGCCGCACTCGATGAAGCGCTCGTCGGTGATCACCTCCAGCTCGCGTCCTTCGGCGACCGCTTGTGCCGTTTCCCGGCAACGTTCGAGCGGGCTGGAGACAATGGCGTCGAGCCTGACGCCCGCGACGCGCCCGGCGAGCGCGGTGGCCTGCGCCCTGCCCGCCTCGCTCAGATGCACCCCAGGGGTACGGCCGGCCAGCACCGGCCCGGTGAGGTCCGTCAGCCCATGCCGGACCAGAAGCAACGTGGTCATCCCGCAAGTGTCGCAGGCGTCGATCACGACGTTTCATCGGCCTGAACGGTAACCTGGCGGGATCATGGAGCAGCGCTATGTCGGCCACAGCGGCCTGTCGGTGTCCCGGCTGGGGCTCGGCACGATGACCTGGGGGCGTGACACCGACGCGGACGAGGCCGCGGCCCAGCTCCGCACGTTTCTCGACGCGGGCGGCAACCTGGTCGACACCGCCGACGTCTACACGGGGGGCGACGCCGAGCGGCTGCTCGGCCGCATGCTGCGCGACTCCGTGCCGCGCTCGGAGCTGGTCATCTCCACCAAGGCCGTGGTCACGCCCGCGGGCCGCCGCCCGCGCGACGCCTCCAGGCGCCACCTCATCGCCGCCGTCGACGACTCGCTCAACCGCCTCGGGCTCGACTACGTCGACCTGTGGCAGCTGCACACCTATGACGAGGAGGTGCCGCTGGAGGAGACCCTCGCCGCGCTCGACGCGATCGTCTCCTCCGGCCGCGCCGTCTACGCCGGCGTCTGCGACTACGCCGGCTGGCAGCTCGCCGCCGCCGCCGTCACCCAGAAGATGGTCCCCGGCCGCATCCCGATCACCGCGGCCCAGACCGAATACTCGCTGCTGGCCCGTGAGCCCGAGCGCGAGCTGCTGCCCGCCGCCGCCCACCTCGGCGTCGGCATGCTGGCCTGGTCACCGCTCGGGCGCGGAGTGCTGACCGGCAAATACCGCACCGGCATCCCCGCCGACTCGCGGGCCGCGACGCCCCACTTCGCCGACTTCGTCCGCCCCTATCTGGACGAGCGCAGCCGCCGGGTCGTCGAGTCCGTCATGACCGCGGCCGACGGGCTCGGCGTGTCGCCGCTGGCCGTGGCCCTGTCATGGGTGCGCGACCAGCCGGGCGTCGCCTCCGCCATCGTCGGCGCCCGTACGCACGCGCAGCTCAAAGGCGTCCTGCCCGCCGAGGACGTCGTGCTGCCGAGAGAGATCCGAGAGGCCCTCGATGACGTGTCGTCACTCGACTGAGGCGGCCGCCCGCCACCGCCGCACTGAACGAGAGGTGCCCTCGCGTATCACTAGTCGATACCGAATCGCAACTTCAGCCCCGAAAAGCCTGCGTCTTCCGGCCGATGTCCAGCAAGATTTCTCCCGGAAGCGACGCAGGAGGGGACGGATGGGGACCAGAACCGCGATCTCGGTCGGAGTACTCGCGGTGGCGCTGGTGGCCGTCCCGGTGGGGGCTCCCGCCGCATCGGCCACCGCCCAGGACTGCACGCGCGACGGGGGCCTGCTCTCGGGGGTGACCAACACCCTGTGCGACGTCGTCCAGGCCGTCACCGGCACGGTCGACACGCTGACCGGCGGCACCACCAGCAAGGTGACCGAGGGGCTCGACAGGACCACCGACGAGGTGCTCGGGCGGGTCGGCGAGGTGCTGCCGACCGGGCGCGCCAAGTCCGCCCCCGACGAGGAGGACGAGCGGCCCGCCACCACGCCCAGGCCGACCCGGGAGCCCGAGCGCGACGAGGAATGCCTGTCCGTGCTGTCGTGCACCGACCAGAGCACCGTCGACCGGCTCACCCCCCGGCCCTCCGCCTCGCCGTCGGCCACCCGCACCGAGCAGCCCAGCGAGGGCCTCATCTCGGCCACCGCCACCTCGCTCCCCCAGCCGGTGCCCGCCAGGCCGCGGACGACCCGGCCCGAGCGGCAGGAGAGCGGCGTGCATCGGGCGGCGCCCAAGAAGAAGACCGCGCACGCCGAGGAGCCGCGGGTCGACCTGCTGTGGCCCAACCCGTTCCAGCACGAGCTCGCCGTGCCGATGCAGGACCAGCGCGTCGTACGGCCCAGCCCGCCGGCCTCCGACGTGATCGGCACCGTGCTGACCATCGCGCTGCTCGGCTCCGCGGTGCTGGCGACCCGGATCGTCCAGCAGCGGCGGCACGGCAACGAGCCTGCCGAGTCGATCCCCTTCGAGCCCGCCCGCGCCGGCAACGGCCGCCACCGCCTGGCCTGAGCAGGGCCCGCGCAGGACCGGAAGAGGCCTCGCCCGGACAGCACGAGACCCCCGGCTCAGGAGCCAGGGGTCTCGTGAAGGAAAGGGTCAGCCGCCGATGGCGTGGACGCCGCCGTCGACGTGGACGATCTCGCCCGTCGTCGCGGGGAACCAGTCGGACAGCAGCGCCACGCACGCGCGGGCGGTGGGCAGCGTGTCGGCGAGGTCCCAGCCCAGCGGCGCCTTCGCGGGCCAGCTGTCCTCGAACTCCTGGAAGCCGGGGATCGACCTGGCCGCCATCGTCCGCAGCGGGCCGGCCGCGACCAGGTTGACGCGGATGGCGTGCTTGCCGAGGTCGCGCGCGAGGTAGCGGTTGCAGGACTCGAGCCCGGCCTTGGCGACGCCCATCCAGTCGTAGACCGGCCACGCCTTGGAGGCGTCGAAGTCGAGGCCGACGACCGCGCCGCCCTCCTTCATCAGCGGCAGGCAGGCCACCGCGAGCGACTTGTAGGAGTACGTCGAGACCTGGAGCGCGGTCGCGACGTCCTCCCACGGGGTGTTGAGGAAGTTGCCGCCGAGTGCGCTCTGCGGCGCGAAGCCGATGGAGTGGACGACGCCGTCGAGCCCGTCGACGTGCTCGCCCACCCGGTCGGCGAGGGTGGCGAGGTGTTCGGTGTTCTGGACGTCGAGCTCCAGCACCGGCGCCGGCTCGGGCAGCCGCTTGGCGATGCGCTCGACGAGGCTGAGCCGGCCGAAGCCGGTCAGCACGACCGTCGCGCCCTCTTCCTGGGCCAGCTTGGCCACCGCGTAGCCGATGGAGGAGTCGGTCAGCACGCCGCTGACGAGGATCCGCTTGCCGTCGAGAATGCCCATGTCAGTGCCCCATTCCGAGTCCGCCGTCGACGGGGATCACGGCCCCGGTGATGTAGGAGGCGTCGTCGCTGGTCAGGAAGCGCACGACGCGCGCGATCTCCTCGGGCGCCGCCTGCCGCCCGAGCGGGATGTTGGAGACGATGGCCTCGTGGTCGAGCTCGGCGGTCATGTCGGTGTTGACGAAGCCGGGCGAGACGACGTTGACGGTGATGTTGCGCGAGCCGTATTCGCGGGCCAGCGAGCGGGCGAACCCGACCAGGCCCGCCTTGGAGGCGGCGTAGTTGGCCTGGCCGGCCTGGCCGCTGAGGCCGACGACCGAGGAGATGAGGACGATGCGGCCGCGCTTGAGCCGCATCATGGGCCTGATGGCCCGCTTGGCCACACGGTAGGCGCCGGTGAGGTTGGCGTCGATGACCTCGGTGAAGGTCTCCTCCTTCATCATCGCCAGCAGCGTGTCCTTGGTGATGCCGGCGTTGGAGACCAGCACCTCGACCGGGCCGTGCTCGGCCTCGACCTTGTCGAAGGCGGCCTCGACGTCGGCGGTGCTGGTGACGTCGCAGCGCACGCCGAACAGGCCCTCGGGCGGCTCACCCGATCGATAGGTGACCGCGACGGCGTCGCCTGCCGCGGCGAGTTCACGGGCGATCGCGAGGCCTATGCCGCGATTGCCCCCGGTGACGAGTACAGAGCGTGCCATGACACCTGACGCTATCCCCTACCGGCGGGTATCCGCTTGTCCGGGTGGCACAAGATCACAGGGTTAGGATCGTGGACATGCGCCAGATCGATCCCGATTTCCTGGAGCTGCCGTTGCGGCGGCTCGCGGACGCCGCTCTGCAACGCGCTCGCGACCTCGGCGCCGAGCACGCCGACTTCCGGCTCGAACGCGTCAGGGCCGAGTCGCTCAACCTCTACGACGCGCGGCTCGAAGGGGCCATGGACGCCGACGACCTGGGCTACGCGGTGCGCGTGGTCAAGGGCGGCACCTGGGGGTTCGCCTCCGGCATCCACCTGACGCCCGAGGCCGCCGCCGTGGTGGCCGAGCAGGCGGTGCGCGTGGCGGAGGTGAGCGCCCCGATCAACAGGGAGCCCATCGAGCTGGCGCCCGAGCCGGTGCACTCCGGCGCGGTGTGGGTGTCCGACTATGAGATCGACCCGTTCGAGGTGGCCGCGTCCGACAAGGTGAGCCTGCTGGCCGACTGGTCGGCCGGGCTGCTCAAGGGCGCCGACCACGTCTCGGCGCGGCTGCTGCAGGTCAAGGAGCAGAAGTTCTACGCCGACACCGCCGGCACCTCGACCACCCAGCAGCGGGTGCGGATCTATCCCCGGTTCAACGCCATGAAGGCGGCGGGCGGCGGCTTCGACGACATGTCCACGATCGCGCCGCCGGTCGGCCGCGGCTACGAATACCTGACCGGCTCCCACTGGGACTGGCAGGGCGAGCTGGCCAGGCTGCCCGAGTTGCTGGCCGAGAAGCTGGCCGCGCCGTCCGTCGAAGCCGGCGAATACGACCTGGTCATCGACCCGTCCAATCTGTGGCTGACGATCCACGAGTCGATCGGCCACGCCACCGAGCTCGACCGGGCGCTCGGCTACGAGGCCGCCTACGCCGGCACCAGCTTCGCCACGTTCGACCAGCTCGGCGAGCTGGTCTACGGCTCGCCCGTGATGAACGTGACCGGCGACCGCACCGTCGCCCACGGCCTGTCCACGGTCGGCTACGACGACGAGGGCGTGCAGGCGCAGAGCTTCGACATCATCAAGGACGGCGTGCTCGTCGGCTACCAGCTCGACCGGCGCATGGCGCTGATGAAAGGGCTCGGGCGCTCCAACGGCTGCGCGTTCGCCGACTCGCCCGGCCACATGCCGATCCAGCGCATGGCGAACGTCTCTCTCGCGCCCGCTCCGGGCGGGCCGTCGACCGACGAGCTGATCGCGGGCGTCGAGCGGGGCATCTACCTTGTCGGCGACAAGAGCTGGTCGATCGACATGCAGCGCTACAACTTCCAGTTCACGGCCCAGCGGGCCTACCGCATCACCGGCGGCCGGCTGGACGGGCAGGTCAGGGACTTCGCCTACCAGGCCACGACCACCGACTTCTGGCAGTCGATGGAGGCGGTCGGCGGGCCGGAGACCTACGTGCTCGGCGGCGCGTTCAACTGCGGCAAGGGCCAGCCGGGGCAGGTCGCGCCGGTCAGCCACGGGTGCCCGTCGGCGCTGTTCCGCGGCGTACGAATCCTCAACACGGTGCAGGAGGGCGGGAAGTGACGCCTCAGGAGATGGTGGAGAGGGCGCTGGAGCTCTCCCGTAACGACGACTGCGTGGTGCTGGTCGACGAGGGCTCCACCGCCAACCTGCGCTTCGCGGGCAACACGCTGACCACCAACGGCGTCGCCCGCTCGTCCCGGCTGACCGTCATCTCGATCTCCGGGCAGCAGGTCGGCGTGGTGTCGCGGGCGGCCGTACGCGACGAGCAGCTGCCCGACGTGGTGGCGGCGGCCGACGCGGCGGCGCGCGAGGCGCAGCCGGCCGAGGACGCCGGGCCGCTGGTCGAGGCCGGCCCCGCCTCGCCGCACTGGGGCGAGGAGGTGCGGCCGACCGACATCGAGGTGTTCGGGCGGTTCACGCCCGCGCTGGGCGAGGCGTTCGCGTCGGCGGAGGCGGGCGGCAGGCGACTGTACGGGTTCGCCGAGCACAAGGTGACCTCCACGTTCCTCGGCACGTCCGCCGGGGTGCGGCTGCGCCACGACCAGCCGACCGGGCGGCTGGAGGTCAACGCCAAGTCCGCCGATCTCAAGCGGTCGGCGTGGACGGGCGTGTCCACCGAGGACTTCACCGACGTCGACGTCTCGGCGCTCGGCGCGTCGCTGGCGCAGCGGCTCGAATGGGCGAAGAACCGCGTCGACCTGCCCGCGGGCCGTTACGAGACGCTGCTGCCGCCGAGCGCGGTGGCCGACCTGATGATCTACCTGTTCTGGTCGTCGGGGGCGCGTGACGCGCTCGACGGGCGCACGGTGTTCTCCAAGCCGGGCGGCGGCACCCGCGTCGGTGAGCAGCTCGCCAGGCTGCCCGTCACGCTGACGAGCGACCCCACGGCGCCCGGCATCGCGTGCGCGCCGTTCGTGACGGCCCACCGGTCCAGCCGGGAGAGCTCGGTGTTCGACAACGGGCTGCCGCTGTCGCGTACCGACTGGATCAAGGACGGGCGGCTGGAGGCGCTGCTGCAGACCCGCCACTCGGCCGAGCTGAGCGGGCTGCCGGTGACGCCCTCCATCGACAACCTGATCATGGCGGGGCCCGGCGAGGCCTCTATCGACGACATGATCGCCTCGACCCAGCGGGGGCTCCTGGTCACCTGCCTGTGGTACATCCGCGAGGTCGATCCCCAGACGCTGCTCCTGACCGGGCTGACCCGCGACGGCGTCTACCTGGTCGAGCACGGGGAGGTCGTGGGCGAGGTCAACAACTTCCGCTTCAACGAGAGCCCCGTCGACCTGCTCGGCCGGATGAGCGAGGTGGGTGCCGGACAGCGGACGCTGCCCCGGGAGTGGAACGACTACTTCCAGCGGACGGTCATGCCGGCGGTGCGCGTGCCCGACTTCAACATGTCCACGGTCAGCCAGGCGAGCTGATCCCGGCAGCGGCCCTGGTCCTCCTCTCACCGAAGGGGACCGGGGCCGCCTTGTCTCTTCTTCTTACGCGGCCTGCTGGGCCGCTTTGCGGGCGTTTCGGAGCCCTTCCGTGGCCCCTGGACGGTCTTCAGGGGTTTGTGTGGTCTCGTGCGGGCTCAGGCGTCTTCGAGGCGGAAGCCGACCTTCATGCCGACCTGGAAGTGGGCGACCTCCCCCGCGTCGAGGTGCCCTCTGATCTCCGTCACCTCGAACCAGTCGAGGTGCCGCAGTGTCTCGGAGGCCCGCCTGAGGCCGTTGCGGATGGCCTGGTCGACGCTCTCCCCCGAGGTGCCGACGATCTCGGTCACGCGGTACGTGCGATCCGTCATCTCCACATCCTCCTTACTAGAAGGCCATGGTCGCATGACCACCGCTCCCCGCCGGGGCGCGGTGGTGAGTTCGGCATGGCGGGACTACCGTGGAAGGTATGAAGGGGTGGCGCAGGAAACCGGAAGTCCACCAGGTCACCGACGCCAAGCCGTCGCTGTCGGCCGACATACACAAGCGCGAGATCAGCTACCTGATCAAGATGGGGATCCGCACGATCTGCCTGATCCTGGCGGTCGTGGTGCCGGTGCCGTGGCCGTACCGGCTGCTGTTCATCGCCGGCGCGGTCTTTTTGCCATACATAGCGGTAATCGGGGCCAATGAGAGGGGGAACCCTGGTCCGCCGCCTACCTTTCAGTCCCCGGAGGCTAACCAAAGCGAGATACCGCTGCATCGACGCGAGATCGGGTCGTGACTAAGTCTTGACGCATCCCATGGGTTGTAGGTGTACGCTTTAGC
Organism: Nonomuraea salmonea; assembly: GCF_042428605.1. Taxonomy (NCBI): domain Bacteria; kingdom Bacillati; phylum Actinomycetota; class Actinomycetes; order Streptosporangiales; family Streptosporangiaceae; genus Nonomuraea; species Nonomuraea salmonea. Next base: position 219,083 of record NZ_JBHMCF010000036.1, read on the forward strand.
CAAGCGCTCCGGTCCCCCGTCGGAGTGCTGGTGCCGGCGTTCCGGGCCCCCGTCGGAACGCCGATGAAGCGACGCCGGGTGGTTTGCCCCCGTAACCACCCGGCGTCGCCCTTTTCCCGGGCAGTGTTGGATCAACGCTCGCCATCGCCCCGAGTTCGATAGGGCGGCTTTCCCGAAATCGTTTACACTCGCCCCCTCCCGTTATTCACAGGAAATCTTCAGGGAAGGGACGAGCTTGACTTCAAGAGTTCGTTCGAGTGTCAGTCGTCAGTCAGGGTCTCCTTGGTAGCGCGGCTCCAGTTCTTCGCCAATGTGGTCAATCTGGCCACAGCGTCCTCAGGAGCCGTGCCGGCGCCCTGAGCGAGCCCCAGCAGGTACGCCGTGAGCGGCGCGGCGGGCCTCGCCACCCCGTGGGCGACCTCCTTGGTGAGGTCGAGGATCTGGTCGCGGTCCACGCGGGCCGGGTCGACGCCGAGCTCCTCGCAGGCCAGGATGGTCCATTCGTGCAGCACGTTCATGCGAGCCTCCTCCAGGTCGTCCATTGTGTCGCAGTCGAACCAGGGGCGCCCTGGCAAGGTGAGCCGGACGCGTACGAGGGGGGCGAGCAGGCCCCTGAGTGAGCGGCCGTCGTAGGCGGCGAGCCCGGCCTTCAGCTCGTCCGCCGGCCACGCGCCGGCCAGCCACTGCTCCCGCCCGCCGTCGTCCAGGAGCACGGCGCCGCCGCCCGCCTCGCGGGCGGCCCGAAGGAGCGCGGCGACGTGGCCCGCCCCCATGAACGGCAGGTCACCCGCCAGCAGCACCACCCAGCCGGAGGTCAGGTGCGGCAGCGCGGCGGCGAGCGCGGGCACGGGCCCGCTCCCCGGCGGCTCCTCGCGGACGTAGACCACACCGGGCACGGGCCGCCGCTCAGGGCCCGCGACGACGATGGCGCCGGCGCCGGAGACGGCCGCGATGACGTGCTCGACGAGCGGCCTGCCGCCCACGGTGAGCGCCGGCTTGTCCGCTCCGCCCAGTCGCCTGGCCCGCCCTCCGGCCAGGATCACCGCGTCGAACCCCGCATCGAACCCCGCATCGAACCCCGCATCGAACCCCGCATCGAACCCCGCGCCGAACTCCCCATCGAACCCCGCGCCGGAAGGCGACGGAGCAGGGTCGTCAGCCACCGATGGCGGACATGGGGCGGGCCGGCTGGAGGAAGGAGGGGTCGTCGATGCCGTGGCCGGCGCGCTTGCGTGCCACGGCGGCCAGCCAGCGCTCGGCCAGCTCGTCGTCGGAGGCCCCCGCCCGCATCGCGGTCTTCAGGTCGGACTCCTCGGTGGCGAACAGGCAGTTGCGCACCTGGCCGTCGGCGGTGAGCCTGACCCGGTCGCAGGCGCCGCAGAACGGCCGCGTCACCGAGCCGATCACGCCGACCCTGTCGGGGCCGCCGTCCACGAGGAACCGCTCGGCCGGGGCGCTGCCGCGCTCTTCGAGGTCGTCGGGCGTGAGGTCGAACGCGTCGGAGAGCAACCGCAGGATCTCGTCGGCGGTCACCATGTCGGCGCGGCTCCAGCCGTGCTGGGCGTCGAGCGGCATCTGCTCGATGAAGCGCAGCTCGTAGCCCTGGTCGAGGGCCCAGCGCAGCAGCGGCACCGCCTCGTGGTCGTTGATGCCGCGCATCAGCACGGCGTTGATCTTGACGGGGCGCAGCCCGGCGGCGTCGGCGGCGGCCAGGCCCGCGATGACGTCGGCGTGCCTGTCGCGGTGGGCGAGCCGCTTGAACGTGCCGGGGTCGAGGGTGTCGAGCGAGACGTTGACCCGGTCGAGCCCGGCGGCGGCCAGCGGCTCGGCCAGGCGGGCCAGCCCGATGCCGTTGCTGGTCAGCGAGACCTGCGGGCGGGGGCTGAGCGCGGTGGTGCGGGCGACGATGTCGACGAGTTCGCGGCGCAGGAGTGGCTCGCCGCCGGTGTAGCGGACCTCGGTGATGCCGAGGCGTTCGACGCCGATGGTGACCAGGCGGACGATCTCGTCGGCGGTGAGGAGCTCGGGCTTCGGGAGCCAGTCGAGGCCCTCGGGCGGCATGCAGTATGTGCAGCGCAGGTTGCATTTGTCGGTGAGGGACACCCTCAGATCCGTCGCCACCCGTCCGAACGAGTCTCGCAACACGGGGCGTCACCTCCTGTTCGTGTGCCCAGATCGCCAGCCTACGTCGGCCTTACGCCGGGCCGGAAATCCCCTGGCTTGTGCCTCGATAACACATTGTTCCCTAGATCGATTCCAAGCTCACGTCCGAGGTCGCGGAGGTTCGCCCGGGAATGACGAACGCCCGGCCGGTGCGGCCGGGCGTTCGCCGAGCGGTGACTAGCGGTGGTGGCGGCGGCCGATGACCTTCACCCAGTCCTTGCCCTCGGACGGAGCCAGGTGCCTGCTGCCCTCGAACACCGCGCGCCAGGTGCCCGAAGAACGGGCCGGGACCTTGAGCGCGAAGTGGCCGTTGCCGCGCGTGCGCACGGTGTCGACGTGCTCCCAGCGGCCGCTGCCGGCCGGCTGGAAGAGGATGACGACCCGCTTCCAGGCCAGGCGGTGCCAGGTCTCCTGCTTCTTGCAACGGTCGGCGTGGATCACCGACACGAAGCCCTTGATGTAGTCCTCCTCGCACTGGACCGAGAGCTTGCCCCCGATGTGCAGGGGGCGGCCCCGGAACGCGGGCTCGGGGTTCACGTCGAGCTGGAGGCTGGTGTGGCCACCCGCGACATCCGGGTCGAGGCCCGGGTCCGCGAGCGCGGGCGTGGCGGCGGAGGTCGCCACCACCGTCGCGCCCATGGCAGCAGCCGCCAGGCCGGCGGCTAGACGTCGCATCTTCAAAACAACATTCCTTCCCCGTTTGCGAGACGGCCCCCGAAGCGGGGCACATCACCGCCAATAGACGCGCATGGGGAAGAAAAAGTTGCAGTACATCCGATCACGAATCGGCAACGACGCGTTTGCGCACGTCCATTACCGGAACCGGCTACTGTGCGATTTGGTGCGCTTTTGAATTGTCTGGTGCGTAATGTCCAGTTCCGGTGTAGCGGACGCGCCAATAACCACCGGTATGTCCCTGGACCGTCTGGACGAACGCGCCGGACGCGTCCGTCGTCGCCTGGCCCGCCTTCTCCCAGGCCGAGGTGGTGTCGGGACGCCAGAGGATCTCCAGGCGCTGCTTGGCGAACGGGCCGTAGTCGGTCAGGCCGCGCGGATCGACCCTGGTGAGCGAGCCGCGCAGGCGCACGCCGTCACCGCGGGCCGACTTCTCCGCCCGTACGGACGACAGCCTGCTCTCCCGCTTGAGCTCGAACGAGGCGTACTGGACGGCCGTCTTCCCGTCCTTGCCCTTGGCCGTGGCGGTGATCGTCCAGGTGCCGGCCGGGTAGTAGCGGTTCAGGCGCTTGTCCGGCAGGAAACGCCACGTCTCCCAGCCGTCGGCCATCCGGGCGGGCGGCACCGGGATGCGGCGCCACACCAGCCGGGGCGGGATCACCTCGCCGGTCTGGGGCTGGACGCCGACCTTGGGCGCCGTCACCCCGACCTGGACCGGCCGCGGGTTCATGACGTGCTGCTGGGACGCGGCCTGCTGGGCGGGCTGCTGCACGCCGGCCTGCGCGGTCACGGGCGCCTGGGTCGCGCGGGCCGGGGTGATCGCGGGCTGCTGGGCGGGCTGCCGGCCGGGCGCGAGGGCGGGCGGAGCCTTCACCGGGACCTGGGCGTCGGCCTGGGCGCCAGACTGGGTGCCGGCCTGAGTGCCGGCCTGTGCGGGGCTCTGGGCGTCGGACTGCGTGGGGCTCTGGGCGTCGGACCGGGTTGCGTCCTGAGCCGCTTCCTGGGTCTCCTCCTGCGCCTCCTGCTGAGGCGGCTGCTGGACCGCCTCCTCGGGCGCGTCCTGGTCCGGGGTCTGGGTCTCGCCGGGTGGTGTCACCGGGGAGCCGGTCTGGGCGGGAGGCGGCGGGTTCTGGGGTGCGGTGACGGGTGGGGTGGCGGGTGGGGTGGCGGGACGTGGCTGCGGGGCGCCGGCCGGTGGGGCGCCGGGTTCGACCTTGACGGTGACGCCGTCCTTACCCCGCACCCCTCTGGCGATCACGTCGATCACCAGCCGGACGGAGCCGTGCGCCCCGACCACCGGTTGCGCGGGTCGTACGGTGATGGCACGGATGGCGGGCTCGGTCGCGGCGGAGGCAGCCGGTGCGGGCACCGTGAGCGACCCCGCCGCGAGCGAGACGAGAAGAAGGCTTCGGCTTGTGGTCATGATCGAGACGGTAGGAACCGGCCGGTAATGGGCACAGCCACAACACACGCCCCGAATGGCAAAGCCGGGATCAGCCTGAATAGAGCCCTTCGATGATGTCGGCGTACTTCGAGTGGATGATCCGCCTCTTCAGTTTGAGGCTCGGGGTGAGCTCCTCGGTCTCGGCCGTCCATTCCACGCCGAGCAGCGCCCATCTCTTCACCTGCTGCACGCGGGCCAGTTTCTCGTTGGCCGCGCGTACCGCCTCCTCCACCTCTTTGAGCACCTCGGGGTGCTCGGCCAGCTCGGCGAGCGAGCCGAAGGTGATGCCGCGCGACTGCGCCCAGCCGGGCGCGGTCTCGGCGTCGAGCGTGAGGATGGCGACGGTGTGGGGGCGCCGGTCGCCGTAGGCGAGCGCCTGGCCGATGAGCAGGTGCTGCTTGAGGTGGTTCTCGATCTCGGCGGGCGAGATGTTCTCGCCGCCCGCGGTGATGATCAGCTCCTTCTTGCGGTCGACGACGCGGTAGAAGCCGTCCTCGTCCACGGCGCCGATGTCGCCGGTGTGCAGCCAGCCGTCGGCGTCGATGAACCCGGCGGTGGCCTCGGGCCTGTTGAGGTAGCCGGCGGTGTTGAGCGGGCTGCGGGTGAGGATCTCGCCGTCCTCGGCGATGCGGACCTCGACGCCTGGCTCGGCCATGCCGACGCTGCCGAGGCGGTAGCAGGCGGGGCTGTTGCCGGTGAAGGCGCCAGTGGTCTCGGTCATGCCGTACACGTCGATGACCTTGAGGCCGAGTCCGGCGTAGAAGTGGCGTACCTCGTCGGCTAAGGGGGCGGCGCCGGTGGCGGTCCACTCGGCGCGGTCGAAGCCGATCAGGCCGCGGATGACGGACAGCAGGGACGCGTCGGCCTTCTCGTACGCGGCCTGGATCTCGGGCGTCATCGTGCGGCCGTACTGGCCGGCCTCGACGTAGGCGGCGCCGGCGGCCATGGCGGCGCGTACGGCGGCCTGCTGCTCGTCGGGCTGGGTGGCGAGCACGGCCTGCAGCCTGGCCATCATCTTCTCCCACACGCGCGGCACACCGAAGAACATCATCGGCCTGACCTGCCCGAGCGTGGTGCCGAGGTTGGCGAGGTCGGTGCAGAAGTGCACGTGGGAGACCTTCACCAGCGGCAGGTAGAGGCTGAGGATGCGCTCGGCGATGTGGGCGTAGGTGAGGTAGGAGATCTGGGTGCCGCGCTCGGGCAGCGAGGTCATCCGGTCGGTGGCGGCGACCTCGTAGAAGATGTTGGTGTGGGTGAGCGGCACGCCCTTGGGGGTGCCGGTGGTGCCCGATGTGTAGAGCACGGTGGCGACGTCGCCGGGGGTGACCGCGCGCCAGCGGGCCTCGACGGCGCCGGGGTCGGCGGCCAGGTGTTCGCGGCCGAGGCCGAGGAAGGCGTCCCAGGTCATGAAGCGGTCTCCGGCGGGGGCGCCGTCCAGCATGATGATCTTGCGCAGGCCGTCGAGGCGGTCGAGCACGGGCTCCCAGCGGGCCAGCTCGGCGGGGCCGCCGAGCACGGCGTAGCGGGCGCCGACGTCGCCGGCCACGAACGCGATCTGGTCGGGCGCGAACGTCGAGTAGATCGTGCAGCCCACCCCGCCGGCGTGCACGGCGCCGAGGTCGGCCAGCACGTGCTCGCTGCGGTTGACCATCATGAGCGCCACCGACTCCCCCGGCCGCAGGCCGAGCGCGGCGAAGCCGGCGGCGATCTCCAGCACCCGTGTGCGGGCCTCGGCGTAGGTGAGCGTGCGCCAGCCGTCGCCTTCCGGGTCGGAGTAGGCGGGTGCGTCGTCATGCTGCTCGGCAGCGTTCGCGAGCTGCTCGCAGACGGTACGGCCGGCGATCTCTCGCAGGATCTCGGCCCGGACGTCAAGCACTTCGGCCATGGCACCCGCCTCCTGTCAGTAATCACTTATGCGAGTGGCATGCATCGCACCACAGCGCGCGGGGACCGGCAAGAGCTTGCGGAGAAAGATCCGTGTTGTTCACGTACAGTGATCGAAAGAATGCGCATGGTGTCTGGGGGCGCGCGTGAGTAACGGTGACGGCAGGACGTTCTTCGGGCATCCGTGGGGGCTGGCCACGCTGTTCAGCACCGAGATGTGGGAGCGCTTCTCCTGGTACGGCCTGCGCGCGATCCTGGCCACATTCATGGCCGCATCGCCCGCCCACCAGGGGCTCGGCCTGTCGCAGGAGACGGCGCAGGCGGTCGTCGGCGTCTACGGCGCGCTCATCTACCTGGTGGCGCTGCCCGGCGGCTGGGTCGCCGACCGCATCCTGGGGGCGCGCAGGTCGGTGTTCTGGGGCGGGTTCGTCATCATGCTGGGGCACATCAGCATGGCGATCCCGGTGACGACGCCGTTCTTCGTCTGGCTGGGCCTGCTGCTGATCATCACGGGCACGGGCCTGCTCAAGCCGAACATCTCGGTCATGGTGGGCCGGCTCTATCCCGAGGGCGACGACGGGCGCAGGGACTCCGGCTTCTCGCTGTTCTATCTCGGCATCAACCTGGGGGCGTTCTTCGCCCCGATCGTCGTGGGCTGGCTGGCCGCGGGCGACCGCTGGCATCTCGGGTTCGGCGCGGCAGCGGTCGGCATGGCGCTGGGCCTGGTGCAGTACGTGTGGGGCGGCAAGAGCCTGCGCGGCGTCGGCGAGCGGCCCGGCCTGCGGCTGACCCGGCGCGAGCGGCGCCGTTTCACCGGCATCGCGCTCGGCGCCGTGGCGCTCGTCGCGGTCGCGCTGGGCGTGTGGGCGGCGACGGGGACGCTGACGGTCGACCGGCTCACGGTGGTGATCACCGTGCTCATCCTGATCGTGCCGATCGTCTACTTCGCCTACATCCTGCTCGGCAGCCACAACCTGACCGAGGACGAGCGGATCAGGATGAAGGCCTACATCTGGCTGTTCGTGGCGGCCGCGGTGTTCTGGATGATCTACGACCTGGCGCCCAGCAAGCTGCTGTTCTTCGCCGCCGACCACACCGACCTGTCGCTGTTCGGGCTGCCGATCCAGGCGGCCACCACGCAGTCGTTCAACCCGCTGTTCATCATGATCTTCGTGCCGGTGTTCGCGGCGCTGTGGCTGAAGCTGGGCACGCGGGTGAGCACGCCGCAGAAGTTCGCGTTCGCGCTGGTCATGGTGGGGCTGAGCTTCGTGGTGATGGCGCTCGCGGCGGCGCTGGCGGGCACCGGCAGGGTGTCGGTGTGGTGGCTGGTGCTGGTCTACCTGGTGCAGGTGTTCGGCGAGCTGTCGCTGAGCCCGGTCGGGCTGTCGGTGACGACGAAGCTGGCGCCCGAGGCGTTCAAGGGGCAGATGCTGGGCGTGTGGTTCATCGCGACGTCGGTGGGCGACGCGGTGGGCGGGCAGACCGGGCGCCTCGGCCGGGTGCTGTCGGATCCGGCCTATTACCTGGTGCTGGCGGCGATGGCGATCGTGGCGGGGGCGGCGCTGTTCATGTTCGCGAAGAAGCTGCGGGTGATGATGGCCGAGCACCACGATCCGGCCATGCGGTAGACATTCCCAACGTGTCCGAACTTCTCGACCTGGCCGGAATCTTCGTCTTCGCGCTGTCGGGCGCGCTCATGGGCGTGCGCAAACGCCTCGACGTCGTCGGCATGGCGGTGCTGGCGGAGATCACCGCGCTGGGCGGCGGCCTCGTCCGCGACCTCATCCTGAACGTGCGGCCCGCCGCCTTCCAGAGCCTCGGCTACGTGCTGGTGCCGCTGGCCGCCACGGTGATCGTCTTCTTCTGGCATCCGCACGTCGCCAGGGTGATGCCGGCCATCCTGGTGCTGGACGCGGCCGGGCTCGGGCTGTTCTGCGCGGTCGGCACGGCCAAGGCCATGGAGTACGGCCTCAGCCCGCTGCACGCCTCGCTGCTCGGCGTCACCTCGGCGGTCGGCGGCGGCATGCTGCGCGACGTGCTGGCCGGGGAGATCCCGACCCTGCTGTACGACCGCCAGCTCTACGCCGTGCCGGCCCTGATGGGGTCCGCGGCGATGGCGGGGCTGGCGTCGTACGGGCTGCACGGCTGGCCCGCCACGCTGGCGGCGGCGGTGCTGGCGTTCGGGCTGCGGATCGCCGCGATGCGGCGCAACTGGCGGGCGCCGCTGGCCAGGGGCGCCGGCGAGTGAGCCTCAGACCATCCCGATGAGCGAGTCGCCCGGTCTGGGGGCGGCCAGCGGGCCGTGGTCGAGCGCGGCGCGCAACCGGACGACGGCGTCCTCCAGCACCTGGGCCGGCTGGGTGAACGGCAGCCGCAGGTAGTTCTCCAGCGTGCCGTCCAGGCCGAACCACGGTCCTGGGGCCAGGCGCAGCCCGTGGTAGGCGGCGGCCTCGGCGAGCGCGGCCGAGCCGGTGCCTTCCGCGAGGCGTACCCAGAGGGTGCCGCCGCCCCTGGGCGGCTCGAACGTCCACTCGGGCAGGTGCTCGCGCAACCCCGCGATCAGCGCCGCGCGGGAGGTGCGCAGCGCGCGGCGGCGCTCGGCGCGCGTCTCCTCCAGCCGGTCGAACAGCCGCGCCACGACGAGCTGCTCCAGCACGGGGCTGGCCAGGTCGACCGACGCGCGGAACGTGGCCAGCCGGCGGATCAGCGCGGCACCCGCGCGCACCCAGCCGATGCGCAGCCCGCCCCACCACAGCTTGGACGCCGACCCGACGCTGATCACCCGGCCGTCGGTGTCGAAGGCGGCCATCGGTGAGGTGTGCGGCACCTCGTCCAGCGCCAGCTCGGCCCAGGTCTCGTCCACCAGCAGCGTGGTGCCGGCCCGGCGGGCGGCGCCGGTGATCGCGGCGCGCACGGGGTCCTCCATGAGCGCGCCCGTCGGGTTCTGGAAGTCCGGCATCAGGTACGCCAGCCGCGCCGCCGCCTGGCGCATCGCCCCCGCCACCAGATCCTGCTCCCAGCCCTCGTGCGAGACGCCGACCGGGACGATGCGGGCGCCGCGCCGCCTGGCGGTGTCGATGGCGTGCGGGTAGGTGGGCGACTCCACCAGCACCGGGTCGCCCGGCCCGGCCAGCAGGCCGAAGACGAGCTGCAGCGCGTGCTGGGAGCCGGTGGTGACGAGGATCTGCTCCGGTCTGGTCGCCACGCCCCGCGCGGTGTAGCGGGCGGCGATGCGCTCCCTGAGCGCGGGCAGTCCCATGGGGTCGTAGCCGTTGCCCATGCCGTAGCGGGGCAGGTCGGCCACCGCCTCGGTCATGGCCTCGGTGAGCGCGCAGGGGGCCGGCGGCGCGGCGGCGTGCAGCTGCACGAGGCCGTCGCCGTCGGTGCTGAGCCACGGGTTGTCGGCGGTGGTGGCCGGGTCGGGCAGCGCGGTCCAGCTCCCCGAGCCCTGCCGGCTCTCCAGGTAGCCGCGCTCGCGCAGCAGGTCGTACGCGGCGGTGACGGTGGTCCTGCTGACCTTGAGCGTCTCGGCCAGGTGGCGCTCGGCGGGCATGCGGACGCGGATGGGGATCTGGCCGTCGAGGATGAGGGCGCGGACGCGGTCGGCGAGTGCGCGGTAGTAGGGGCGGGCGCCGGGATCGAGACCGGCGAGGCGGGCCACTTGCGTGGCGGACAGGTGCCGCATAAGGCCACTTTCCGCCATTGGCCCTGTTATGTGCAAGGGGATGCCTGCCACTGTGGAGCCACTATGAGTGAAACCACCGTCCCACGGCCGCGCTCCTTCCCGGTGCGCCTCCTCCGCCTCTACGGCGGGCTCGCGATGTACGGCCTCGGCCTCGCCCTGCAGGTCGAGTCGGGTCTCGGCAACGGCCCTTGGGACGTCTTCCACCAGGGCGTCGCCCTGAAGCTCGGCCTGACCATCGGCACCGTCATCATCCTGGCCGGCGCGCTGGTCATGCTGCTGTGGATCCCGCTGAAGCAGAAGCCCGGCCTGGGGACGATCAGCAACGTGGTGTTCGTCGGCCTGTTCGCCGACGCCGCACTCCATCTGCTGCCCACGCCCGATGTCCTCGCCGTCCAGATCGTCTATGTGGGTCTCGCCGTCGCCACCGTGGCCTTCGCCACCCTGTTCTACATCGGCGCCGGCATGGGCGCGGGTCCCCGCGACGGCCTCATGACCGGCCTGGTCCGCCTCGGCCTGTCCGTACGCGTCGCCCGGCTCGTCATCGAGGTCACCATGCTGGCCGCGGGCGCGCTGCTCGGCGGCACCGTGGGCCTGGGCACCCTGGTGTTCGCGCTGGCCATCGGACCGCTGGTCCAGCTGTTCACCCGCTGGTTCCCCCTGACGTGATCCCGGGCGTCCGGGCCGGACCTGACGCGACATGATCGGCCCGGACCCGGGATCACCCCGCGCCGAGTACCGTCTAGGCATGCGGATCGAGGATTACGCCCTGATCGGAGACATGCAGTCCGCCGCGCTCGTCGCGCGCGACGGTTCGATCGACTGGCTCTGCCTGCCCAGGTTCGACTCGCCCTCGTGCTTCGCGGCGCTGCTCGGCAGCGAGCGCAACGGGCACTGGTGGCTCGGGCCCACCGGGCGCAGACCGGCCACCCGGCGCCGCTACCGCCCCGACACGCTCATCCTGGAGAGCGAGTGGGACACCCCCACGGGCACCGTCCGGGTGATCGACTTCATGCCGCCGCGCGACCGCAACCCCGACGTCGTCCGCATCGTCGAGGGCGTCTCCGGCAGCGTCGAGATGTCCACCCAGCTGCGCGTGCGCTTCGACTACGGCCGCATCGTGCCCTGGGTGCGGCGCACCAACGGCCACCTGCAGGCCATCGGCGGCCCCGACTCCGTGTGGCTGCACTCCCCCGTGCCGCTCAAGGGCGGCGACTACGCCCACCGGGCCACGTTCACCGTCAACGAGGGCGAACGGCTGCCGTTCGTGTTCACCTGGCATCCCTCCCACGAGCCGATGCCGCCGCAGATCGAGTGCGAGAACCAGCTCGGCGAGACCGAAACGTTCTGGGCCGAGTGGGTGGCGAAGTGCACCTACGAGGGGCCGTACCGCGAGGCCGTGGTCCGGTCGCTGATCACGCTGAAGGGGCTGACGTACGCGCCGACCGGCGGCATCGTCGCCGCGCCCACCACGTCGCTGCCCGAGGACCTCGGCGGGGTGCGCAACTGGGACTACCGCTTCTGCTGGCTGCGCGACGCGACGCTGACGCTCGACGCGCTCATCAGCTCCGGCTACCTCGAAGAGGCCGCCGACTGGCGCGGCTGGCTGCTGCGCGCCATCGCCGGCCGCCCCCAGGACCTCCAGATCATGTACGGCGTCGCCGGCGAGCGCCGCCTGCCCGAGCTGATGCTCGACTGGCTCGACGGCTACGAGGGCTCCCGTCCCGTCCGCATCGGCAACGAGGCGGTCAAGCAGCTCCAGCTCGACGTGTACGGCGAGGTGATGAACTGCCTGTTCACCGCCCGCACCCGCGGCCTGTGGCCGGACGACCGGGCCTGGACGATCCAGCGCCAGCTCCTCGACTACGTGGAGGACCACTGGGACGAGCCCGACGAGGGCCTGTGGGAGGTGCGCGGCCCGCGCCGCCACTTCGTGCACTCCAAGATCATGTGCTGGGCGGCGCTCGACCGGGCCGTCAAGTACGTCGAGCAGTTCGACCGCGTCGGCCCCGTCGAGAAGTGGCGCACGCTGCGCGACGCCATCCACGCCGAGGTGTGCGACAAGGGCTTCGACGCCGAGCGCAACACCTTCACCCAGTCGTACGGCTCGTCCGAGCTCGACGCCGCGCTGCTGATGATCCCCATGGTGGGCTTCCTGCCCGTCGACGACCCCAGGGTGGCGGGCACGGTCGCGGCCATCGAGAAGGAGCTGATGGCCGACGGCTTCGTGCTGCGCTACCCGCTGGCCGCCGACAACGACGTGGACGGCCTGCCCGGCGGCGAGGGCGCGTTCCTCGCGTGCAGCTTCTGGCTGGTCGAGGTGATGGCCATGCAGGGGCGCAAGGAGGAGGCGAAGGAGCTGTTCGAGCGGCTGCTGACGCTGCGCAACGACGTGGGGCTGCTCGCCGAAGAGTATGACCCGCGCTACGGGCGGCTGGTCGGCAACTTCCCGCAGGCCTTCAGCCACGTGCCCCTGGTGCACGCGGCCCGCGCGCTGTCCTGATCCGTCACGGGGCGGTGCGGCGGCGTTCGCTCACGGGCCCGTCAGGCGGCGTTCGCCCTCCGTCGTGAGGACGAAGACCTGCCAGGCGTAATAGGCGTAGTAGGCGCGCGGGTCGCGCCTGATCTGGCGGGCGTGCAGCAGGATCGCGTTCACGTACGCCTGCGACGGGTTGTAGGCGTGCAGGGCCCTGCGGTAGTCGCGCGGAGCGCCGGTGGCCTTGAGGTAGTTGGCGGCGCCCATGACGGCGTCGCGCGGGTCCTGCACGTCGCCGCCCAGCCCGTACGCCTTCCAGGTGGCCGGCATGAACTGCATCGGCCCCTGCGCCCCCGCGTGGCTGTCCGACCGCACCCGGCCGAACTTCGTCTCCGAGAACATGACCGCCGCCAGCACCTCCCACTCGACCCCGAAGCGGCGCTCGGCCTTCTTGAAGTAGCCGAGCAGCTCGCCGGCCGGGCGGGCGTCGCGGGTCCTGAACACCGCGGACGGCTTGATCGGCCGGGTCAGGGCGAGCAGTTCGCGCAGCGCCGAGGTGTTGTCCTCGGCCTGCGCCCTGAGTTTCTTGGGCAGGCGGGCGAAGGCCTTGGAGGCGACCTCAGGGTGGCGGGCGGCCCAGCGGTAGAGGCGCTGGTGGTAGAGGGCGAGCAGCTCGACGTCCTCGGGCAGCTCGGGCTCGCCGCTCTTCGTCCACCCGTCGATGGCCTCGTTGAGCCTCTCGGTGGTCTCGCTGATCGCGGTGGCCAGGTCCGCCGCGCTCTTCGGGAGCTTCTTCCCCGGCTCGGGGAGCCGGTCGACCTCCGGCTCCTGCGTGGTGGGGGTTGCGGCGGCCGGGGACGGCTCGCTGCCCGCGCTCCGGGCCGGGGCGCCGCAGGCCGCCGTGAGCAGGAGCGCGGCGGCGGTGACGAGCGCGGGTGCCCGGCGGGGCCGGCGGCGTGCCTTCATGACTCCGGAACCTACCCGGTGTCCGGGGCGGGTGTGGGCGCTTGCGCTGTGGGAGCGCTCCCAACAAATCGGGGGCGATCGGTGTTCTTCGCGGAACTGCTCGCCGCAATGTTGCCAAAACGTTGTCCGGCGAACGCGCTGGTCAGCCGGGATGTCAGGGGCGTTTTCCGCTTGCCGGCCGGTGGAGCTGCCGGTTCCACTGGACCGCGGCGCGCCTGTCTCCCTACCCTGGAAGTTGTTGGGAGCGTTCCCACGGAGGTTCTCGTAGCGGGCGTTCGGTCCGGTCTCAGCGTTGAGGCCGCCATGCCTGTCCGTACGAAGGATGGCGCGATGCGCGAAATGCCGCAGGGGGAGACCCCGATCCGGCACAGGAACGACGGCGGGGCGAACGGCGCCGCCTCACCGCTGTCCGAAAGGCCCGGGAGGGCCGGGATGGTGGTGCTGTTCGAGGAGTGGGCGGCCAAGGCTCCGGAGCGGGCGGCGGTGGTGGACGGCGAGGGCACCGTCTCGTACGGCGAGCTCAACGCCGCCGCCGACCGCCTGGCCCGCCTCATCGAGGCCGGCCCGGGCAATGCCGCCGGCCCTGGCAGTGACACAGGCCAAAGCGGTGCCGCTGGTTCGGGCGGTGCCGGTTCGGGCGGTGCCGGTTCGGGCGGTGCCGGTTCGGGTGGTGCCGGTGGTACGGCGGCCGGTGGCACGGGTGGTGTCCCCGGCGGGGCGACCGGTGGGGCGGCCGGCGGGGTGGCCGGCGGGGTGAAGGACGGGGAGGTGGTCGCGATCGTCGCGGGGCGGACGGCCGGGACCATGGCGGGGATGCTCGCCGCGATGAAGACCGGCGCCGCCTATCTGCCGCTTGATCCGGATTATCCGGCGGCCAGGATCGAGGTGGTCCTGCGTGATTCGGGGGCCAGGACCATACTCGTGCCCGGCGGGTTGCGGGAGCGGCTGCCCGCCTTCGACGGCACCGTGCTGGAGTTGCCGGCGTTCGGGGAGGGCGCGGCGGCGGACGGCTCCCCCATCAACGGCCCCATGAACGATTCTGCGAACGGCCCTGTGAACGGCCCTGTGAACGGCCCCTTGAACGGCCCGTCAACGACGCTGCGAATGCTGCTGTGAACGGCTCGGCTGATCGCGAGACCTGGGTGCGCGCGGCTTCGGTCCGGCGCTGATCGGGGGCTTTCGGCGTATCGGGCCGTCCTGCGGGCGTGGCGGGCGGCGAGGCATGCGTGTGGAACCGGCGGGGGCGGGCTTATCGTATGGATCACAGCGATAGGTCCGTGAAAGGAGCGGGATGCCGGACATGCGCCCGCTCCGCCCCGCCGACCCCGTACGCATCGGTGACCACCGGCTCGTCGGCGTGCTCGGCTCCGGCGGGCAGGGCACCGTCTATCGCGGCGTCGACGGCACGGGCCGCGAGGTCGCCATCAAGCTGCTGCACAGCCACCTCGCCCAGGACGGCGACGTCATGCGGGGGTTCCTGCGCGAGGTGGAGGCGGCGCGGCGGGTGGCCGCGTTCTGCACGGCGGCGGTGCTGGACGTCGGGATGCTGGACGATCGGCCGTACATCGTCAGCGAGTACGTCCCCGGCGACACGCTCCTCGCGGTCGTCCGCGTCTCGGGGCCGCGCACCGGCGGGGCGTTACACCGGCTGGCGACCTCCACCCTGACCGCGCTGACCGCCATCCACCAGGCGGGGATCGTGCACCGGGACTTCAAGCCTGGCAACGTCCTCATGGGGCCGGACGGGCCCGTCGTCATCGACTTCGGCATCGCCAGGGCGCTCGACGCGACCACCGCGACGTCGGGCGCGGTGGGGACGCCGGCGTACATGTCGCCCGAGCAGTTCCGCGGGGAGCGGGTGGGGCCCGCGTCGGACGTGTTCAGCTGGGCGGGCACGATGGTCTTCGCCGCCACCGGCCGCCCGGCGTTCGGCGGCGACGCGATGGCCGTGATCATGAACCGCATCCTGACCGGCGACCCCGACCTGACGGGGGTGCCCGCGTCCTTACGCGACCTGATCGCCTCCTGCCTGGCCAAGGATCCCGCCGCCCGCCCCTCACCCGGCGACCTCCTCACCATCCTGATCCGCCCCACTACCCCGCCCCCTGGCAACACCCAAGCCGTTCCCCGTCCGCCCGTCCCCGGGCCCTACCCCGACACCGCGGACCTGCAGGGGCGGGAGGGCAGGGTCGGCCGGCGGGTGCTCATCGGCGGGGTCGTGGCGGCGGCGCTCGGCGGGTCGGCGTTCGTGCTGCTACGGCCGGACGACACGCCTGCGAGGCGGGCGGACGGCGGGCTGTCGCCGAGTCCGGCGGCGGAGGGGCGTGCCGGCGGAACGCCGGACGCCCGCGCCTCGGCGACCCCGACGCCGTCCGCGAGTCCGGCGGCGGCGGTGGAGCCGTTCGGGACGGAGCTCGGTGAGCCGGTGGAGGTGCCGCGCGGCAGCGCCGGGAAGCTGACCGCGCTGGCCGCGGCGGGGAGCACGGTGGTGTGCGGCACGGAGAACGGAGTCATTCTCGGCTGGGAGCTGGGCGAACCGATCGCCCGGCTGGGCGACGGCGGCGACCGGGTGGCGTCGGTCGCGGTGGGCACCGTGGACGGCCGGACGGTCGCGATGTCAGGGCATTCCAACGGCCGGCTGAACCTGTGGGACCTGTCCGGGCGGCGGCTCGCCACTCACCGGGTCAAGGACAGGGTTCGCGCCGTCACGGTGGCGGGCGGCCGGGCGGTGGCGGTGTCGGAGAAATACGATCAGTTACGGGACCTGCACAGTGTGGTCCGCCTGTGGGACGTCACCACGGGCAAGCAGATCGGCCCCGCCATCACCGGCCACTTCCAGGGCATCAGGGGCCTGGCGTTCGGCCGCGTGGACGGCGAGGACATCATGGTGACGGGCGACGGCGCCAACCGGGTGCGCTTGTGGCGGCTGTCCTCGGGCACGCTGCTGCGCTCGTTCACGACGGAGAAGGTCGGCGGCATCGATCTGCTGGCCTGCGGCGTGGACAGGGGCGAGCCGGTGCTGGTCTCCACGCATCTCGACGCCACCCTGCGCGTGTACGACCTGGTCACCGGAGAGCGCAGGAGGAAGTGGCAGGTCACAGCGGACCGGCGCGCGATCGCGCTGGTCGCGGGACAGCTGGGCGACGTTCCCATCGCGGTGGTGGCCCACCTGCCCCATGGGGTGGTCGTCCGGGTGTGCGACCTGGACGACGGCGAGACCATCGGCCTGCTCGGCCCCCGCGTGGCGAATGGGCTCTATGACCTGGCACTGGCCGAGCTGGACGGCCGGCCGGTCGTCGTCGGGGCCAACGATGGGAGCTGGGTGTACGTCTACAGCCTGGGGCCGTCCTGAGCAGGGGGCGGGGTCACCGGTCGGAGGTGGCGGTGCTGCCGTCTCTGATGGCGTCCACGTGGCGCATGATCGGCGTGGCCGTGATGCCGTGCAGGACCACCGAGACGACGACGGTGAA
The DNA here is from genome assembly GCF_042428605.1 of Nonomuraea salmonea. Classification (NCBI taxonomy): domain Bacteria; kingdom Bacillati; phylum Actinomycetota; class Actinomycetes; order Streptosporangiales; family Streptosporangiaceae; genus Nonomuraea; species Nonomuraea salmonea. Next base: position 235,843 of record NZ_JBHMCF010000036.1, read on the forward strand.
GCCGGTGACCGCCCACAACTCCTCCGCCGGTACGCCGAAGTCCGCCACGCCGAGCGCGTACGCCAGGTAGAACAGCGACCCGACCCCCCGGATGCCGAAGAACGAGATGGCCAGCCGCTCGCGGGGCCCGGCGCGGCCGCCCCACTGGCTCAGCCAGCCCGCCAGCGGGCGGATCACCAGCAGGAGCAGCAGGCCGACGGCGGCGCCGCGCCAGGTGAGCGCCGCGAGGCCGCCGGTGGCGACGAAGCCGCCGAGCAGGAGCAGCAGCCAGGCGGTGAACAGCCGCTCGAGCTGCTCGACGAACCCGTGCAGGACGTTGTTGTAGCCGTGCCCGTGCTCGGCTCTCCTGATGGCGCAGGCGGTGACGAACACGGCGATGAAGCCGTACCCGTGGATGAGCTCCGTCACCCCGTACGCCAGGAAGGTGGCCGCGAGGGCGACGAACCCGTCGCGGCGCTCCGACAGGGGCGGCCCGCCCGCCGCGCCGCGGAAGAACAGCCGGCCGAGCAGGTACCCGATCAGCAGGCCCGCCACCAGTCCCGCGGCGGTGCGGTAGAGGACGTCGGTCAGCGCCCACTCCCCCAGCCAGCCGGCGCCGGTGGACACGGCGACGGCGATGGCGGCGTACACGATGGGGAAGGCCAGCCCGTCGTTCAGCCCCGCCTCCGAGGTGAGGGCGAAGCGGACCTCGTCGTCGGCGTTCTCGGCGTCCACGGGTTCGCCGACGCTCACGTCGGAGGCGAGCACCGGGTCGGTGGGCGCGAGCACTGCCCCGAGCAGCAGCGCCGCCGCGAGCGGCCAGCCGGGCAGCGCGACGGCGGCCGCGGCCACCATGACGACGGTGATCGGCATGGCGAGGCCGAGCAGCCGCCAGGTCGTGGACCAGCCGCGCGGGCCGGTCCGCCGGTTGATGGCCAGGCCCGCGCCCATGAGCGAGATGACCACGCACAGCTCGGTGATATGTTCCAGCGCCGTTCGGTGGGTGATCGGGTCGGGCTCGGGCAGCCCGATGGGCAGCGCGAACAGCAGCACGCCCGCCACCAGGTAGACCAGCGGCAGCGACACGGGGCGGCGTGCCAGCACGTCGGGGAGGATGGCGGCGAGCAGCGCGGCGGCACCGCCGAGCGCCAGCATGAGGTCGAGGGTGGACATCACTCCGGTCACTGCCCGGAAGATCACTCTTTATCACCACTTGCCCGCCTTCTTCCACCTGATGGAAAGGGGGTGCGCCTGGGCGGGGGTTGCGGAGATGCGGTGGTATGTGATGTGGTGCCGCCCGGTTCCAGCATCCGAGTTCGGGAGGCCGTGCGGTGCCGTTCATCGTGGATCTGAGCAGCGGGAACATCGAGAGGGAAGATCGGACGGCGGAGAAGGGGCACTACGGCGGGTCCGTGCTGGGGTTGCGGTTGCTCAGTGAGCGGACGGCGGCTGGGCTCGATCCGTACGATCCGCGCGCGCTGCTGTACGTCGCGGCCGGGATGCTCGGTGGGACGCACGCGCCTGGGCTGGCCAAGGCGGTGTTCCTGGCCAAGTCGCCGCTGACCGGGGCGGCCGGGGAGGCGCACGCGCTGGGGCCGTTCGCGGCGGGGATGCGGGCCGCCGGGGCCAGGGCTCTCGCGGTGACGGGGCGGGCCGAGCGGGTGTCGTACCTGCTGATCCAGGGCGGCGAGGTGAGCGTGCGTGAGTGCGGTGAGCTGAGCGGGCTGGGGGTGGCGGCCGCCACCGACGCGCTGCGGGAGCGGCACGGCGAGGGCGCGCACGTGGCGGCGATCGGGCCGGCGGGTGAGAATCTCGTCCGGTACGCCAGTGTCGTCACCGACTACGCCTTCGCCGCCGGACGTTACGGGCTGGGTGCGGTGTTCGGGGCCAAGAATCTGAAGGCCATCGTGTGCGTGGGGTCCGGTGCGCCGGCCCAGGTGGCCGATCCTGGGACCGTCGCGGCGCTGGGCGCCTACTACCAGGGGGCGCTCGCCACCAATCCGCTCGCCGCGCTGCAGGCCGGCGTGCCGGGGTTCGCCGGGTGGGTCGGGGACACGCTCGCCCCCGGGTACGCCTCCGTCCGGAATTTCTCCGTGCCGGGGCCGCCTGGGCTGCGGGTTCCGGTCGAGGGGGACTACGACGGGCGGGCGGTGGCCACGACCGGCGCCTGTCCCGGCTGTCCTAACGACTGTCTCAAGGTGTACGGCGGGCGGACCGGTGGGCTGGGGCAGGAGGCGTTCCTGTCGCTGGGGTGGAATCTCGGCATCGACGACCTCGACGCCGTGCTCGCCGCCAACGCCCGCTGCAACGACCTCGGCCTCGACCAGGTCTCGCTCGGCGGCACGCTGGCCTTCGCGATGGAGTGCGCGGGGCGCGGGCTGCTGCCGGGCGGGCCGGCGTTCGGGGACGCGGCGGCGCTGCCGGAGCTGATCGAGGACGTCGCCACCCGGTCGGGCCCCCTCGGCGACCTGCTGGCGGAGGGGTCCGCCAGGGCGGCGCGGCGCCTGGGGCCTGAGGCGCGGACGTACGCGATGACGGCCAAGGGCGCCGAGCTGCCGTGCTTCGACCCGCGCCCGCAGCCCGGCATCGGGCTCGGGTACGCCCTCGCCCCCGGCGGCCCCCGCTACGACGCCCTGGAGCACGATCTCGACTTCGACCCGGTCGCCGGGCTCGGCTACAGCTTCCCCGAGGCCGCCAGGGCCGGCGCCGCCCCCGCCCCGGCCGGTGAGCTGAACGAGGAGCGCGGCCGGCGCAGCGCCCGCCTGCTGCGCCTGTGGAGCGGCCTGGACGCGCTCAACCTGTGCGTCTTCGCCTCCACCCCGACCCGCCCGCTCACCATCGACCGCCTGACCACGCTGGTGACGGCCGTGCTCGGGGAGCCGTTCACGCTGGACGACCTGCTGACCGCCGGCCAGGCCCGCCTGGACGGGATGCGCGCCTACGCGCTGCGCGAAGCCGCGGCGTCTGACGGCTTCCCCGACCTGCTGAGCGAGGACCTGCCGGCCCGCCTGCACGACGAGCCGATCACGACCGGCCTCTATGAGGGAGCGGCGCTGAACAGGGAGGCGTTCGCGCGCGCACGCCGGGCCTTCTACGAGGAGCTGGGCTGGGCTCACGCCTCCTGACCGCGCGGTTCGTTTCACCTGTCTGGTCAATCGGGGAAATATCCCGATAAAAACGATTGAACGATCCCTTGTTCCGTTTGCTGGCTCCTTGTTAGGGTCTGGTCAAACGTTTGACCTGGAAGAGGGAGACGGATGCCTGTCACGATCGACCTGACCGGCCGGACCGCGCTCGTCACCGGCGGCGCGGGCGGTCTCGGGTTCGCCTGCGCCCGTGCCCTGGCCGACGCGGGAGCCGATGTCGTGCTCTCCGACCTCGAAAGCCCGCGCCTGAGCCGGGCGGCGGCGGAGCTGGGCGCGGCGGCGCGGCCGGCCGACCTCACCGACCGCGCCCAGGCCGCAGCCCTGGTGGACGGGCTCGACCGGCTCGACGTGCTGGTCAACTGCGCCGGCATCATGCGCACCACGCCGCTGCTCGACATCGAGCCCGGCGAGTGGCTGCGCGTCGTGGACGTCAACCTCAACGCCACCTTCTGGCTGACGCAGGCGGCCGGGCGGCGGATGGCCGGGCAGGGCGCCGGCTCGATCGTGACGCTGGCCTCGGTGGCCGCCCGCTCGGGCCGGCCGAACGCGGCCCACTACTCGGCGAGCAAGACGGCGCTGCTGTCGCTGACCAGGTCGGCGGCAGAGGCCCTGGCCCCCGTACGGGTGAACGCGGTCTGCCCCGGCGTTGTCCTCACCCCCATGTGGGAGGAGATCATCAGCGACCGCGACCGCCACTTCGGCCCAGGGGCCGGGGAGGGCTACCTGAAGGAGGTCGGCGAGCGCTCGCCGCTCAAGCGGGTGGGGCGGCCCGAGGAGGTGGCGGCGGCGGTGTTGTTCCTGGCCAGCGACCTGGCGTCGTTCGTGACCGGCCAGGCGCTCAACGTCGACGGCGGACTGGAGATGAACTGACTTGACCCCCCGGAGGACCCCGGAGACGATCCCCCAGACGGCCCACCAGACGGCCCACCAGACGACACGGCAGCCGACACGGCAGACGTTCAAGCTGCTGCCCGAGCTGTTCGGTGACCCCGCGATGGCCGAGATCTTCTCCGCCGAGCGCACGGTGCTGGCCTGGCTGCGTACGGAGGCGGCGCTGGCCAGGGCGCAGGCGGAGACCGGCGTGATCACGCGAGAGGACGCGGCGGCGATCGCCGCGGCCTGCGTGCCCGCCACGGTGGACCTGCCGCGCCTGTGGTCGGAGGCGGTGAACGTGGGCTACCCGATCCTCCCCCTCGTCAGGATGATCGCGGCGGCGCTGCCCGAAGGGCCGGACGGACGCGTGCACTACGGCGCGACCACCCAGGACATCATGGACACCGGCCTGTCCCTGCAGCTCGGCGAGGCGCTCGACCGGCTGGCCGAGCTGCTGCGCGGGTTCGGCGACGCGGTGGCGCGGCTGGTGGGCGAGCACGCGGGCACGGTCGTCGCGGCCCGCACGCACGCGCAGCAGGCGGTGCCGACGACGTTCGGGGCGAAGATGGCGGTGCTGCTGGCGGAGGTGACGCGGCAGCGCGAGCGGGTGGCCGCGACCGGGCGGCAGGTGCGGGTGGTGTCGCTGTTCGGCGCGGGCGGCACCTCGGCGGCCATGGGCGGGCGCTCCTCCGACGTCCGCGCGGTCATGGCGCGCGAGCTGGGCCTGCGGACGGCCGAGGTGCCTTGGCACGTGGCAAGGGACGGCGTGGCGGAGTTCGGCGTGACGTGCGCGTCGCTGGCGGCGACGGCGGCCCGCTTCGCCCGGGAGGTCGTGGACCTGTCGAGGACCGAGGTGGGCGAGGTGCGCGAGGCGGGCGGCCACCACAGGGGCGCCTCCTCGACGATGCCGCAGAAGGCGAACCCGATCGGCTGCGAGGCCGTGATCGGCATGTCGGGCACGGCGGGCGCGCTCAGCTCTGGCCTGTTCCGCGCGATGGAGGCGGGGCACGAGCGGGCGGCCGGCGAGTGGCAGGTGGAGTGGTACGTGGTGCCGCTGCTGGCGGAGCTGGCCGCGGGCGCGCTGGCCACGGCCGCCGACGTGGCGGCGGGCCTGCGGGTCTATCCGGAGGCGATGCGGGCCAACCTGGACGCGGAGGGCGGCCTGATCATGGCGGAGGCGTACATGATGCGCCTGGCGCCGGCGCTGGGCAGGGAGCGCGCGCACGACCTGGTCTACCGGGCGGCGCACGAGGCGCGCGAGCAGGGCCTGGCGCTGGCCGACGCGCTGCGCGGGACGGCAGGACCCGGCGACCTGGAGAGCCTGGGCCCGCTGCCCATCCCGCCGGAGTCCTACGTCGGCGACGCCGGGGCGATCTGCGCCGCGGCGCTCAATGCCTGGAGGGAGGCGCCCGCAGGGCAGGAGCCGGAGCGGGCGCCCGGAAAGCGAGCGCAGGAGGAACGAGCGCCCGAAGAACGAGCACCTGAAGAACGAGTGCTGAGGAGCGGGCATGAGTGAGCGGCGGCTGGCGGACCTGCTGGCCATGTGGCGGATCCGCGCGTTCGAGGAGAAGGTGCGCGACCTGCGGGCGCAGGGCCCGATCGTCGGGTCGGTGCATTTGTGCATCGGGCAGGAGGCGATCCCGGCCGGGGCGTGCGGCGAGCTGGAGGAGCAGGACGCGCTGTTCGCGACCTACCGGGGGCACGGGTGGGCGCTGGCGCGCGGGGTCCCGGCGGAGCCGCTGTTCGCGGAGCTGATGGGCCGGGCGAGCGGGGTCAACGGGGGGCGCGGCGGTTCGGCGTACTTCACGGCCGCCGAGTACGGCTTCCACGGTGAGAACTCGATCGTCGGCGCGGGCGCGCCGCTGGCCTGCGGGGCGGCGCTGGCGGGCCGGCACGACGGCTCCGGCCGGGTCGCGGTGAGCGTGTTCGGCGACGGCGCGATGAACCAGGGCGCGGTGCACGAGGCGATGAACTTCGCCGCGGCCTTCAAGCTGCCGGTGGTGTTCGTGTGCGAGAACAACCGCTACTCGGAGCTGACGCCGATCGCCGGCATGGTGGGCAACCCGCGGCTCGCGGACCGCGCCGCCGCGTACGGGATGCCGGGCCACCGTGTGGACGGCAACGACGCGGAGGCGGTGCGCTTCCACGTGCGCGACGCGCTGGAGGTGGCCCGCGAGGGCGGCGGGCCGACGCTGCTGGAGTGCATGACGGAGCGGCTGGTGGGCCATTACATCGGCGACGCCGAGACCTACCGGCAGCCGGGCGAGCTGGACCGGATCAGGCGCGGGGAGCCGATCGCGCGGCTGCGCGCGGGCCTGCTGGCCGACGGCGTGCCGGAGCGGGAGATCGACGCGGTGGAGCGGCGGGCCCGCGAGGAGACGGAGGCCGCGGCGGCGGCCGCGCAGGCGGCGCCGCCCGCCGACCCGGCGACGGCGAGGGAGCACCTTCATGCGTGAGCTGACCTACGGCGAGGCCGTGAACGCGGCCCTGCACCGGGTGATGGAGGAGTTGCCGCAGACGCTGGTCTACGGCGAGGACGTGGCCGTGCCTGGCGGCGTGTTCGGGGTGACGCGAGGGCTGCGCAGGCAGTACGGCGAGCGGGTCTTCGACACCCCGATCAGCGAGTCGGCGATCCTCGGCAGCGCGGTGGGGGCGGCGATGTTCGGCCGCCGCCCGATCGTGGAGATCATGTGGGCCGACTTCTCGCTGGTCGCGCTGGACCAGATCGTCAACCAGGCGGCCAACGTGCGGTACGTCTCGGCCGGCCGGCTGACGGCGCCGCTGACGATCCGCACCCAGCAGGGCAACGCGCCCGGCGCGTGCGCGCAGCACTCGCAGTCGCTGGAGGCGCTGTTCCTGCACGTGCCGGGGCTGCGGGTGTGCATGCCGAGCACGCCGCAGGACGCGTACGACCTGCTGGTGACGGCGGTGCACGGCGACGACCCGGTCCTGGTGATCGAGAACCGCACGCTGTACTCCGGCGCCAAGGAGCCGGTCGAGACCGACGGCCCGGTCAGGCCGATGGGCGGGGCGCGCACCCGCCGCGACGGCTCGGACGTGACGATCGTGACCTGGGGGGCGATGACGCACCGGGTGCTGGAGGCGGCCGAGCGGCTGGCCGGCGAGGGTGTCGAGGCGCAGGTGCTGGAGACGCCGTGGCTCAACCCGTTCGACGTCGGCGCGGTGCTCGGCGGCGTCCGGCGGACGGGCCGGCTCGCGGTCGTCCACGAGGCGAACGTCACCGGCGGCTTCGGCGCCGAGGTCGTCGCCCGCGTCACGGAGGCGGGGGCGCCGCTGCTCGCGCCGCCGATCAGGATCGGCACGCCGGACGTGCGCATGCCGGCCGCGCCGGTGCTGGCCGAGTCGCTGGTGCCGGACGCCGCCCGGATCGCCGGGAGCGTACGTGAGCTGGTGAAGGGATGAGAGGCGTCTGGCATTTCTCGTTCACGGTGGCCGATCTCGACAGGTCCGTGGCCTTCTACCGCGACCTGCTCTGCTTCACGCTGGTGCACACGCAGACCCAGGACAACGCCTACACCCGGCGGCTGGTCGGCCATCCCGGCGCGGTGCTGCGGGTGGCCCAGCTCGCCGTGCCGGGGCAGCCGCGCGGCGTCTCCACGCACGACCTGGAGCTGGTCGAGTACGTACGCCCGCGCGGCGAAGCCCGCGACCCGGCCCGCCACCTGCCCGGCGCCGCCCACCTGGCGCTCACCGTCGAGGACGCGCGGGCCGAGCACGCCCGGCTGTCGGCGGCCGGGGTGCGCTTCGTCAACCCGCCCGCCGAGATCACCGCGGGGGTCAACAAGGGCGGTTACGCCTGTTACTTCCTGGACCCGGACGAGATCACGCTGGAACTCGTCCAACCTCCTGCTACCTTGTGACGCTCAAACGATTGATCATGGGAAGGGAAGCTGGATGACCGTCATCGACGCCCACCAGCACTTCTGGAACGTGGAGACGGGTTCGTACCCCTGGCTGACGCCGGAGTCGGGGCCGATCTTCCGTACGTTCGAGCCGCCCGAGCTGCTGCCCCAGCTCGCCGCGGCGGGCGTGGACCGCACGGTGCTGGTGCAGGCGATGGACTCCTACGCCGACACCGACGCGATGCTGGCGCAGGCGGACGCGTACGACGTGATCGGCGCGGTCGTCGGCTGGGTGCCGCTGGCGCGGCCCGATGAGGCGGCCGAGGCGCTGGAGCGGTACCGGCGGCACGCCAGGTTCGCCGGGATCAGGCACCTCATCCACGACGAGCCCGACCCGGACTGGGTGCTCCAGGAGCCCGTGATCGAGGGGCTGCGGCTGCTGGCGGCGGCCGGGCTGCCGTTCGACGTGGTGGCGGTGCTCCCCCGGCATCTGGAGCACGTGCCGGTGCTGGCCGAGCGGGTGCCGGGGCTGCGCATGGTGATCGACCACCTGGCCAAGCCGCCGATCAAGGACAAGGGGTGGGAGCCGTGGGCGTCGCTGCTGGCGCGGGCGGCGCAGTGCCCTGACGTGTACGCGAAGGTGTCGGGGCTGAACACCGCGGCCGACGCCGGGACGTGGACCGGCGAGGACCTGCGGCCGTACGTCGAGCACGCGATCGAGCTGTTCGGCCCCGAGCGGCTGATGTTCGGCAGCGACTGGCCGGTGGCCACACTGGCCGGCGACTACGCCAAGGTGTGGCGGGAGACGCAGGTCGCCCTGTCGGGCCTGGACGAGGCCGGCCGCGCGCAGGTGCTCGGCGGCACCGCCGCCCGCTGCTACGGGATGGAGGAGCGGTGATCGACGTGTTCGCGCCCATCGCGGCCGCCGCCGACCTGACGATCCCGGCGGAGCACCGCAGGCCGGTCGCGATCGTGGGCGCCGGGGCCATCGTGGACGTGGCTCACCTGCCCGCCTACCGGCAGGCCGGGCTGGAGGTGACCGGGCTGTTCGACCTCGACGCGGGCCGCGCCGCCGAGGTCGCCGCCCGGCACGGCGTGCCGCGCGTGTACGGGACGCTGGAGGAGCTGCTGGCCGACGAGCGGGCCGAGGTCGTGGACGTCGCGGTCGCGCCGGGCGCGCAGCCGGGCATCGCGCGGCAGGCGCTGGCGGCCGGCAAGCACCTGCTCTGCCAGAAGCCGTTCGCGCCCGACGTGGCCACCGGCCAGGAGCTGGTGGGCCTCGCCGCGGCGGCCGGCCGCAAGATCGCGGTCAACCAGCAGCTCCGCTTCGACGAGGGCATCGCGGCCGCGCGCGCGATGGTGCGGCGGGGCTGGATCGGCGAGCCGACGGCGATGACGTTCACCGTGAACATCTTCACCGACTGGAGCGCGTGGGACTGGCTGGTCACCACCGACCGGCTGGAGATCGTCTACCACTCGATCCACTACCTCGACGCGATCAGGTCCGTCCTGGGCGACCCCGAGCTGGTCTTCTGCACCGGCAGCCGGACGCCGGGCCAGGTCGCCAAGGGTGAGACGCGCACGATGAGCACGCTGGTCTACCCCGGCGAGGTGCGGGCGCTGGTGCACGCCACCCACGAGAACCGCACCGGCGACGGCGAGGCGGCCTTCCGCATCGACGGCGCCGAGGGCGCGATCAGGGGCACGCTCGGCCTGCTGTACGACTATCCGCACGGCCGCCCCGACACCCTGGAGGTGAGCAGCCGGGCGCTGCCGACGGACGGATGGCTGCCGTACCCGGTGACCCGGCGCTGGCTGCCCGACGCGGTGGCCGGGCCGATGGGGTCGCTGCTGCGGGCTGTCGCCGAGGGCGGCGAGCCCGAGACGTCGGGCGCCGACAACCTCGGCACGCTGCGCCTGCTCGACGCGCTCTACCGGTCGATGGACAGCGGCCGGAGCGTACGCCCGGGATCACCGGCATGAAGCGCGCCCGGGTGACGCTCGCCGACGTCGCCGCGATGGCGCGGGTCGACAGGGCCGTCGTCTCGCGCGTCGTCAACAAGGATCCGACGCTCAACATCCGGCAGGAGACGCGCGAGCGGGTGCTGGCCGCGATCGAGGAGCTGGGCTACCGGCCGAACGTGGCGGCGCGCAGCCTGCGCACGTCGCGGGCGCACATGTTCGGGCTGTTCATCCCTGACTTCGCCAACCCCGTCTACGCCGAGATCATCAAGGGCGCCGAGTCGGAGGCCGCCGCGCAGGGCTACGTGCTGGTCACCGGCAGCGCCACGGGGGCCGGGCTCGGCGAGTACATGGACCGCATCGGGCAGGGCCGCATCGACGGGCTGCTGCTGGCCGGCACGGGCGAGGACGCGGACCTGGCCGCGCAGCTCGACCAGGCGGCGATCCCGTGGCTGATGCTCAACAACCGCAGCCAGGGCGTCAAGCGCTACGTCATCCTCGACGACCAGCGAGCCGCCGCGCTCGCCGTCGAGCACCTGGTACGCCTGGGCCACCGCCGCATCGCGCACCTCGCGGGACCGTCGCGCGCCGACACGGCCGCGCGCAGGTCGGCCGGCTACTCGGCGGCGATGCGCGACGCCGGCCTGCCCGAGGGGCCGATCACGGCGGCCGGCTACACGCCGGCCGGCGGGGCCGCGGCGATGGCCAGGCTGCTGGCCGAGGCGCCCGAGGGCGAGCGGCCGACGGCGGTGTTCGTGGCGAACGTGGCCTCCGCCATCGGCGCGATGGAGGGCGTACGGGCGGCCGGGCTGGAGATCCCGCGCGACGTGTCCATCGTCGCGGTGCACGACCTCGACCTGGCCGGCTACCTCAACCCGGCGCTCACCACCGTGCGGATGCCGCTCGCCGAGCTGGGCCGGCGCGGGGTGAGGCTGCTGGGCGGCCTCGACCCGGACGCGACGGTCGCCGAAGTGCTGACCGGCCCCATCGAGCTCATCCACCGACGCTCCACCGCTCCCCCGCCCGACTAGAGATCGATGGGACATGGCGGAGCGCGGCCGGACGCGGGGGCGTCCGGCCGGTTCCTGTGACGCGGCGCGGCTTCCGGCGGCGCTGATGCCAGAGCTTGTGTTAGCGCTAACATCGCAGGTCGAAAGTGGCCCGAACGCTAAGGACGTCAAGGCGCTCCGTCAAGAGCCGAGCCCGCCGGCATCCACATCTTCCCAGCTCACAGCAGGGCCACGGAACCGGCGAACGTGTAAGTTTCACGCCCGGCCACCCAAGGGTTGACGCTCGCGGAAAAGCGCGCCTACATTGCCTGCGACGCAACCGGCGCAGCGTCCGGCGGAGCGAAGCGGTCACCTTTCCCGATCGAAGGAGGACCCTTGCGCCGCCTGTTCCGTCCCGCCGCCGCCATCGTGGCGGCGCTCACGCTCATGGGAGCCGCGTTCGCCTATCCCGGCCCCGGCCGGGTGACCGGCGACGTGGTCGTGCACGACCCCACGATGATCCGCACCTCGTCCAACTACGTGCTCTACTCCACCCACGGCTACCTGGAGGCCCGCACCTCCACCGACCGCATCCACTTCACCAGGTCCGGCTCCGCCTTCCGCACGCCGCCGTCGTGGTGGCGGACGTACTCGTCGGGCAACGACCCGTGGGCGCCCGACATCTCCCAGCAGGGCGGGAGATACCTGATGTACTACGCGGTCTCCAGCTTCGGCTCGAACAACTCGGCGATCGGCCTGGCCACCAGCCCCACCGGCCAGCCCGGCTCGTGGAGCGACCAGGGCATCGTCCACAGCACGACGACGAGCTCCGACCACAACGCCATCGACCCCAACCTGCTCGTGGACGCCTCGGGCCGGTGGTGGCTGAGCTTCGGGTCGTACTGGACGGGCATCAGGATGATCAGGCTCGAACCCTCGACCGGCAAGCGCCACTCCTCCGACCGCACGCTCTACCACCTGGCGACCCGGCCGGACGCGCCGTACGCGGTGGAGGCGCCCGACATCGTCAGGCACGGCGACTACTACTACCTGTTCGCCTCCTACGACCGGTGCTGCGCGGGCCTGGACAGCACGTACAAGATCAAGGTGGGCCGCTCCACCAGCCCCACGGGCCCGTACGTGGACCGCTCAGGCCGCTCGATGCTGAGCGGCGGCGGCACGATGGTGCTGGAGACCCATGACCAGGTCGTCGGCCCCGGCGGGCAGAGCGTCATGTCGGACGTGGACGGCGACCTGCTCGTCTACCACTACTACGACCGCAACGACAACGGCACGCCGAAACTGGGCGTGAATCTCATCGGCTGGGACTCGGCCGGCTGGCCGTACGTGTACTGAACGTGCACTGAACACGCACTGACCTGCGGCGGCGGGCGCTTCATGGCGCCCGCCGCCCCGGTGACTTTCGGGCGCCCGCAATCCTGCCCATTGACAACGCCACAAATCGGACTTTAGGTTTGCGAAACGTTTCGACTTCTCACATCGACCGTTGGAGCGCCATGACCTCGTTGCGCGACGTGGCAGCACGCGCGCAGGTGGCCGTCAGCACCGTCTCGGCCGCGCTCAACGGCACCCGCCCCGTGGCGGCGGCCACGAAGCTGCGCATCGAGCAGGCCGCCCGCGAACTCGGCTACCGGCCGAATCTGCTGGCCAGGGGCCTGCAGAGCAAGCGCACCCGGATCCTCGCGCTGCTGTTCCCCGCGCCGATCGGCGGCTTCGGGCCGACGGAGATGCGCTTCGCCACCGGCGCCGCCGAGGCGGCCAAGGAGCTGGGCTACCACGTGCTGCTCTCGCCGGAGAGCGCGGGACCCATCGAGGAGCTGCGCCACCTGACCGGGCTCGGCCTGGTGGACGGCGTGCTGCTGATGGAGGTGCGGCTCGACGACGAGCGGCCGGCGTTCCTGACGCGGGCGGGGGTGCCGTTCGCGATGATCGGGCGGACCCGCGAGCCCGGCGGCATTGACTACGCCGACATCGACTTCACCGCGACCGCGCGGCAGGCCGTGGCGCACGTGGCCGGGCTCGGCCACCGGGTGCTGGCCTTCGTCAACCTGCCCGCCGCCGCTTTCGCGGCCGGGTACGGCCCCGCCGTCCGCGCCTCGGCCGCGCTCGCCGCCGCCGCCCGGGAGGCGGGCCTGGCGTACGTGGACGGCGGCCACGCGGGCGCGCCCGAGGAGGGCGCGCGGGCGCTGGACGCCCTGCTGGACGCCCGCCCCGACGTGACCGCGCTGGCCGTGATGGACGACCGCGCGGCGGCCGGGGTGCTGGCCGCCGCGGCGCGGCGCGGCCTGCGCGTCCCCGACGACCTGACCCTGCTGCTCGTGCTGTCGTCCGCGCGGGTCGCGCAGATGTTCCACCCCAGGCTGACCACGCTCGAACCGCCCAGCGCGGAGCTGGGCAGGCTGGGTGCCCGCATGCTCATCGACCGGTTGGGCGGCGGCGGGCCGCCCCGGCAGCGGCTGGTGCCCTGCCGGCTGGTGGCCGGCGACAGTTCAGCACCACCACGTACGGGAGCCGCTTCGTGAAGCTCGGAATGCACACCCTCACGCAGAAGAGGGGGCTGCTGTTCGGCGGGGACTACAACCCCGAGCAGTGGCCCGAGGAGGTGTGGGCACAGGACGCCGCGCTGATGCGCGAGGCCGGGGTCAACCTGGTCACGGTCGGCGTGTTCAGCTGGGCGCGGCTGGAGCCCGAGCCGGGCAAGCACGACTTCGGCTGGCTGGACCGGCTGCTCGACCTGATGGCCGGGCACGACATCGCCGTTGACCTGGCCACGCCGACGGCCTCGCCGCCGCCCTGGCTGGGCCACCGCTGGCCGGAGACGCTGCCGGTGGACGAGTCGGGCACCACGCTCTGGTACGGCGCGCGGAACCAGTTCTGTCCTTCTTCGTCCGTTTATTGGGAGCGCTCCCTCGACATCGTGACCGCCCTGGCCGACCGCTACGCCGGCCATCCCGCGCTGGCGATGTGGCACGTGGGCAACGAGTACGGCCAGTTCTGCCACTGTGACGAGTCGGCCGCCGCGTTCCGCCGCTGGCTGCGCGAGCGGCACGGCGACCTGGAGACGCTCAACGAGGCGTGGGGCACGACGTTCTGGAGCCAGGGCTACGGCGACTGGGAGGAGATCCTGCCGCCGCGCACCGCCCCGTACATCATCAATCCCGGCCAGCGGCTCGACTGGCGGCGCTTCTGCAACGACCAGCTGCTCGCGCACTTCCGCGCCCAGCGGGACGTGCTGCGCGCCCGCACCCCCGAGGTGCCGGTCACCACGAACTTCATGGGCTTCTTCAAGCCGGTCGACGCCTGGGCGTGGGCCGCGGAGGAGGACGTGGTCGCCAACGACTGCTACCCCGAGCCGGGCGACCCGCTCACCCCGGCGCGGACGGCGCTCACCCACGACCTGATGCGCGGCCTGGCCGAGGGCCGGCCGTGGCTGCTGATGGAGCAGGCCACCACCGCCGTCAACTGGCGGCCGCACAACCTGCCCAAGCCGCCGGGGCAGTTCCGCTTGGAGTCGCTGCAGGCGCTCGCGCGCGGCGCGGACGGGCTGTGCTACTTCCAGTGGCGGGCCTCCCGCTTCGGCGCCGAGCGCTTCCACGCGGCGATGGTGCCGCACGCCGGTCCTGAGACGCGGCTGCACGCCGCCGTGCGCGCGCACGGCCAGGAACTGCGCGGGCTCTCCCGGGTGGCGGGCACCGAGGTGCCGGCGCGGGTGGCGATGGTGTTCGGCTGGGACAGCTGGTGGGCGCTGGAGGATCGCGGGCGGCCCAGCGACCGGCTCAACGCCGACGAGCAGCTCCTGAACTACTACGTGCCGTTCTTCGAGCGCGGCGTCGCCGTGGACGTGGTGCCGCCCGGCGCGGACCTGGACGGCTACGCGCTGGTCGTGGTGCCGAACCTGTTCCTCGTCAGCGACGAGCAGGCGGCCTGGCTGGACGCGTACGCGCGAGGCGGCGGGGTGCTCGTGGTGGGGCCGTTCTCGGGGATCGTGGACCCGCGCTCGCACGTGCGCACCGGGCGCTTCCCCGCGCCGCTGCGCGAGGTGCTGGGCGTCTCCGGCGAGGAGTGGCTGCCCGTGGGCGGGCCCGTACGGTGCCGGTGGAGCGGCGGCGAAGACGGATTCGCCGCCGGCACCTGGACCGAGTTGCTGGCCGCCGAGGGCGCCGAGGTGGTGGCCGAGTTCGCCGACGGCGACCTGGCCGGGCACCCCGCGATCACGCGGCACCGGCACGGCGACGGCCTGGCCTGGTACGTCGGCACGATGCCCGAGCAGGCCGCCCTGGGGGCGCTGGCCGAGCGCGTGCTGGCCGATGCGGGCGTGGCGGGCGAGTTGCCCGATCTGCCGCCAGGCGTGGAGGCGGTGCGCCGCGGCGAGGTGCTGTTCGTGCTCAACCACGGGACGCGGGACGTACGGGTGGAGCTGCCGGGCCGCGCCGACGACCTGCTGACCGGCGCGCCCGCCGAGGGCGCGATCACGCTGGCGCCGCGCGAGGTCGCCGCCCTGATTACTACCTGACTTTCACCCTGAATCCACCATTAATCACCCCAAGGAGTGACATGTCCGTCTTTCCCGACAACTTTGTGTGGGGCACCGCCACCGCCGCCTACCAGGTCGAAGGAGCCTGGAACGAGGACGGCCGCGGCCCGTCCATCTGGGACACCTTCTCCCACACGCCCGGCCTGGTGGCGGGCGGCGACACCGGCGACGTGGCCTGCGACCACTACCACCGCCTGGAGGAGGACCTCGACCTGCTGGCCGCGCTGCGCGTCGGCGCCTACCGCTTCTCCATCTCCTGGCCGCGCGTGCAGCCCGGCGGGACCGGCCCGGTCAACGCCGCCGGGCTCGACTTCTACCAGCGGCTCGTCGACGGCCTGCTGAGCAGGGGCATCGCGCCGGTCGCCACCCTCTACCACTGGGACCTGCCGCAGGAGCTGGAGGACGCGGGCGGCTGGCCGCATCGCGACACCGCGGAGCGCTTCGGCGAGTACGCGAGGCTCATGGGCGAGGCGCTCGGCGACCGCGTGCACACGTGGATCACGCTGAACGAGCCGTGGTGCTCGGCCTACCTCGGCTACGCCTCCGGCGTGCACGCCCCCGCGCGCACCGAGCCGGCCGCCGCGCTGGCCGCCGTGCACCACCTCAACCTCGGCCACGGCCTGGCCGTGCAGGCGCTGCGCTCGACCGCGGCCAAGGACGCGCAGATGTCGGTGACGCTCAACCTGCACCACGTGCGCGGCGTGTCGGAAGCCGACGCCGACGCGGTGCGCCGCGCGGACGCGCTGGCCAACCGGGCCTTCCTCGGCCCGATGCTGGAGGGCGCCTACCCGGCCGACCTGCTCGCCGACACCGCCGGGGTGACCGACTGGTCGTTCGTGCGCGACGGCGACGAGGCGACCGCCTGCCAGCCGCTCGACGTGCTCGGCGTCAACTACTACAACCCCACGCTGGTACGCCACTGGGACGGCAGCGGCCCCAAGGAGACCGCCGACGGCCACCAGGACGGCGCCGCCTCGCCGTGGATCGCCTGCGAGAGCGTGGAGTTCGTCCGGCAGCCGGGCCCGTACACGGAGATGGGCTGGAACATCGACGAGACCGGCCTGACCGACCTGCTGCTGCGCCTGCACCGCGACTACCCGGACCTGCCCACCATGATCACGGAGAACGGCGCGGCCTTCCCCGACCCGGTCTCCCCCGACGGGCGCGTCCGCGACCAGGACCGCGTCGACTACCTGCACCGCCACCTGACGGCGGTCAGCGAGGCCATCGCGCAGGGCGCGGACGTGCGCGGCTACTTCGTGTGGTCGCTCATGGACAACTTCGAGTGGGCG
The DNA here is from genome assembly GCF_042428605.1 of Nonomuraea salmonea. Classification (NCBI taxonomy): domain Bacteria; kingdom Bacillati; phylum Actinomycetota; class Actinomycetes; order Streptosporangiales; family Streptosporangiaceae; genus Nonomuraea; species Nonomuraea salmonea. The sequence goes on from NZ_JBHMCF010000036.1 coordinate 252,502, forward strand.
CACGGCTACGCCAAGCGGTTCGGCATCGTCCGGGTGGACCGCGAGACGATGGAGCGCACCTGGAAGGACAGCGCCCACTGGTACCGCGACGTGGTCACCTCCGGCAAGCTGCCGGTCGGCTGACGTCCGGGCTCAGGGTCAGCGGGCTCAGGGTCAGCGGGCTCAGGGTTTGCGTGCCACGCCGCCGACGAAGGTGTGGTACGTGATCCCCGGCGTCGCCTGGTGGTCCCCGGTCTCCGGGCGCCACTCGGGCAGCGGCACCAGGCCGGGCTCCAGCAGCTCGAGCCCCTCGAAGTAGGCGAGGATCTCCTCCCGGGTGCGCCAGCGGCCGGTGCCGAGGTTCTCGTTGAAGATCTTCTCGGCGCTCCTCGCCTGCTCCGACACCTCGGGCAGCGCCGCGCCCGGGTTGTGGAAGTGGGAGATCACCACGTGGCTGCCGGGGGCGAGCCTGCTGATGTAGCGGGCGGCGACGCCTCCGGGGTCCTCCTCGTCGTTGAGGTGGTGGAGGATGCCGAAGAGCAGCAGCCCGACCGGCTCGGAGAAGTCGATGAGGGCCTGCGTCCTCGGGTCGTCCATCACCTTCTCCGGCTCGCGGGCGTCGGCGTCCACGATCGTGGTGGTCTCGTCCACGGCCAGCAGGGCGCGGCCGTGGGCGAGCACGATGGGGTCGTGGTCGACGTACACGACGTGGGCCGCCGGCGTCACCGACTGGGCCACCTCGTGCACGTTGCCCTGGGTGGGCAGGCCGGAGCCGATGTCCAGGAACTGGCGGAGACCGGCCTCGGCGAGGTAGCGCACGGTGCGCCGCAGGAACTCCCGGTTGGCCATCGCCGCCTGCGGCGCGTCGGGCGCGACCTGCAGCGCGGCTGCGGCCACCTGGCGGTCGATCTCGTAGTTGTCCTTGCCGCCGAGAAAGTAGTCGTAGACGCGGGCGACGCTGGGCTTGCTCGTGTCGATCCCGCTGGACGCGCTTTCCCGCTCGCTCTCGGGCACTGTCGGCTCCTCGTGGATGATCGTCAAGGGGGTATGGCGATGATCCTAAGATGGAGCACCTGGCAAGGCGCGGCAATCCGGGAAATATCGGGTTTGCGGTGAATGGTCACCATTGGTCGATGTGTAGCACCTCGTCCAGCGGCTGCCGCTTCGCCCGCCCGAACGTCTCCCCCGTGTAGTACGCGGTCGGGATGAGCACCCCCTGCCGCACGTCGTCCGGGATGCCGAGCAGCTCGGCGATCTCGGCCTCGTACGCCAGGTGCAGCGACGTCCAGGCGGTGCCCAGCCCCCGGGCGCGGGCGGCCAGCATGTAGCTCCAGGCCGCCGGCAGCAGCGAGCCCCACAGCCCGGCCTGGTTCCCCTGTGGCAGGGCCGGCACGGTCAGGCAGCCCAGCACCAGCACCGGCACCTCGCCCATGTGCTCGGCCAGGTAGGCCGCGCTGGCCGAGACCCGCTGCTGGGTGGCGACCCTGGCCGGGTCGTTCTCGTACAGCCGCTCGGGCGACGCCTTCGACTCGTAGTAGCGGCGCCACGAGCGCCCGTAGTAGTCACCGATGGCCTTGCGCTTGTCCTCGTCGGTGACCACCACCCAGTGCCAGCCCTGCGCGTTGCTCCCGGTGGGCGCCTGGAGCGCGATGTCCAGGCACTCCCTGACCAGGTCGAGCGGGACCCGGCGGGTCAGATCGAGGCGCTTGCGGACGCTGCGGGTCGTGGTGAGCAGCTCGTCTGCTGAGATCGTCATGCGCTTCATCATGCCCATCCCGGACGCCGCGGACCCCGCGCGGCCCCGCGCGACCCCGCGCGGCCCAACCCGGCCCCGCCCAGCCCCGTGCTGTCAGCCGCGGCCGAGCACCGTCAAGGCCGGGAGCGCGCGGCCCGAGTAGTCGAACAGCGCCTGGTTCTCCCAGCCGTTGCCGGACGACGGGTCGGCCGGGTCCCAGCCGTTGCCGCGCACGCCGGTCCAGGTGGCCTCCCAGGTGTAGAGGCCGAGCCCGCGGCCGTTCGGGACGTTGCGCACGATCTCGGCGACCTTGGCCAGCATCGCCGACTGGCCCTGCGGCGTGGCCCGGTAGCCGGGGTACGGCTCGCCGGCGGTGATGATGTTGGGCCAGCCGTCGGCGTCGGCCGTCGTGAACGGGTACGCGGTCTCGACGACCAGCACCGGCTTGCCGTACCGGGTGGCGACGTCGTTGATGTTGGCCCTGAAGGCGTCCAGCGTGCCGTGCCAGTAGGCGTAGTACGACAGCCCGATCACGTCGTACCGGATGCCGTGCGCGCCGGCGTTGTCGAACCACCAGCGGTAGAGGCCGTTGTCGCCGCCGTCGGCCAGGTGCAGCACGACCTTCGTGCTCCCCGAGACGGCCTTGACGGCGTCGTAGCCGGCGTTCAGCAGGGCGGCGGTGTTCGGCCAGGTGGAGTTGGAGCCGTCGGGCCACAGCAGGCCGCCGTTGATCTCGTTGCCGACCTGCACCAGGTCGGCCGTGGTGCCCTGGCGGCGCAGGGCGTCGAGCACGTCGTAGGTGTGGGCGTACACCGCCTGCTTCAGCTGCTCGAACGACAGCGACTGCCAGGCGGCGGGCTTGACCTGCTTGCCGGGGTCCGCCCAGCTGTCGGAGTAGTGGAAGTCGACGAGCAGGCTCATGCCGAGCGCCTTGGCGCGCCTGGCGACGGCGAGCACCTGCGTCTTGGTGTTGTAGCCGTCGGCCGGGTTCACCCAGACCTTCAGCCGGATGGAGTTGAGCCCGCCCCGCGCGAGGATGCGCAGCGCGTCGCCGGCCCGCCCGCTCGCGTCGCGGTAGACGCCGCCGAGCGCCTCCGACTTGGCCAGGCTGGAGACGTCCGCGCCCCTGATCGCCAGTCCTCCCGGACCCTTCGCGGCGTGCGCGGGCTGGGCGACGACGAGGGCGCCGAGTAACAGCAGTGCGGTGAGGATGCGTCTCATGACGGTCTCCCTAGGGGTGGGGGGTTGTTTCCTGGGTCTCTTCGATGACCGTGACGGCCCCGGCCGCGACGGTGACCGGCCCGTCGTGCCGTACGCCGTCGAACACGCTCACGCCGCTCACCCCCTCGACCGTCACGGGCCGGTCGCCGTGGTTGATGAGGAACAGGTGGCGGCCCCTGCGCACGCGTTCGAGCGTGTCGGGCAGGCCGCGCGGCCGGGTCACCCCGGCGTGGTCGAGCACCTGGCCGAGCAGGCCGGGCAGGCCGGTGACGGGGGCCGTCGCGAGGTACCAGGCGGTGCCGGCGCCGAGGTCGTGACGGGTGAAGGCGGGGTGGCCCGCGTCGGGCCCCGCGCCGAAGCGCCGCACGGCCCTGGCCCCCGCCAGGCGCACCCGCTCCGACCAGACGCGTGCCTCCTCCTCGGCAGGACCGTCGATGGAGCCGTCGATGAGGGTGACCGTCTCGTGCTCGCGCAGCGGGTGGAACTCCTCGATCGACAGGCCGAGCAGCTCGCGCAGCGCGCCGGGGTGGGCGCCGGGGTGGATGGTGTCGTGCTCGTCCACGATGCCGGAGAAGTACGACACGAGCAGGTTCCCGCCGGACTCCACGTACCGGTGGAGGTTCTTGGCGGAGGCTTCGGTCAGCAGGTACGAGCTGGGCGCCACCACCACCCGATATCCCGAAATATCGGCGGAAGGGTGGACGAAGTCCACCGTGACGTGCTCCCGCCACAACACCTCGTAGAAGGCGTCCATCCGCTCCCTGAACCCCAGGTCGACCGACGGCCGCCAGTCCAGCTCCAGCGCCCAGTACGACTCCCAGTCCCACACCAGCGCCACCTCGGCCCGCACCCGGCTCCCCCGCACCCCGGCCAGCCGCCGCAGGTCGGCGCCCAGCCGCACCACCTCGCGCCACTGCTCGGAGTCGGTCCCGGCGTGCGGCACCATCCCGGAGTGGAACTTCTCGGCCCCGAACCGCGAGGCCCTGAACTGGAAGAACAGCACGCTGTCGGAGCCGCGCGCGACGTGCGCGAGGCTGTTGCGGCGCATCTCGCCGGGCCGCTTGGCGAGGTTGCGCGGCTGCCAGTTGACCGCGCCCGCCGAGTGCTCCATGAGCATCCACGGCGCGCCGCCCGCCACGGACCGGGCGAGGTCGGCCGACATGGCGAGGTCGATGTGGTTGTCGGGCCGCTCGGCCTGCAGATAGTGGTCGTTGGCGACCACGTCGAGCTCGCGGGCCCACTGCCACAGGTCGGTGGACTTGCAGTTGACGGTGCCGGCGAAGTTCGTGGTGACCGGCAGGTGCGGGGTCAGCTCGCGCAGGATGTCGCGCTGCAGCGCGTAGTGCGCGCGGTGCTCACCGTCGCTGAAGCGGGCGTAGTCGAGGCGCTGGGCCGGGTTGACCGCCGTGTGGTTGGCGCGCGGCGCGTCGATCTGCGACCAGTCGGTGTAGGTCTGGCCCCAGAACGTGGTGCCCCAGGCGTCGTTGAGCGTGGCGAGGTCGAGGTAGGTGTGCCGCAGCCACTCCCGCCAGGCGGCCACGCTGTGCGCGCAGTAGCACTCGCCGAGCGGGGCGCCGTACTCGTTGTGCACGTGCCACATGACCACGGCAGGGTGGTCGCGGTAGTGCTCGCCCAGCGCGCGCACCAGCCGGGCGGTGGCCGCGCGGAAAGCCGGGGCGCTGGAGCAGGCGCTCTGCCGCCCGCCGAACCCGATCCGCACGCCCTCCCTGCTCACCGGCAGCACGTCGGGGTGGCGGGCGACGAACCAGGCGGGCGGCGCGGCGGTCGGGGTGGCCAGATCGACCGCCACGCCGGCCGCGTGCAGCCGGTCGATGATCTCGTCGAGCCGGCCGAACGTGAAGCGCCCCTCCTCGGGCTCCATCAGCGCCCACGAGAACATGCCCAGGCTGACCAGGGTGACCCCGGCCTCGCGCATGAGCGCCACGTCCTCCTCCAGCACTTCGCGCGGCCACTGCTCCGGGTTGTAGTCGCCGCCAAAGGCGATCCCGGCTGGACGCTCCGGATACATCCGTTCCCCCCGCAGACTTTTGTGTGAACGTGCACAGTAAAGCCGACGTGCCCCGGGGAAGAACAGTCACCTCTGCGCCCAATTTTTCCAGGCACGCAACGAGAACGTAACGACCTCTTGACGCCTATTTCCGGGCTGTTCCACTCTGTGCACGTTCACAGAACCCTCTGGAGGTACGCATGCGCGCCCACCGCCTTGGAGCAGCCCTGGCCGTCGCACTCACGGCCACACTCGCGAGCTGCGCGTCCGGCGAGCCCGCCGAAGCGCCCGAGGCGGCGCAGAGCCAGGCGACCGCCGCCCAGGGGCCCGTCAAGCTCACGTACTGGACCTGGGCCCCCAACATGGACAAGATCGTCGAGGTCTGGAACGCCGCCAACCCGGACATCCAGGTGACGGTCAGCAAGCAGGCGGGCGGCGACGACGCGGCGGCCAAGTTCCTCACGGCGGCCAAGGCCGGCAACCCGCCGGACGTGGTGCAGGCCGAGTACCAGCACCTGCCGTCGTTCATCGCCGCCGACGCGGTGGCCGACCTCAAGGCGGAGACGGCGTCGATCAAGGGCGAGTTCACCGACGGGCTGTGGGGCCTGGTGACGCTCGGCACCGACGCGGTCTACGGCATCCCGCAGGACAGCGGCCCGATGATGCTCTTCTACCGCAAGGATCTCTTCGACAAGTACGGCATCGAGGTCCCGAAGACCTGGCAGAAGTACGGCGAGGCGGCCCGCACGGTCAGGAAGAAGGACTCCAAGGCTTACCTCGGCACGTTCTCCAGCAACGATCCGGGAGCGTTCACAGGTCTGGCGCAGCAGGCGGGCGCGCAGTGGTGGTCGATCAGCGGCGAGTCATGGAAGGTGAACATCGCCGACGAGGCCACCACCAAGGTCGCCGACTACTGGGGCGGCCTGGTGAAGGAAGGCGTCATCGACGACATGCCGTACTTCACCCCCGAATGGAACAAGGCGCTCAACGACGGCAGGCTGCTCACCTGGCCGTCGGCCGTGTGGGCGCCCGGCGTGCTGTCCAGCAACGCGCCCAAGGGCAAGGGCAAGTGGGCCGTCGCGCCGCTGCCGCAGTGGAACGCCGGCGAGAGCTTCAGCGGCTTCTGGGGCGGCTCGTCCACCGCCGTGGCGGCCAAGTCGCCGAACAAGGCGGCCGCCGCCCGCTTCGCCACCTGGCTCAACACCGACCCCAAGGCCATCGACCTGCTGGTCAAGGAGGCCGCCATCTACCCGGCCGCCACCAAGGCCCAGTCGGCGCTGGGTGCGGCCCCCGGCTACTTCTCCAACCAGCCCGACTTCTGGCAGCAGGCCGCCGCCGTCTCCGCCGGGGCGCGCGGGTTCACCTTCGGGCCGAACGTGGGCGTGGCGTACAACGCGTTCAGGGACGGCTTCGGCAAGGCGCTGCAGAACGGCACCCCGTTCGCCGACGCCGTACGCGGCATGCAGGAGGCCACGGTCGCCGACATGCGCAAGGCCGGCTTCCAGCTCGCGTCATGACTCGCCCTTCCATGAGGCGGCCCGAGCGGGGGCCGTGGCCGTACCTGTTCCTGGCCCCCGCGATGGTGCTGTTCACGCTGTTCCTCGCGGTGCCCATCGGCTACACCGTCTACCTGGCCCTGCACAGGACCCGCGTGTCAGGGCTCGGGCTGGGCAAGGGGGCGCGCAGGGAGGTGTACGTCGGGTTCGAGAACTTCGCCGCCGCCCTCGCCGACGCCGAGCTGTGGGCCGGGTGGCTGCGCGTGCTCGGCTACGGCACGCTGGTGCTGGTCGTGATGCTGGGGCTGGCGCTGCTGTTCGCGCTGCTGCTCGACTCGGCGCGGGTGCGGCTCGCCCGCTTCTCCCGCATCGCGATCTTCCTGCCGTACGCGGTGCCCGGCGTGGCCGCGACGCTGCTGTGGGGCTTCCTCTACCTGCCCTCGCTCAGCCCGATCCGCGACGTCCTCGACGTGGACTTCCTGAGCGCCACGACCGTGACGTACTCGATGGCGAACGTGGCGGTGTGGGGCGGCACCGGCTTCAACATGCTGGCCCTCTACACCACGCTGCGCGCCATCCCCCGCGACCTGTACGAGGCCGCCCGCCTCGACGGCGCGTCCGAGCTGCAGATCGCGATCCGGGTGAAGATCCCGATGCTGACCCCGGCGATCATCCTGACCACGGTGTTCTCGATCATCGCGACCGTCCAGGTGTTCACCGAGCCCACCGCGCTGCGCCCGCTGACCAACACCATCAGCTCCACGTGGAGCCCGCTGATGAAGGTCTACCGCGACGCGTTCGTCACCGGCGACCTGTACTCGGCCGCCGCCACCTCGATCGTCATCGCGGCGATCGCGCTCGTGCTGTCCTTCGGGTTCCTGCGCGTGGTCCGCGACCGCGCCTTCGGGGAGGGCTGATGGCTCCGCTCACCGTCTCGCACCGCCGCCCGCGCACCGGCCGCACGGCGGGGCTGGTCCCGACGGCGCTGCTGCTGATCGGCGCGCTCTACTGCCTCTTCCCCGTGGTGTGGGTGCTGATCGCGGCCACCAAGTCGCCCGGCGAGCTGTTCAGCACCTCCACGCTGGCCTTCGGCACCGGCTTCCTCGACAACGTGGGCGAGCTGTTCGCCTACCGCGACGGCGTGTTCTGGCTGTGGGCCGCCAACACGCTGCTCTACGCGGGCGGCGGCGCGCTGCTGTCCACCGCCGTGTCGGCCGTCTCCGGGTACGCGCTGGCGAAATACCGCTTCCCCGGCCGGGCCCTCATCTTCAACCTGCTGATCGGCGGCATCCTCGTGCCCAGCGTGGTGCTGGCGGTGCCGCAGTATCTGCTCTTCTCCAAGGTCGGGCTGGCCGACAGCCACTGGGCGGTGCTGCTGCCGCAGATACTCAACCCGTACGGCATCTACCTGGCCCGCGTCTACGCCACCGCGTCCGTGCCCGACTCGCTGCTGGAGGCCGGCCGCATCGACGGGGCCGGCGAATGGCTGCTGATGCGGCGGGTGGCGCTGCCGCTCATGGTGCCCGGCATGGTGACGATCTTCCTGTTCCAGTTCGTGGCGATCTGGAACAACTTCCTGCTGCCGTTCATCATGCTCGGCGACGACGGCAAGTTCCCGCTCACGGTGGGCCTCTACACGCTGCTCGCGGCCGGCGCCAACCAGCCCGCCCTCTACAACCTGATCCTCACGGGCGCGTTCCTGTCGATCCTGCCGCTGATCGCGCTCTTCCTCACCATGCAGCGATACTGGAAGACCGACCTGTCCTCCGGAGCCGTGAAATGAAACGCCCTACGATCCACGACGTCGCCGCCGCCGCGGGAGTCTCCCGCGGCACGGTCTCCCGCCTGCTCAACGGGGACAGATACGTGAGCCCGGCGGCGCGCGTGGCCATCGAACGGGCCATCTCCGAGACCGGCTACGTCGTCAACCGTGCCGCCCGCAGCCTGGTCACGCAGCGTACGGGGTCGGTCGTCATGGTGCTGTCGGAGCCCCACGAGAAGCTGTTCGAGGACCCCAACTACAGCACGCTCATCAGGGTCGCCATCCGCATGCTGGCCGAGCGCGACCTGTCGCTGGTGATGATGCTGGCCGGCGACGAGGGTGACCGCGAGCGGGTGGTCCGCTACGTGCGCGGCGGCCACGCCGACGGGGTGCTGCTCGTCTCGACGCACGCCGGCGACCCGCTGCTCGACGCTTTGCGCACCGGCCCGCCCGCCGTCTCGTGCGGGCCGGTCATCGGGCGCGAGACCGTCATCCCGTACGCCGCCGCCGACGACCGGCTCGGCGCCCGACAGATGACCGAATACTTCGTCGGCCTCGGCCGCAGGCGCATCGCCATGATCACCGGGCCGATGGACACGCCGGGCGGCATCCAGCGGCTCGAAGGCTTCGCCGACGTGCTCGGCCGCAAGGCCACCAAGCGGCTCATCGCCCACGGCGACTGGACCCAGGCCAGCGGCGAGCGGGCCATGACCGAGCTGCTGGAGCGTGCCCCCGACATCGACGCCGTGTTCGTGGCCTCCGACCTGATGGCGGCGGGCGCGCTCGCGGCGCTGCGCGCGGCCGGCCGCCGGGTGCCCGACGACGTCGCGGTGGGCGGCTTCGACGACTCCTCGGTGGCCCTCTCGACCCACCCGCCGCTGACCACCATCCGCCAGCCGCTGGCGGAGATGGCCCAGGAGACGCTCCGCCTGCTGCTGGCCCTCATCGACGGCGCCGGCCACGTCGACCCGGTGGTCCTCCCCACCGAGCTGGTCATCCGCGAGTCCGCATAGGGACGAACGGCACCCGCGCCACCGGGAGCCGGAAGCGTTCGCTGGTCAGACGACGCCGGCGTAGACCCAACGGCCGTCCAGGCGGACGAAGCGGCTGTGCTCCTCCATCTCGCCCGGCCGCCCCCGCTCCAGGTAGTGGGCGCGGAAGCGGACGGTGCCCTCGGTGTGCACGACGCTGCCGCCGGTGGTCTCCAGCACCTCCAGCCGCACCCACTTGACCCGCCGGTCGATGCCGGCGCGCTGCGGCCGGTCGGACGGGTGCCAGGTGCGCAGCAGGTAAGCCTCGTCGCCCACGCCGAAGGCGGTGAAGCGGGAGCGCATGAGCTGCTCGGCGGTGGCGGCCGCCGCCTCACCCCGGTGCAGCCTGCCGCAGCAGTCCTGGTAGGAGGCGGGCAGGCCGCAGAGACACGTACGAGGAGGCATGGCCCCTATTCTGCCCCGAGCAGGGCGGTGAGGTCGGTCAACGCCGGCCCGAGCGGCGCGTCAAGCGTGAGCGAGGCGTCGCCGTCACCGCCCGTCGGGCCCTGGTTGACGATGGCGATGGGGATGCCGAGCTCTGCCGCCCTGGTGACGAAGCGCAGCCCCGACTTGATGGCCAGCGACGACCCGAGCACGAGCAGCGCCCGCGCGCCGCCCACCACGGCGAAGCACTCGTCCACCCGCGGCCTCGGCACGTTCTCGCCGAAGAACACCACGTCCGGCTTGAGCACCCCGCCGCACCCCGTGCAGTCGACCAGGATGAACCCGGCGATCTGCGCGTCGGTGAGCACCGCGTCGCCGTCGGGGTTGATCGCGGCGCCCGCCTCGTCCCAGCCGGGGTTCGCCTCCCGCAGCCGGCGCTCCAGCTCGGCGCGCGGGGTGCGCTCGCGGCACGACAGGCAGACCACGCGGTCGAGCCCGCCGTGCAGCTCGATCACCTGGCGGGCGCCCGCCGCCTGGTGCAGGCCGTCGACGTTCTGGGTGACGATGCCGGCCAGCAGGCCGCGCCGCTCCAGCGCGGCGACCGCGCGGTGCCCCGCGTTGGGGCGGGCCGCGCCGATGTGCCGCCACCCGACGTGGCTGCGCGCCCAGTAGCGCTGCCGGGCCTGGGCGCTGCCGACGAACTTCTGGTACGTCATCGGCTCGGCCCGCCTGGACCGCCCTGTCGGACCCCGGTAGTCGGGGATGCCGGACTCGGTGGACAGCCCGGCCCCGCTGAGCACGGCCACCCCGCCCCGGGCGACGAGCCCGGCCAGCTCCGCCACCTTCGTGGTGCTCGATATCACCCTTCTATGGTGCCTTCCGTTCCACGCTCTTCGTCCCGCCGGGCCTCGCCGAGGCCCGCGCGTTCCCCGCCCTCGGCGAAGCCGAGGTCCGCGCGTTCCTCCGCCTCGGCGACCAGCTCGGCGTGCCACAGCCGGCGCATCTCCGGGCAGCTCTCCAGCAGGTCGGCCAGCCGCCCCCGCCCGGCGACGCGGCCCCGGTCGAGGACGATCACCTGGTCGGCGCGTTCGAGCGCGGCCTGCCGGTGCGAGACGACCAGCACGGTCTCCGGGCCGCGCCCGGCGATCCGCTCCCACAGCAGCCGCTCGGTCTCGACGTCGAGCGCGGACGACAGGTCGTCCACCACCAGCAGGTCGGGGTCGCGGACGAGGGCGCGGGCGGCGGTGACGCGCTGGGCCTGCCCGCCCGACAGCCGGGTGCCGCGCGGCCCGACGACCGTGTCGAGGCCGCGGGTCAGCTCGGCCAGGTCCCGGTCGAAGACGGCCAGCTCCAGGGCCCGCCGCGCGTCCTCGTCGCCGGCGGCGCGGCCGAGCAGCAGGTTCTCGCGCAGGGTCTCGGAGAACAGGCGGGGTACCTGGCCCGCGTACGCGACCCGGCCTGGGACGAGGAACGTGCCCGGGTCGCGGATGGGGACGCCGTTCCAGGCGATCTCGCCCGCGTCGGCCCGCAGGAGACCGAGCAGGGCGCGTACCAGGGTGGTCTTGCCCGCGCCGACCGCTCCGGTGACGACGGTGAAGGAGCCGCGCTCGACGCGCAGCCCGACGTCGTGCAGCACGCCGCGCACGGTCAGTCCGCGCGCCTCCAGCACCCGCAGCCGGTCGTCGTGCGGCGGCGGCTGCGGCGCGGGCGGCGGGTCGCCGCGCAGCCACACCCCGGAGCCGCGCACCAGATCGGCGGCGTCCTCGTGCGGCGCCATGAGCCTGGTCAGCCGCTCCGTGGCGACCGCGGCCTGCGGCAGCCGGGAGAGGAACACGCCGATCGACCTCGGGAACGCGGTGAGCCAGCCGATGTAGGTGGTGAACAGCGCGAGGTCGCCCACGGTGAAGTCGCCGCCGCGCATGGCGGGCGCGGCGAGCAGCAGCACCAGGCCGGTGCCGAGCTCGACGGACGCGGTGGTGGCGGCGCCCAGCAGGTCGGTGGCCAGCCGGTCCTTGACCGCGGCGTCGCGGCGCCGCCGGTTGTGGGCGCGCAGCCGGTCGAGCACCGCCGCCTCGGCTCCCGCCGTCTTGATGGCGAGCACACCGCCGAACACCTCCCCCACGTACGCCGTCACGGTCGCGCCGAGCCGCCTGGCCCGCCCGTGCAGCCGGGCGACCACCTGCCGCATGGTCCTGCTCAGCACGCCCGCCGCGATCATCGGGACGACGAGCACCAGCGTGATCAGCGGATCGACGGAGGCCAGGATCGGCAGCGCCACGGCGGCGAACACCGCGGTGCCGAACAGGCTGACGCTCTCGTCGGTGAAGTCCACGGCGTCGGCCACGTCGTCCCGCATGCGGGCCACGGCCTCGCCGGAGGAGTGCGGCAGCCGGGCGGCGGCGGGCCCGCGCGCGGTCAGCAGGGAGCGCAGCACGTTCGAGCGCAGCAGCGTGGCCGCCGCCGCCCACCAGTAGACGCCGTACGTCCACGCGACAACGATCATCACGCCCCGCACGACCTCGACGCCCACGAACGCCGCACACCACCACAGCACGCTGTCCAGCCCGGCCGCCCGCTGCCCGCTGATCTCGTCGAACACGCGCTGCAGGACGAGCCCGCCGCCCAGCGGGATCACATGCACCGGAAGCCACAGCAGCGCCCCGACCAGGAACCGCCGGAAGTCGAACGTGGCCAGCCGCGTGGCCACCACCGTCACGGGCTTCACCGGCTCACCCCCGCCTGATCGCACGGCCGGGCGGCCATCGCCGTGTCGCGCCTCATCGGCTCACCCCCGCCAGGTCGAGGAGGTGGCCGAAGCGGCTGTGCGGGTCGGCGGCCAGGTGGGCGCGGGGGCCGTACTCGACGATCTTGCCCCGGTCGAGCACCGCGATCGTGTCCACGCGGGCCAGCGACGACAGCCGGTGCGCGATGATCACCCCGGTCCTGCCCTCCAGGAGCCGCGCGACGGCCGCCTCGGCCCGCCGCTCGGTGGCCGGGTCGAGCCGGCTGGACGCCTCGTCCAGCACGACCAGCCCGGGGTCGGCCAGGAACACGCGGGCGAACGCGAGCAGCTGCGCCTCCCCCGCCGACAGCTCGGGCAGCTCGGCGTCGAGCCCGCCGGGCAGGGAGGCCGCCCACGCGCCGAGCCCGACCTCTCCGAGCACCCCCATCAGCCGCTCGTCGCCAGGCGACGGCCGGAACAGGGTGAGGTTGTCGCGCACGCTGGCCCGGAACAGCTGCACGTCCTGCGTCACCACGCCGGCCCTGCGCCGCAAGGAGTGCGGCTCGGCCTCGCGCAGATCGACACCGCCCACCAGGACGGCCCCCTGCACGGGATCGTGCAGCCGCAGCACCAGCCTGGCCAGGGTGGTCTTGCCGCTGCCGGTCCGCCCGACCAGCCCGAGCGTCTCGCCGGGCGCCAGGCGCAGCCGCACCCCCGACAGCACCTGCTCGTCGTCACCGGGGTAGGTGAAACCGACGCCGTCGAGGTCGAGCCCGAGCGGCCCTGTGGGAGGCAGCGGCCGGGTGCCGGGCGTGAGCGCCGGCCGCTCGGCCAGCAGCCCCGCGATGCGGGCCACCCCTGCCAGCGCCGCCTGATACTGCCTGATCTGGTCGATCAGCCGCTCGAACGGCGCCCGCACCATCATCGTGTACTGCAGGAGCAGCACGGCGGTGCCGACCGTGAGCGCCCCCGACCGCATGGTCCACGCGGCCAGCCCCAGCATGATCGCGGTTCCCGCGGCGAAGGCCACGGAGGTGCCCGCGAGCAGCACGGTGCCGATGCGGGCGTCGCGGTGCTCGGCGCGGAACAGCGCCGCGCTGACCTGGTGGAAGCGGCGTACGGTGTGCGCGCCGGCGCCGTTGGCCCGCAGGTCCTCTGCCCCGGCCAGCCGCTCTTCGAGCGCGCCGAACAGCGCGGCGCTCGCGGCCCGCGACCTGGCCGCCGACGGCACGGCCAGCCGCTGGGCGCGCGCCATGCCGTACCCGATGACCAGGCAGTACGCCAGCAGTGCCAGCCCGATCCGCCAGTCCACGAGGAGCACGGCGACGACCACGCCGGCCAGCAGCAGCACGCCGGCCACGACGTCGAGCAGGAACGCGACGACGAAGTCGGCGACGGCCACCACGTCGCCGTCGACCCGCTCGATCAGCTCGCCGGGCGTGTGCCGGCCGTGGAAGGCCAGGTCGAGGTGGAGCGCGTGACCGGTGAGGCGTTCGCGCAGGCGGTTGGAGCCGTCCCAGGCGAGCCGGCCCGCCAGCCACGCGGTGACGGTGCGCGCCGCCTGTCCGGCGACGGCGAGCACGAGGTAGCCGGCGGCGATCAGCGTGAGGTGGCGGATGCTCGCGCCGCCCATCGCGTCATCGACGAACCACCGGGTGACCTGCGGCGCCGCCAGCGGCAGCGCGGTCGCGGCGGACACCGCGCCGATCAGCGCGGGCGCGGCCCGCCAGGACGGCAGGAGCAGGCGGAGGACGGAGGAGGTGTCAGGTGAGAGATTCCCGGGTGTGGAGGGAGTCAAGAAGCGTCATGCCCTTTGCGTCGGAGGATTCGGTGAGCTGAGGGATCACGGACGCTTCGCGCATCGTGGGCCTCCTCCTTCGACGGGCGGTCAACGCCCGGGAGTACACCAGCCGCGCCCCGCCGGGCGCAACCGGTTTATCCCGGGCGCGGGGCTCAGCGGCTCTGGCGGGTGGTCTCGCCGGGCCAGGGGTAGGGGTGCGCGGACATCCTGCCGAACAGGCGCCTGACCGGCTTCGGGGCCGGTGCGGGCGCGCGGCGGGCGCTCGTGCCGGAGGGGCGGCGCTCTCCCCCGGCCGGGCGCAGGTAGACGCAGCGCAGCTCGGCCGCGAACCGGTGCTCGCCGTCGCGCAGCCAGCACCCCTCGGGCCCCGGCAGCACCTCGCTCACCGTGACGCCGTCGCCGCCCGCGGCCAGGCGGGCGAGCCCTTCGAGGAGGGCGGGCGAGCGGGTGTCGACGTAGACGCGCTCGCGGGCGGTGGCGGCGAAGAACACGACGGGCAGCTCGTACGCCTCCCGCAGCCGGGCCATCGCCACCAGCAGGTCGCCGTCCCCGCCCGCCTGCCCGAACCCCTCGAACGCGGCACCGCCGACATGCCAGCGCCGCCCGGCCAGGACCACGTTGTCCCAGGTCAGCCGGGGCATGCGGGGCAGGTCGCCGAGCCTCGGCAGCCGGAGCCTGGGCAGGGCGAGCGCCGTGTGCAGCGCCGTGTCGTGCTCGCCGTCGTGGAACAGCAGCGGCTCCTCGAACCCCTTGGCGTGCAGGACGGCGCGGTGGCCGTCGCTGTGCACGTACAGCTCGTCGAGGCCGATCCTGCGCCGGTCCTCGCCCGCGGTCGCGCCGCCGAGCTCCAGCACGGGTCCTGGCAGTTCCGGCCTGGGCACGCCGTGCTCGGGGCGGGAGACGACGTTCAGCACCGTGAACCCCGACAGCGCCCGCCGCACCTGCGCGTCGCGCTCGGCCAGGCAGGCGGCCTCGTCGTCGTGGAACTGCAGCGCCCACGGCGTGAGCAGCACCCCGTCGTGCAGGGCGGTGAGCACCAGCGGGGTGACGCCCGGCTCGTACGCCTCCAGCGACGGCGCAGCCACCATCACGTCCGCCGAGCACAGCACGGGCGCGGCCGGCGGAGCGGGCTCGTCCAGCAGGTTCGCGAGGTTCAGCTCGGCGGTGCCCGGCTTCGCGGCGCGGACCAGCTCCGCGATGCGGGCGGGCAGCCGGTCGCCGTGGTCGATCTCCAGGTCGCCGGTCATGCGCAGGGCGTCGGACAGCGCGTACGTGCCGGGCCCGAGCCGCCCGGCCAGCAGCCGGTTGGTGCGCAGCCGGGTCAGCTCCGCCTCCTCGGCCAGCAGATCCAGCACTCTCGGCACCCGCTCCCGCAGGTCGGCGGCCAGCGCGTCGCCGACGCCGACCCGCAGCGTGCCGGCGGCGGCCTCGTGCACCGTCACCCGGTCGTCGCGGTGCCCGCCGACGCCCGCCAGCGCCTCGATCCTGCGCTGCACGGCGAGCTTCACGTCGGGTGAGGCGGCGGGATATTGCGCGAGCAACTCGCTGATCTCCCCGACCCGCCGCCCCACCGGCAGCTCGGACCTGGACGCCTGGCCGGCGCCCTTCAGCCCGCGCTGCACGGGCACGCCCGCGGGGGCCACGAACCCCCGCCTGGACGCCCCCGACGCTGCACCCCCGGCCTCCCTGACCGGCCTCCCCCCGAAGCCTGCCGGCCCCGCCCCGCCCCGAATCCCGGCGTCGGGCCCGGGCCTGGGCCCACTCTCGGGACCGCCTGCGGGGCCGCTCTCGTGGCCCGCTACGGGGCCCGCTACGGGGCCCGCTACGGGGCCCGCTACGGGGCCCGCTACGGGGCCGCCCGCGGCTTCACCGGCACCCCCGTGCCCGGTGAGGCCCGCGCTGCCGCTGGAGGCTCGTCGCGCTGCGGCGGCGGGAGGAAGGGAGCCGGGGTGCGCGGCGGGAGGAAGGGAGTCCGGGTGGGCGGGGTGCGGCGTCAGCCCGCACTCACAGGGCGCCGGCGGCTGCACCCGCTCCCTGTGCGGTGCGGTGCCGCCGTCCTCCGTGGGCCGCCCATGGGTGGGACCGTCGCCGTCGGTGAGGGGGATGGCGCGGGTGGTGAGGCGGTCGCGGAGCCAGGCGAAGGGGTCGGTGACGCCGGCGGGCGGGCACAGGTCGTGGGTGAGCAGGCCGCGGCGGACCGCCACGGTGAGCGCCGCGGCCGCGCGTTCCATGTCGGTGCCCGTCGCGGCGGCGATCTCGGCGAGCGTACGGGCGCCGTCGCAGTGGCCGGTGAAGGCGGCCCCCTCACGTACCTCGCCCACCAGGGTCCTGCGGCGCGGCACCAGGCCGGGCACCAGCGCGGGGTCGGCGAGGATGCGCTGCTGGAGCGCCTCGTTCACCCGCCCGGCCGGGTACGCCACCCGCTGCCGGTAGACCCGGTGCCCCTTCCACGTGTGACCGGAGGGGCCGGGCCGGACGGCGCCGTAGTTCAGCGGCCCGTAGCAGCCGTCCGTCTCGCACGAGGTGGCCAGCCGCTGCAGGTGTGCGGCCAGCTCCCGGCGGGTCCTGCCGCCCTTGGCACCGTGGCGCAGGTCGCGGTAGAGGGCGGGCGCGGAGCAGACGAGCGCGTCGAGGAAGCGTTCGTCGGCGGTGAGCCGGGACACGGCGGCCCTGGTGAGGGCGGCGTCACCGCCGACGAGCGCGGTGAGCGTGAGCTTGGCGCGCTCCAGCATGCTGGTGACCTCGTTCCAGGCCAGCACCCAGTTGCCCGCGCCGGCGGCGTCGGAGACGACGGCCCCGGACGGCAACGGCCGCAGGTCGCGCAGGCGCCCCCGCAGCCCGCGCGACGTCCGCCCCGTCTCCGCCCCCGCTCCTGCCCCGGCTACTGGACCCGTGCCCGTGTTCGCCCGGCGGTCAGGCGCGCCGGCCGGGCGGGGGCCTGTCGCGTGGGCGGGAGCGTCGGCGAGCAGGTCGAATGCCTTGCGCTCCAGTTGTACGACGACCGCGGCCGCCTCCGCCGCCCTGAGGTAGGCGAGTGACAGCACCAGCTCCCACGGAAATCCGGCGCTGCGGACGACCACGGCCGGCAGCAGGGTCCAGTCGTGCTCGATGTCCATATGGACCGCTCCCTTTCCTGACATGAATTCACCGCCGCACCGCGTCTCAACTCAGATGCTTACAAGATCATTTATTTCTGTCAATGCGTTTGGCCAGGAAAAGAAAATGAGAATCAGTGACGCCCTCTTGTCCCTCCCATCGAAAACACCCAACAATGCCAGCAAACCACTCCAAACAGGACTCGACTGTTTACTTTCCGTAGTCACTGGGCCTATCCTTCCCGCACACAGAGTCAACGATCCACACACATCCACCACCTGAAACGACCCGGAAAAGCATTAAGGACGGCCTTGCCAGGCCGTTGTTTTCCCGCCATTGAAAACGCGGGCGAGCGGCGCGGAACAACGTACGCGGCCGGTCGGATAAACGCGTGAACGCACCCGTGCGAATAACTCTCATTTACCCGCGCGGGGCAAGGTGGGGTCAAGGACGCGCGCCGTGGGCCGGGCAGGCGAAACCGCCTGATAGAAGGTGACATGGGGGGTGCGGGAGACAGTGACGGGACAGGCGCGGCGCAGGCGCGGGAGGCCGGTCGGCGGCGGGCGCGGCAGCAGGGCGAGCCAGGTGCCGAGCGGGGGGCGCTATCTGTGGACGCCCCTGTTCCTCGCGGGGCTGTTCCTCGTCACCGCCGTGGTGATCGCACTGGACCTGACCACGGGCACGGCCATCAGGCTGTACCCGCTGCTGATCTTCCTGCCGGCCATCGTGTCGGGCCTCGGCGACGTGAAGCAGACGATCGCCGCCTCCGTCTGGGTGGTGCTGGTGGAGGTCGGCACCGGCGCCTACCTGGGCGCGCAGGTCGACGACCTGCTGCTCGCGGCCGGGTTCACCACGATCTTCGGCGTGGTGAGCGTGCTCGGCTGCCGTTACCGCGTACGCCGGGAGGAGGAGGTGCACCGGCTGCGGTCGGCGGCCTCGGCGCTGCAGCGGCTCATCGTGCGCCCGCTCCCCCTGCGTACGGCCGAGGTCGCCGTGGACGGCCTCTACCACCCGATCGAGGAGGACGCCCTGGTCGGCGGCGACGTGTACGACGTCGCCGTGTCCCGCCACGGCACCCGGGTGCTGATCGCGGACGTCCAGGGCAAGGGCCTGCCCGCGATCGGCACGGCGCTGGCCGTGCTGGGCTCGTTCAGGGAGGCCGCCTACCGCGAGGACACGCTGACCGGCGTCGTGGCCGCCCTGGAGACGACGGTGGTGCGGCAGAACGTGTTCGCCGCCATGACCGGCGAGCCCGAGCGGCTGGTCACGGCCCTCGTGCTGGACATCGCCGGCGACACCGAGGTGGAGGCGATCAACTGCGGCCACATCGCCCCTTTCGTGCTGCACGACGGCGAGGCGTACCAGGTGGACCTGGGCGAGCCCGCCCTGCCGCTCGGGCTCGCGTCGCTGACGGCGACGCCCCGCCGCGGCACGCGCTTCGCCTTCCCGCTGGGCGCGACGCTGCTGCTGTGCACCGACGGGGTGACCGAGGCACGTGACCCGCGCGGCGCGTTCTACCCGCTGGAAGAGCGGCTGCGCGCGTGGGCGCCGGACCCGCCCGCGCCGCTCGGCCGCGCGCTGGGCGCCGACCTGCAGGAGTTCACGGGCGGAGACGTCCGCGACGACGTGGCCGTCCTGACGCTGCGCCGCATGGGCCCGCCGTCGATCCCGCCGTGAAGAAGATCACATCCGGAAATCTCCTGAACCGCGCCCCGGATCGGCGCGTACCTCCACACATCGGACACGTGGTCCATGGAGGTGTCGTGGAGCTCAGTCTCTTGCGGGCCCAAGCGCACAGCCCGTCGTACTTCTCACTCATGCGCGGCTCGGTGGGAGAGCGCGCCCCGGTGGACTTCTGCATCCCCTGTAATCCGTACTTCCCCACGCCGGACATATTCGAGCACCTCGGGAGGAACCTGGAGACGATCCTGAAGTTCTATCCCAGCGACGCCGGGACGATCACCGAGGAGCTGTGCGCCACGCTCGGCCTGCACCCCAAGACGGTCGCCATGGGCAACGGCTCGACGGAGCTGATCACCTGGATCGACCACCTGCTGGTCCGCGAGAGCCTGGCGGTGCCCATCCCCACCTTCGGCCGCTGGACCGACCAGCCGCTGGAGACGGGCAAGCGGGTGGACATGTACCCGTTGCAGGAGAGCCGCAACTTCGCGCTCGACGTGGACGACTTCGTGTCGTTCATCCGCATGCGCGGCTCGCGGGTGGCGGTGATCTGCAACCCGAACAACCCCGACGGCGGCTACCTGCCCAAGCACCAGGTCCTGTACCTGCTCGACCAGCTCATCGACCTCGACCTGGTGATCGTTGACGAGTCGTTCGGCGAGTTCGTGGACGCCGAGCCGTACCCGGGGGTGGCCGCGGAGGCGGCGGTGCGGCCGAACGTGATCGTGCTGCGCAGCCTGGGCAAGAACTTCGGCCTGCACGGCATCCGCTTCGGCTACATGGTGGCCAACCCCGCGCTGGCCGGCCGGGTGCGCGACGCGCTGCCCAAGTGGAACCTGAACTCCTTCGCCGAGGTCGTGGTGTTCATGATGCGGGAGTTCATGAACGAGTACCAGGACAGCCTCAGGCGGCTGGGCGCCGACAGACGGGCGATGTTCCAGCAGCTCAGCACCATGCCGGGGCTGTCGGTGTACGCCTCGCAGGGCAACTTCCTGCTGGTCAAGCTGCCGCCGGGGCACGACGGGGTGCCGCTGCGCGACCACCTGCTGACCGAGCACGGCGTGTACGTCCGCGAGTGCGGCAACAAGCTGGGCACCACGAGCCAGTTCCTGCGCCTGGTCGTGCGCCCGCAGGAGGACGTGCGGCGGCTGCTCATCGGCATGACGCAGTTCCTGTACTCCGGCAGCCTGCACGAGATCCCGGTGATCGGGGTGCACCACCGCCACGTCAACCCGCTCTCGGCGTAGCGCGCGAATCCGCCTGAACCGGCCCGTACGAGAGCACCGGCGGGCCGGTGTAAGCTGTCTCGGCCAAATCTCCTTACAGCATAAACAGTCGGCCGATGACGAAAGGATCCCGTGCTCCCCGAGGCAAGCACCGACCCCGGCGTTGATCACAGCACCGATCACAGCACCGATCACAGCACCGATCACAGCACTGATCACAAGGCAGCGGACAGTCACGACCACATCCAGGTCCGCGGCGCCAGGGAGAACAACCTCAAGGGCGTCTCCCTCGACGTCCCCAAGCGGCGGCTCACCGTGTTCACCGGCGTGTCCGGTTCCGGGAAGTCCTCGCTCGTCTTCGACACGATCGCCGCGGAGTCCCGCCGGCTGATCGACGAGACGTACACCGCGTTCATCCAGTCGTTCATGCCGAGCCTCGGCCGGCCCGACATCGACGCGCTGCACAACCTCAGCGCGGCGATCATCGTCGACCAGGAGCGCATGGGGGCCAACCCGCGCTCCACCGTGGGCACCGTCACCGACGCCCACACCATGCTGCGCATCCTCTTCAGCCGCATCGGCAGCCCGTACGTCGGCCCCGCCTACGCCTTCAGCTTCAACCGGGCCGAGGGCATGTGCCCCGAGTGCGAGGGCCTCGGCAAGGCGTCCGAGATCGACGTGGACGAGCTGGTCGACCGTGAGCTGTCGCTCGACGACGGCGCCATCAAGATCCCCGGCTTCCCGGTCGGGAGCTGGCAGTGGCAGGTCGTGGCCGGCTCAGGGCTGTTCGACCCCGGCACGAAGCTGAAGGACTTCACCGAGCAGCAGTGGCAGGACCTGCTCCACAAGCCGGCGACCAAGCTGAAGTACGGCACCAACAACTTCACCTACGAGGGCCTGGTGCTGAAGGTGCGCAAGTCGTACCTCGGCAAGGACCGCGAGTCGATGCAGTCGGCGGCGCGCGCGTTCGCCGACCGGGCGATCAAGCTCGCGACCTGCCCCTCGTGCGGCGGCACCCGCCTCAACGAGGCCGCCCGCTCGGCCCGCGTCCAGGGCAGCAGCATCACCGACCTCTCGGCCATGCAGATCGACGACCTGGCGGCGTTCGTGCGCGGCATCGGCGACCCCTCGGTCGGGCCGGTGCTCGAAGGGCTGCTGTCCACGCTCGACTCCCTGGTCGGCATCGGCCTCGGCTACCTCAGCCTCGACCGCGAGTCCGCCACGCTGTCGGGCGGCGAGGCCCAGCGGGTCAAGATGGTGCGCCATCTCAACTCCAGCCTCACCGACGTCACGTACGTCTTCGACGAGCCGACCGCCGGGCTGCACCCGCACGACATCCAGCGCATGAACAGCCTGCTGCTGCAGCTGCGCGACAAGGGCAACACGGTGCTCGTCGTCGAGCACAAGCCCGAGCTGATCGCGATCGCCGACCACGTGGTGGACCTCGGCCCGGGGGCGGGCACCGCCGGCGGCGAGATCTGCTACCAGGGCGACCTCGCCGGTCTGCGCGACTCCGGCACGCTCACCGGCCGCTACCTCGACCACCGGGCAGGCCTGCGCGAGGAGGTGCGCAAGCCCACGGGGCAGCTGCCGATCAGGAACGCCACCCTGCACAACCTGCGCGACGTGAGCGTGGACATCCCGCTCGGCGTGCTCACCGTGGTCACCGGCGTCGCCGGATCGGGCAAGAGCTCGCTCATCCACGGCTACGTGGCGGGCCGCGACGGCGTGGTGGTGGCCGACCAGTCGCCGATCCGCGGCTCGCGCCGGAGCAACCCGGCCACCTACACCGGGGTGCTTGACCCGATCAGGGCGGCGTTCGCCAAGGCCAACGGGGTCAAGCCGAGCCTGTTCAGCGCCAACTCCGAGGGCGCATGCCCGGCCTGCAAGGGCATCGGGCTGATCTACACCGACCTCGCGATGATGGCCGGGGTCGCCTCGGTGTGCGAGCAGTGCGAGGGGCGGCGGTTCACGCCGGAGGTGCTGACGTACCGGCTGCACGGCAAGAACATCAGCGAGGTGCTGGAGATGCCGGTCGCCGAGGCCAGGGAGTTCTTCCCGAAGGGGCAGGCGGGCGTCATCCTCGACCGGCTGGTGGCCGTCGGGCTCGGCTACATCGGGCTGGGGCAGCCGCTCACGACGCTGTCGGGCGGCGAGCGGCAGCGGCTCAAGCTGGCCATCAACATGGCCAGGAACGGCACCACGTACGTGCTGGACGAGCCCACCACCGGCCTGCACCTGGCCGACGTCGACCAGCTGCTGTCACTGCTCGACCGGCTGGTGGACGACGGCAACTCGGTCATCGTGATCGAGCACCACCAGGCGGTCATGGCGCACGCCGACTGGATCGTGGACCTCGGGCCCGGGGCCGGTCACGACGGCGGCCAGGTGGTCTTCGCCGGCACGCCGGGCGAGCTGGTCGCCACCGGCACCTCGCTCACGGCCGTCCACCTGCGGGACTACGTCGGCATGAGCTGAGCGTCAGCCCGGCGCGCGGTTTCAGACCCCGGGTGTCAGACCGCGAGCCGGGCCAGCACGCGCGCGAACTCGGGCGGCGGCGCCACGACCAGCCTGGTCTGCCCGTCCTGGGCGACGATGTCGGCCCTGATCAGCGTCAGCTGCCCGTCGTGCCACCAGTAGACCTGCGGGCTGAGCCCGTCGGTGCGGACGGCGTGCACGCGCAGCCGTTCGAGCGCGCGTACCACGCCGATGCCGTCGACGGGGTGCACGAGCAGCGTGTACGGGTCGGGCAGCACCACGAGCACCCCGTCGGCGGGCACGGTCAGGTGCTCGTCCAGCCAGCGCAGGTGGGTGGCGGCCGACGGGCTCTCGGCGGTCAGCCGGATGATCGGGGTGCCGGACAGCGCGATGTTCTCGGACGTCAGCGAGCCGTGCCTGCGCACGTTGGCCACCGCCCGGTCGAGCGCCTGCCCGCCGGAGACCGGCCAGCAGCCCGACTCCTCCGGCCTGACCAGCCGCGCGCCCACGGTGAGCAGCTCGACCAGGTCGGCGTTGAGGTGGCGGCCGACGACGCGGGTCAGGTCGGGCACCGCGTCCACCGACTCGACCCTGATCCGCAGCAGCGGCCCGGCCTGCTCCAGGTCGGACACGTCCACGCGCTCGTCGGCGGTGGCGACGGCGTGCGCCAGGTGCTCGGAGACCAGCACCGGCCAGTCCTCCCTGGCCCGGCGCGCGGCCTCGCGGCGCAGCCCGGTCAGCTTGACGACCAGCTCGGGGGTGGGCTGCCCTGGAGTGGGTCGCCCTGGGGGTTGCTCGGCACGTTCAAGGGTGAGGAGCGAGCCGTCGCCGGAGAAGGCGAAGGAGTATCCGAGGGACTCCGCGACGAGGGCCAGCAGCGAGTCGAGATCGACGTCCTCGACCGGACGGCGCGGGGCCTCGCGGTCACGCTCGTACCAATTCACGCCGCTGTGTCCCTTTCTGTCGGATTCGTCCCTCTACCTTGCCTGCTCTCCCATTCCCCACGAGCCAGTCAGGGAGCACGATTCGGTATCGATAACACCAAGTGCCCCAAACCACACACTCATCTGGGGTGTCCCGTGTCCCACCGGCAACCCGGCGACGATGGGCACCCCCAGCGGGCGCAGCCGGTCTTCGAGCACCGGATAGGGGTCGCCGCAGCCCACCCACGAGCCGAGCGCGATGCCCCGCACGCCGTCGAACGCGCCCGCCTGCAGCAGCTGCGTGAGCATGCGGTCGATGCGGTACGGCTCCTCCCCGACGTCCTCGAGGAACGCGATGCCGTCGGCGAACGACGGCTGCCACCGGGTGCCGCACATCGAGGCGAGCAACGACAGGTT
This sequence comes from Nonomuraea salmonea, assembly GCF_042428605.1. Classification (NCBI taxonomy): domain Bacteria; kingdom Bacillati; phylum Actinomycetota; class Actinomycetes; order Streptosporangiales; family Streptosporangiaceae; genus Nonomuraea; species Nonomuraea salmonea. The sequence goes on from NZ_JBHMCF010000036.1 coordinate 276,461, forward strand.
ACCGCCGCGCACCACGCCCTCCGCGCGGCCCTCCGCGCTCCCGGGCGCCAGCACCCGGTCACCGGCGACCGGCGTCACTCCTTCGTCCGGCCCGAACAGCGCCTCACGCAGGCTCTCCCAAGTCAGCGGCTCTGGCCCGGCGTCGTCGCCGGCGATCACGTCGCAGGCGATCATCGGCCCGTGCAGCGTCGGCACGTCCAGCTCGATCGCGAACGCGTTGTGCAGCGCCGTGATGTCGCTCGACCCGAGCAGCGTCTTGGGCCCTGCCGCCCGCCCTGCGGCCCGCTCTGCCGCCCGCCCTGCCGCCCGCATCGCGTCCCAGTCGAGCAGCTCCAGCAGCCGGCCGGCGCCGTAGCCGCCGCGGCAGCAGAAGACCGCCGAGACGGCCGGATCGCACCAGGCGTCCTGCAGGTCGGCCGCCCTGGCGGCGTCGGCACCCGCCAGGTAGTCGAGGTCCTGCCGGTCGAGCGCGTGCGCCCCGACCACGACCTTCAGGCCCAGGCCCTCCAGCCGCTCGACGCCGCGGCGCAGCAGCTCCGGGTTCGGCGGTCCTGACGGCGAGACGATGGCGACGGTGTCACCTGGCCGCATCGATCAACTCCTTGACGAGCGTGGGTAGTGCGTTGCCGATCGGCTCGTTGACGACCCGGTCGGCGAAGGGGTCGTAGGGGGTCGGCTCGGCGTTCACGATCACCAGCCGGGCGCCCGCGTCGAGCGCCTCGCCGCACAGCCCGGCGGCCGGGTGCACGGTCAGCGACGTGCCGACCGCGAGGAACAGCTCGCACGTACGGGCCGCGTCGAGCGCCGCGCCCAGCACCTCCGGCTTGAGCGACTGCCCGAACGAGATCGTGTTCGCCTTCTGGATGCCGCCGCAGCGGGGGCACGGCGGGTCGTCCTCCCCCGCGTCCACCCTGGCCAGCACTTCTTCCATCGGCGTGATCAGGTCACAGGAGAGGCACTCGGCGCGGCGCATGGTGCCGTGCAGCTCGATGACCTTCTCCGGCGACGAACCGGCGCGCTGGTGCAGCTCGTCGATGTTCTGGGTGATGAGCGCGCGCAGCAGCCCGGCGTGCTCGAGCTCGACCAGCGCCTGGTGGGCGGCGTTCGGCTGCGCCCGCCAGGCCGGCGAATCGCGCCTGGAACGCCAGCTCGCCCGCCTGACCTCGGGGTCGGCGAGGTAGCGGTCGATCGTCGCGTCGGCCTCGGCGCGCGGGTTCTTCGTCCACACGCCCTGCGGCCCCCGGAAGTCGGGGATGCCGGAATCGGTGGACACACCCGCTCCGGTGAGGACCGACACTGAGGATGGCGCGTTCACCTGGCAAACGGTGTCACACTTGGCTGCTGTATGCGACTTCCGCCCCACATCCTCGTGGTCAACGGCATCAAGGTCCGCCGGCCGGTCTTCCTGCTCGGAGCGCCGCATTCCGGCGTGGACCTGCTCGCCCGCGCCCTCAAACGGTCCCCCGGCTTCCACGTGACGATGGGCCGCGCGAGCGTGGCGCACGTGGTCTACGCCTTCGCCCGCAAGCCGTCGCTCGCCGCGACGCCCGGCTCCGTCCGCGTGCTGCGCGACGCGCTCGCCGAGTCGTGGCAGGTGCTGCCCCGCTCGTGCGGCGAGTGCGCCGAGCCGTGCAGGGACGCGGGCGGCGTCACCGGCGCGGGCCCGTGCGTCAGCGCCGCCGACGTCACCCGCTTCGGCGACGGCAGCCCCGACCTGCTGTACAGCGCTCCCGTGCTGCTGCAGGCGTTCCCCGACGCCCGGTTCGTGCAGCTCATCCGCGACGGCAGGGACGCCGTCGCCGGCATGCTGGCCGACCCCGCCTGCCTGGCCTGGTTCAAGCCGGCCATGCTGGCCGAGCGGACCGAGTTCCCCAGCACGTTCCTCGGCGTCGCCAAGGAGGAACACCTGGAGCGCTGGAAGGCCATGCCGGCGGCGGGCAAGAGCGCGCTGCGCTGGCGCGGCGCCGTCCGGGTCAGCGCCGAGCTGCGCCGCACCCTGCCCGAGACGCACCTGCTGACGCTGCGGTACGAGGAGCTGGTCGGCAGGCCGCAGCAGGCGGTCGCGACGCTCGCGGAGTTCCTGGAGACGCGCGTGTCCAAGGTCGTCATGTACGACCCCGCCGTCCCGAAGGTCGGCGCCTGGCGCACCGCCCTCGCCCGCGACGACCTGGAGCTGGTGGAAAAGGTCGCCGCCAAGGAACTCACCCGCCTCGGCTACCTGCCCGCCTGACCCCCGCCTGACCTCAACTGCCCGCCCGACCCGCCTGACCCCACCTGCCCGCCCGAAGCTCCGCTCGGCCACGCCCCGGCCTTCGGCCGCCCGCTCAGCGGGCGTCAGGCGGCCGGGTTGCCGTCGGAGGAGCTGAACTGGGTGCGGTAGAGCTCGGCGTAGAGGCCGCCGCGGGCCAGCAGCGCCTCGTGCCTGCCCCGCTCGGCGATGCGGCCGTCCTGGACGACGAGGATCTCGTCGGCCTCCCTGATCGTGGACAGCCGGTGCGCGATCACCAGCGAGGTGCGGCCTTCGAGCGCGGTCTTCAGCGCCACCTGCACCGCCGCCTCCGACTCGGAGTCGAGGTGCGCGGTGGCCTCGTCGAGCACGACCACGCGCGGCGCCTTGAGCAGCAGCCTGGCCAGCGCGAGCCGCTGCTTCTCGCCGCCCGACAGCCGGTAGCCGCGATCGCCCACCACGGTCCCCAGCCCATCGGGCAGACCCGCGACCAGGTCGGCGATCTGCGCCGCCCGCAGCGCCTCCCACATCTCCGCCTCGCTCGCGTCGGGCTTGGCGTAGCGCAGGTTGGCCTCGATCGTGTCGTGGAAGAGGTGGGGGTCCTGCATCACCACGCCCACGGTGTCGCGCAGCGAGGCGAGCGTGGCGTCGCGTACGTCGAGGCCGTTGACGCGTACGGCGCCCTCGTCGACGTCGTAGAGCCGCGACACCAGCGAGGTGATCGTGGTCTTGCCCGCGCCGCTCGGCCCGACTAGCGCGATGAGCCGCCCGGGCTCGGCGGTGAACGACACGCCCTTGAGCACCGGGTGCGAGGGCCCGGTGTCCTGCCCGGCCACCGACTCCAGCGAGGCCAGCGAGACGTCCTCGGCGGCCGGGTAGCGGAAGTGCACGTCGTCGAACTCGATGGTCACCGGCCCGCCCGGCGCCGGCACGGCTCCGGGCCGCTCGGCCACCATGGGCTTGAGGTCGAGGATCTCGAAGACGCGGTCGAAGCTGACCAGCGCAGTCATCACGTCGACGTGCACGTTGGACAGCGAGGTCAGCGGGCCGTAGAGGCGCATCAGCAGCGCGGCCAGCGCCACCAGCGTGCCGAGCTCGAACGCGCCGGAGACCGACAGCACGCCGCCGATGCCGTAGACCAGGGCCGTGGCCAGGGCGGCGATGAGGCCGAGCGCGACGCGGAAGACCGTGCCGTACATGGCGACGGTGACGCCGACGTCGCGCACCCTGGCGGCCCGGCCGCCGAACATGGCGGCGTCGTCCTCGGGGCGGCCGTAGAGCTTGGCGACCGTGGCGCCGGCCACGTTGAAGCGCTCGGTGGTGACCGAGCTCATCTCGGCGTCGAGCTGCATCTGCTCACGGGTCAGCGCCGACATGCGGCGGCCGACGTATTTCGCGGGCACGATGAAGATCGGCAGCAGCACCAGCGCGACCAGCGTGACCTGCCACGACAGCGCCAGCATCGCGCCCAGCACCAGGATCAGGCTGACCACGTTGGCGACGACCGAGGACAGGGTGCTGGTCAGCGCGCGCTGGGCGCCGATCACGTCGGTGTTGAGCCGGCTGACCAGCGCGCCGGTCTGGGCGCGCATGAAGAACGCCACCGGCATGCGCTGCACGTGGTCGAACACCTCGGTGCGCAGGTCGTAGATGAGGCCCTCGCCGATGCGGGCGGAGAACCACCGCTGCACCAGCGTCAGCCCTGCGTCGACGAGCGCGAGCGCGGCGATCGCCACCGCCAGCCAGATGACCACGCCGGTGCGCTTGACGAGGATGCCGTCGTCGATGATCGCCTTCATCAGCAGCGGGTTGGCCACCACGATGACCGCGCCGGCCACGACGAGCAGCAGGAACGCGACGATCTGCCGGGTGTAGGGGCGGGCGTAGCCGGCGATGCGCCGCGCGATGCCGGGGCGCAGCCGCTGCTTGGTGACCGAGCCGTCGCGTCGCAGGGACGCCCACACCTGGGGCCCGAAGCCGCCACCCATCATCGCCATCCGGCAGATCCCTCCTCCGTCGCCGGAGACAGCGCTCCGGCGGCGCCCGGAGATTCCCCGATCAGCTCACCGCGAAACCCACCCCCGAAACCCACCCACTCAACCCGCCCCGCAACCCACCCACGAAACCCGGGGCTCCGCCCGGCCCTCTCCGCGCCTTTCGACGGTTCCAAACCGGGACGGGCCGCCGCGAACCGGGGCTGATCGCCGCTCTGCGTGCCGCTGAGCGCCCGTGACGGCCTCGCCGGACCATCGGGGCCACCCCGCCCCCTCAGAACGCCTCACAACGGCTCAGAGCGCGCCGGGGCGCCGCCGTCCCGCCGAGCGACGCACGTCAGCGGGACGACCCTGATCTCCGGCTCAGCCGGCACTGATCCCCGACTCAGCCGGACCCCACCCCGATCGCGGGTCCGGCTCCCGAGCCTGCTTCAGCCGAAGAGCGCCTTGATGCGTGCGGCCTGTTCGATGCCCTCGGCCACACTCTGCTCCTCCAGGGTGCGGTGGCTCGCGCCCTGGAGGAGCCTTTTCGTCGCCACGGCCGCGTCCCTGTCGGTGGACAGCAGCTGGGCGATCTTGTCCTGTACCGCTTGCTCCAGGTCGCCACGGGCGACCACTTGCTCCGCGAGGCCGATGCGCATGGCCTCGTCGGCGTGCACGGTCCTGGCGGTCAGGCAGATGTCGATGGCCTTGGCCAGGCCGACCAGGTCGACCAGGGGCTTCGTCCCGGTCAGGTCGGGCACCAGTCCCAGTGCGGGCTCTTTCATACAGAACGCGACATCCTCGGCCACGATCCGGAGGTCGCAGGAGAGCGCGAGCTGGAACCCCGCGCCGATCGCGTGCCCCTGCACCGCCGCGATGGAGACGATCTCCGGGCGGCGCAACCACAGGAACCCCGCTTGGGCCTGTCTGATGCGCTGCTCGAAGCCGGCGTCGCCGATCTTGGCCGCCGTACTGAACGAGCCCTGTCCGGGAACCCCCTCAGGTTTGAACATTCGCAGGTCGATGCCTGCCGAGAAGGACGGTCCCTCACCTTTCACGACGACGACGCGCACCTGCTCGGGCAGGCTCTCGCCGATGCGAGCCAGTGCCGACCATGTCGCGAACGTCTGTGCGTTGCGCTTGTCCGGCCGGGCCAGCGTGATCGTCGCTATCTCACCGTCCACCTCGTAGCGGACTCCGTCCTCCGCCGCAGCGGAGCCGTCATCCGCGTTCCCCCCGCGCTGCCGCGCCTGCGCTTCCGCCATCGCCCGCTCCCTCCGCTTCCGGGATGCCCGGAATGCTGATCGTCGCGCCCGAGCCTACAGAATATGATTCTGGCTCGGGCGCGACGCCGGCTGACTTGGGACGGGCGGCTGCGGTCGCACGTTCCGAGGCGGCCGTCAGCGCTTGGACTTGCCTCGGGTCGCCCCTCCGCGCCCGCGCAGAGTCACGCCGGACTCGCTCAGGATGCGGTGGATGAACCCGTAGGACCGACCGGTCGAAGCGGCCAGGGCGCGGATGCTCTCACCCGCGGCGTAGCGCTTCTTGAGATCGCCGGCCAGTTTTTCCCGGTCGGCCCCGGTGACCCGGGTGCCCTTCTTCAGTGTCTCGGCCACGAGTACCTCCTGTAGTGCCGGACTTCCGCAGCGTTACTCCGCCATGATCAGTCATTTCAGCGGGATCGGCTACCTACTCCACGGGAAAAGATCCGTACCCACTCAAATTAAGATCAGGCGAGTGCCACAAGATCGGAAAATTCGTCGCTCCATGCGTCTTCAGTTCCGTCAGGTAGCAAGATCACCCTATCCGGTGACAGGGCGTCAACGGCACCCTCGTCGTGCGTGACTAGGACGATTGCTCCTGAATACGACCTCAGAGCATTGAGAACCTGCTCGCGGCTGACAGGATCGAGGTTGTTCGTGGGCTCGTCGAGAAGCAGGACATTAGCGCTGGAGAGCACCAAGATCGCAAGTGCGAGACGGGTCTTCTCCCCACCGGACAACACCCCGGCGGGCTTGTCGACGTCGTCTCCGGTGAACAGGAACGACCCGAGCACCTTGCGCAACTCGGTGTCGGTGAACTCGCCACCGGCCGAACGCATGTTCTCCAATAGCGTACGGTCGGCGTCAAGGGTCTCGTGTTCCTGGGCGTAATAACCGATCTTGAGCCCGTGTCCCGGCTTGATCTCCCCGGTGTCGGGCTTTTCCAGACCGCCCAGCAGGCGCAGCAGCGTGGTCTTGCCGGCGCCGTTCAGGCCCAGGATGACGACCCTGTGACCTCGGTCGATGGCCACGTCGACGTCGGTGAAGACCTCCAGCGACCCGTACGACTTCGACAGCTCCCGCGCCGTCAGCGGGGTGCGCCCGCACGGCTGCGGATCGGGGAAGCGCAGCTTCGCCACCTTGTCGTTCTTGCGCTCCTCCTCGGTGCCCGCGAGCAGCCGGTGCGCGCGGCGCATCATGTCTTGGGCCGCCTTGGCCTTGGTGGCCTTGGCGCGCATCTTGTCGGCCTGCGCGAGCAGCGCGCCCGCCTGTTTCTCGGCGTTGGCGCGCTCGCGCTTCCTGCGCTTCTCGTCGGTCTCGCGCTGGGCGAGGTAGGCCGTCCAGCCGACGTTGTAGTGATCGATCGCGGCCCGGTTGGCGTCGAGGTGGAGGACCTTGTTGACCGTGGCTTCAAGAAGGCCGACGTCGTGGCTGATGATCACCAAGCCACCTTGATGACTGCGCAAAAAATCACGAAGCCACCCGATTGAGTCCGCATCTAGGTGGTTTGTCGGCTCGTCGAGAAGGAGAGTTTCCGCCCCGCTGAAAAGAATTCGCGCCAATTCCACCCGGCGCCGCTGACCGCCGGAAAGCGTTTGCAGCGGCTGACCGAGCACGCGGTCGGGCAGACCGAGACTGGAGGCGATGGAGGCCGCCTCCGACTCGGCCGCGTAACCGCCGAGCACGTGCATCTGATCTTCGAGCCGCCCGTAGCGGCGCACGGCCTTCTCCCTGGTGCGGTCGTCGGCGGAGGACATGGCCAGCTCCGCCTCGCGCAGCTCGCGGATGACCTCGTCGAGGCCGCGCGCCGACAGGATGCGGTCGCGGGCCAGCACCTGCAGGTCACCGGTGCGCGGGTCCTGGGGGAGGTAGCCCACGCTGCCGGTGCGCGTCACCGTGCCTGCGGCGGGCAACCCCTCGCCCGCCAGCACCTTGGTCAGCGTGGTCTTGCCCGCGCCGTTGCGGCCGACGAGCCCGATCTTGTCACCGGGGTTGACCCGGAAGGAGGCTTTTTCGATGAGCAGGCGCGCGCCCGCGCGCAGCTCGATATCATTGGCGATGATCATGTGACCGGACACTCCCGAGCTAGGAAACAAGGATTGGGCGTGCGACGCCGGTCAATCGGGAGTATGCATACCGATCAGTGTAGAGCCCCCAGCAGGGGCTCCACCTCTGCTATTTCTCCGGCAGGTGCTCCCCTATCAGGGCCAGGTTGTGGATCGCGGCCAGGCCGTACTGCGCCGCGCTGTTGGTGCTGACGAACGCCGCCTCGCGCACCGCGTGCGGCACCCGCGGGCCGTCCACCGTCGTCAGCGCCCACTCCTTCTGCTCGGTCAGCGGGTTGTCGTTGAGCTGGTCGCCCTCGCCGGTGAAGAACTTGCGCCACGCCAGAGCGGCGAGCCCCGCGTCCCCCGTGCGCGCCGCCGCGTACGCGGTGAGCCTGCTGTGCGCCTCGATCAGCGAGATCCCGGTCAGCGGCCGGCCCACCGCCGCCTCCTGCTGCTCGGGGGTGGCGAGGTAGAGGCGGCAGTACTCCAGCCAGGCCTCCTCGAAGCCGGGCACGTCGATGCCGAGCCCGATCAGCTCGGCGCAGATCTCCGGCAGCCCGAACAGCGACGACAGGTGCGAGATCGAGATCTGGTCGCGCGAGGTGTCGAAGCGGCCGGTCTCCAGGTCCAGCCGGCCCTCCCCGGTCAGGAAGCGGCGCGGCATCGCGGCGATGCCGGCCATGGTGCCGAGCAACCGGTCGCGGGCGCGTTCGTCGCCGTGCCGCTCCCAGCGGGTGAGCCAGGCGGCGGCGAGCGCGCCCCAGTCGGTGCCGAGCCCGACCGACAGGGCGGAAGGGTCGGGCGTGTAGACGTCGTCGCGCACCTTGCGCAGCGGGTCCACGGCGAGGAACGTCCGCTCGGGCGCACTCTGCTCGTCCAGCAGGTCGCCGGTGCGCTCGTCGGCGGTCAGGTAGTAGTGGAAGCGCCGGTAGGCGGCGTTGGAGATGCGCACCTGCTTGCAGCTGCAGCCCCAGTGCTGCACGTTGTGCCTGCTGCCCATGCCCTGCCACCTGCCGAGGTGGTAGACGTCCACCTCGCCGGTGTGGCGGGTCATCGCCTCGGCGAAGCGGAAGACGTCGGCCCTTCCCGTGCGCAGATACTGCAGCCAGAGCCACAGGTCGGGCGACAGCTCGGAGTTGTCCCAGGCGTAGCCGCCCACGTCGTAGCGCCAGGTGTGCCGGTCGGCGTCGTAGGTGTGCATGACGTCGCCGTAGTCCCAGAAGCCGTACCAGCGGCGCTGCTCGCGTTCGCGGGCGTACAGGTCGAACAGGAAGTCCAGGCGGTCCTCGATGGCGGCGCGGGCGGGGGTGGAGCGGTCGGGCAGCTCCCAGACGCCGAACACGCCCGCCTCGCGGATCCGCTCGGGGCTCGCGGTCAGCAGGCCGGGCTCGTTCATCGCGGCGGCGTGCGCGGCCAGCTCGCCGGCGGCCGGCGTGCTCTCGTGGAAGCGCAGGCTCAGCTCATGCGTACGCGCGATCCCCCGCGGGTCACCGAACCCGGGCTCGTAGTCCTCGTACGTGACCTCCAGCCCTTCGAGCTGCTCGGCGAAGGTGTCCTGGCCCATGCCGTCGTGGTAGAAGCGCAGGTCCATGGCCGGGGCGGAGGGCGACCAGAGCCAGACGGTGGCGGTGGCGAGATCGGTGGCGGCGTTCCTGACGTCGAGGCGGGTGGGGTGCAGGCGCCAGAAGTCGCGCAGCCCGAAGCCGAGGCCGCCGCTCACCCCGCCGACGTAGCCGTAGCCGGCCGAGCGCGTCCCCGACGGGATCGTCACCCAGGCGTGGCCGTCCTTGGTGCGCTTGCGCAGCGTGTAGCCGTCGGCCGAGCCCTGGTCGAGGGTGTAGTCGCTCCAGGTGGGGATGAGGTGCAGCCGGGTGGCGACCCCGGGGGCGAGCGGCCCGGCGGGGCGGCCCTCGACCTGGTTGCGGCGGGCCGCCTCGCCCGGGTCGATGCGCAGGCCGGTGAGTCCGCGTACCGCCTCGGTGAGGAAGCCCGTGGCGCCGGCCAGGCGGACGTGCCGGTCGTGCGGCTCGTCGCGCATGACCACGTCGGCGCGCACTCCGAGCCCGGCCAGGAAGTCGCGGTCGGGGTCGCCGTCCCAGACGAAGGTGTGCATCAGCCGTACGTGCTCGGCGCCGGCGTGGAAGTAGAGCCGCACGGTGAACGGCAGCCAGTCGCCGTGCCTGCCCTCCAGCCGCACGACCGCGCGCACCGGCCCGTCCTGCTCGACGGTGACGCTCTCGACGACGCCGTCCGCCCGCTCGCGGGCCACGTGGCCGCCCTCGTCGGGCGCCGGCTCGCGCTGGCGCAGGCTGACCAGGCGCACGTCCCTGGCGATCTCGCGGCCCGCGCGCGTGACCGACCTGGCCAGCGTGCCGCCGCCGATCCGCCAGGTGATCACGCCGGTGCTCACCACCAGCTCGCGGCCCTCGCGGGCGACCGTGACGGGCGTCGCGGTGGCGGCCGGCTCGCGTCCCGGCTCCAGCCGGTACGCCTCCGCGTGGGGCCCGGCCCCGATCGCGTGCGCCGACCACTTGACCGAGCCGTCCGGCCAGGTGGCGCTCACCCAGCTCTGCACCGGCACCGCACGCCCCCCGGCGTCGGCCAGCGCGAACGGCGTGCCGGACGCGACCGCGCCGCGCGGCCACGGCACTCCCCAGGTCGTTCCCTGGTCGCCGGGCCGGTCCAGCCAGCGCAGCTCGGTCATGTGAGATCCTTCCCTTCCCTTATTCCTTGACCGACCCGATCAGCACGCCCTTGACGAAGTGCTTCTGCAGGAACGGGTAGAAGCACAGGATCGGCAGCGTGGCGATGACCACGACGGCGAACTTCAGCCCCTGCGTGGGGAAGAAGACCGATTCGAGGGCCGACAGCGCGTTCTGCGCGTCCGCGCCGGTGAGCTGGCGGACCAGCACCTGCAGCGTCCACTTGCTGGAGTCGTCGATGTAGAGCAGCGGCGACATGTAGTCGTTCCAGATGCCCACGGCGTAGAACAGCGAGAACGTCGCGATGATCGGCTTCGACAGCGGCAGCACGATCCTGAAGAAGACGCCCATCTCGGTGCAGCCGTCGATGCGCGCCGCCTCCTCCAGCGCCTCCGGCAGCTCCTGGAAGAAGCTCTTGACGATGAGCAGGTAGAACGGGTTGATCGCGAGCGGCAGGATCAGCGCCCAATAGCTGTTGAGCAGCCCCAGGTCGCGGACCACCAGGTAGGTCGGGATGATGCCGCCGCTGAACACCACCGTGAAGATCACCAGGTTGAGCGCCAGCGCCCGGCCCGGCAGGTAGCGCTTGGCCAGCGGGTACGCCATGGTCAGCGTCAGCATGAGCTGGACGACCGTGCCGACGAGCGTCACCCCGACCGTCGTCAGCAGCGCCCTGATGAACACGTCGGTGGCGAAGATGTACTCGTAGGTGCTGGTGACGAACTTGTGCGGCCACAGGAAGAACGTCCGCGAGGCGATCTCCGACTCCGAGGCGAACGAGCCGGCGAGAACGTACAGCAGCGGCAGGAGCGTGATCAGGCCCAGCCCGGTGAGCAGGGTGATGTTGATCGCGTCGAAGATCCGGCTGCCCGTGGAGCGGTACTGGTTGACGGACATGCGGCGCTCCTAGAACAGGCCCCGCTGGCCGAGGCGCTTGGCCAGCCAGTTGGAACCGAAGATCAGCAGGACTCCCGCCACGCCCTTGAACAGGCCGACGGCCGTGGCGTAGCTGTACGCGCCCTGGTTGATGCCCACGTAGTAGACGAAGGTGTCGAAGACGTCGGCGGTGGCGCGGTTGAGGTTGTTGGTCATGAGCCAGATCTGCTCGAAGCTCATGTCGAGCAGGTTGCCCGACATGAGGATGGCCATGACGACGATCGTCGGGCGGATGGCGGGCAGCGTGACGTGCCAGAGCTGCCGCCAGCGGCCGGCGCCGTCCATCCTGGCCGCCTCGTACAGGTCGTGGTTCACGCCCGCGAGCGCCGCCAGGTAGATGATCGTCGTCCACCCGGTCGTCTTCCACAGCGTCTGCAGGATGATGACCGGCCTGAACCACTCGGGCTGCGCCACGTAGTCGACCTTGGTGCCGCCGACCACCTCGTGGATCCAGCCGGCGATCACGCCGTAGTCCACCGAGAACAGGATGTACGTCAGCGACGCGACGATCGTCCACGACAGGAAGTGCGGGATGTAGATCAGCGACTGCACCGAGCGCTTGAGTATGTTGATCCGCAGCTCGTTCAGCATCAGCGCGACGATAATCGGCGCGGGGAAGACGAAGATGATGTTCAGCAGCGCCAGGAACAGCGTGTTGTACATCAGGCGGTTGAAGTCCGGCCCCGTGAACAGGTCCACGAAGTGCTTGAAGCCCACCCATTCGCTGCCGTTGTAGCCCAGGAACGGGATGAAGTCCTGGAAGGCGATCTGCAGGCCGCGCATCGGGACGTACTTGAAGACCAGGAAGTACGCCAGCCCGGGAACGAGCATCAGGTACAACCATCGGAACCGCCACAGCCGGCGGGCCACGCCGGGCGGGCTCCCGGGCGTCCTGGCCGTCTTGACCGGTGGCGTCGCCAGGTCGGTGGCCACTCGGCCTCCTTTCCATGGGAGGGGCCCGGCCGGGCCCCTCCCTGCTTGCGTCACTGGCCGAGCTTGGAGACCAGGTCCTGGATCTCTTGGGCGATCTGCGTGCCGCCGCTGTCGTACCAGCGCTTGATCTCAGCCTTGAGCTGGTCTTCGCTGATCTGGCCCGCGAGGTACTTGACCCGGGCGTCGGTGACGATCGGGTTGAGCGTCGCGCCCTTCTCCACCGCCGTCGGCGAGACCACCGGGGCGCTGATGTCCCACACGGCCGTCTTCAGGTCCTCCTCGACGCGCTTGGCGCGCTCCTCGAGGTCCTTGCGGTACGGCTCCTCCGGCGGCACCCGCGGGTAGGCGACGCCGCCGACGCCCGTGCTGGCCTGCGTGCCGAGCTGGATGAACGCCTTGTCCACGTCGTCCTGGAGCTGCTTGACCTTGGGGTCGTCCTGGTTGATGAGCACGGCCACGCCGTTCTCGACCTTGAAGTTGCGGCCCTCGATGCCGTTGGACAGCAGCACCTGGCCTTCCTTGGTGGCCAGCTTGTCCAGCGTGGTGAGCAGCTGATCCAGCTGTGCCTCGGTGCGGATGCGCTGCTTGGAGATGGCCAGCACGTCCTTGTAGCCGGTGAACGGCAGCGAGAACTTCTTGCCGTCGGGGCGGGCCAGGTTGCCGACCGTCAGGACCTTGTCGCCGTACGTCTCGGGGTCCTGCTCCTTGAGCAGGTCGAGCAGCTGCGTCGTGCGGACGTCGACGTCGATGATGATGCCGCCCTTGCCCTGGACGAACGGGTCGTTCCACTTGGCGGTGTCGAGGGTGTTCCAGTCGGGGTTGACCAGGCCCTCGTCGATCATCTTCTTCATGAAGCGGTTGGCCTCGAAGAACTCGGGCACGTCGAACTCGGGCACGATCTTGCCGTCGCGCTCGCCCCAGTTGTTCGGCGCGCCGAACCAGACGTCCATCACGTTGAACGGGCTGGAGGCGGAGAACGTGACGCCCGGCCACTTCGGGATGATGAGGCCGTAGGTGTCGTCCTTGCCGTTGCCGTCCGGGTCCTTCTTGGTGAACGCCTCGGCGATCTCGTAGAGGTCGTCCGTGGTCTCGGGCGCCTCCAGGCCGACCTTCTTCAGCCAGTCCTTGCGGATCATCACCGCGGAGCGGAGCTGCGGCCTGATGCGGTAGATGCCGTACACCTTGCCGTTGATCGAGGAGTTCAGCAGGACCTTGGGGTCACCGGCGAGGTTCGGGTACTTCTTGATCTTCTCGGTGAGGTCCCAGAACGCCCCGGCCTCCGCCGCCTTGCCGAACGCCGGCGACTTCGGGTCGACCACCATGACGTCGGGCAGGTTGTCCGAGGCCAGGGTGACGTTGACCTTCTCCGAGTACTCGGCGTTCGGCACCCAGGTGACCTTGATCTTCTTGCCCAGGAACTTCTCGACCGCCTGGTGCAGCTCACCCTGGGGGTCGGGGGCGGTGCCGAACAGCTGCGTCATGAACGTGATCGTGCCGTCGTCCGCCTGGCCTTCACCTCCGCCGGCGCCGGTGCCGGAGCACGCGGAGGCCACCAGGGCGGTTGTTAGCGCTAACGCTCCAGCCAGGAGGCGACTACGGGATGCGCTCATGGGTTTCCTTCCGAATGCAGACGCGCCTCGTTCTCCTCGAAGAAGCGCAGGCAGAGCCAGGTGTTGACAGAGATCCACGCGCCGATGCTGACCAGGGGCGCCAGGACGGGCAGCTGCGAGGTCGCGTAGACGATCGCCCACAGCGTGAACATCAGCAGCACGGTGGAGGCCGGCCGGGTCAGCGCGAGCAGCGACGCCTTCGGGATGTACGCCCACAGCGGCAGCTCGTAGTGCGTGTAGAGCGGGCCGACGTAGGCCCCGACGGCGGCCAGCGCCAGCAGCGCCACGAACGTCGTGACACGCAGCGCGCCCGCGTCCTGGCCGAGGACGGAGAAGTACAGGTAGTTGCCGACCAGGACGACGGCGAGCACCGCCGGCGGCAGGACGAGCAGCGAGCCGCGGACGAACTCCCGCCGGTAGGCGGCCCAGAATTCGGCCCACGCCTGAAACGATTCATTCCTGGCGTGCCGCCGGGCCAGCGTGTACGCGGCCACGGTGGCGGGCCCGATCCCGAGCACCACGCCTCCCGCCAGGGTGAAGACGAGCCACATCAGGTTGAGCTGCACCACCCAGATGAGCTCTGAGCAGGCAGCTTGGATCCTGATCGACATGGCGGGATGGTTCATCCGGCACCACCTTCTCGTGGCACGTGCACGAATGCGGGGGTGGAGTGTTGCACCGTGGTTCCTGCCCAGTTACAAGGTAGTGAACGGCGGTTGGTGCGAAATTAGTGTTGAATCGACTCAAAGTCAATGACACAAACATCCGACATTTCCGATTCCCACCCAGAACCCCTCACCCAACCAGCCCAAACCGTAGAAACCAGCACCCCCCGAGACCAAATCGTTGATTCCCACTCACAAGACCACTCGGGGCCACACCCCGAAGCCGCCACCCACGACGCCACCTCCCACCCCCGCCCACCTCCCCTGAAACACCTCCGCCCCACCACCGCCCACAGCCCGCACAACCAGCCACAACGCCACCATCGAAAGGCACCGAAGCGCTGGGCGGGCACGCCCCGGCGCCTGCGCACACCTTCAGATCACACGCGCGGGGCGCGAGCACCACACCCGGACGCCCCACACCCGAACGCCCCACACCCGGACGCCGCACACCCGGACGCCGCACACCCGGACGCCGCACACCCGGACGCCGCACAGCCAGGCGCCGCACAGCCAGGCGCCGCGCAGCCCTCCCAGCCCCTGCCCTCCCTAAGGGCGGGTCAGGTGGGGGGCGGTGGAGTCGCGGATGACGAGGTCGGGCTGGAAGATGACCTGGCGGTGGCGGTGTTCCCCGGGCTCCGAGACCTCCTCCAGGAGCAGGTCTATGGCGGTGCGGCCGAGCAGCTCGCGGGGTTGCCTGACCGAGGACAACGGGACGGCGGCCGCGGCGGCGAAGTCGATGTCGTCGTAGCCGATGATGGCCATGTCGGCCGGCACCCGCAGCCCGTTGGAGGCCATGGCCTGCAGGAACCCCAGCGCCATCATGTCGTTGGCGCAGAAGGCGGCGGTGGGGCGTTCGGAGGGGGGCAGGGCGGCGACGCGTTCGCCGATGGCCCGCCCCTCGGCCACGGTGAGGGTCGGCGAGGTGGCGGTGAGCAGCTCGACGGCCCCACCGGCGGCGGCGACGGCGCTGGTCACGCCGGCCTGCCGGTCGGCGACCTGTTTGATGCTCGGCGGCCCGCCGACGAAGACGATGCGCCGGTGCCCGCGCTCGATGAGGTGGGCGCCGGCGATCTGGCCGCCGAGCCGGTCGTCCACGGCCACCGAGCATTGCAGCCCGGTGGCGGGACTGTCGACGAGCACGACGGGCGTGCCGCGGGCGACGAGCTCTTCGAGCCAGGGCGGCTCGGCCTCGACGGGCGTGATGAGGACGCCCATCACCCGCTGCTGTTCGAGCTGGTCGAGGTGGCGGCGCTCGCGGCCGGAGTCGCCGGCGCTGTTGCAGAGCACCACCATCGTGTCGTGGTCGTCGGCGACCGCCTCGGCGCCGGTGGCGACGTCCACGAAGAACGGGTTGGCGACGTCGAGGACGACCAGCCCGACCGTACGGCTGCGGCCCGCCCGCAGGTGGCGGGCCACCTCGTTGCGGACGAACCCGAGTTTCTTGATCGCTTCGAAGACGCGTTCGCGGGTGGCCGGGGACACGATCTCGGGGCGGTTGAGCACATTGCTCACCGTTCCGACCGAGACGCGCGCCAGCTGCGCGACCTCCTTGATGTTCGTGGTCGCCATCGATCCTCACGAGGCCGTGCTGCTGAAGGTGCGGGTGCGCCCCCTGGGTGCCCGCCTGACGCGGCGCACCGGCGGGAGGCGTGACCCGGTGTCGTCCGGTGGGCCGCAGAACGCGGTTCACCGAGAACTCGGCTCATCATAGCGGCAAATTATTGAATCGTCTCAAGAGCTCCACGCTCACGAGTTCGGGACGCCTGACCTCATGCCGTCGAGCATCAGCCCCAGGTACCGCCCCGGATCGGCGGCCACGGGCGCCGGGAGGTGGTCGGGGTGGCAGGTGAAGACGTTCAGGAGGTGGACGAGGTCGTCAACGCCGACGTCCGCCCGCATCGAGCCGTCGGCCTGCGCCCGGCGTACGAGGTGGTCGAGCCGCTCCACCCACTCCTCCCGCGCCCGCCTGAACTCGGCCCGCCCCACGATCACCTCGTCGGGCAGGTCGGCGAGCGCCGTGGACAGCGCGGTGCGCCCCGGCTCGGAGGCCCATGAGACGAAGGCGCGGATCGCGCTCCACGCGTCGCCGTTGTCCGCCGTGGCGGTGTCGAGCGCCTCGGTCATCGTGTGCACGTAGTGCTCGCCGATGGCCGCGACCAGGGCGTGGCGGTCGGGGAAGCGCCGGTAGAGGGTGCCGACGCCGACGCCCGCGCGCCGGGCGATGACCTCCATGGGGACGTTGACGCCGCGCTCCGCGATGGCCTCGGCGGCGGCTGTGACGATCTTGCCGAGGTTCCGTCTTGCGTCGGCGCGCACGTACCGGCTCCTAAGTGGACGATTCGATTCCGCATAGTGTACCGTCCGGTCAACCGGAATACGACTTTCCGCTTATGGAGGTGTGCTCGTGATCGTGGTGACCGGTGCCACCGGGTCCGTCGGCCGTGCCCTCGCCGCGCGCCTGAAGGGCCTGGACGTCGTGGCCGCCGTCCGCCGGCCCGCCGGCGACCTCGGGATCCCGTACCGGCCGGCCGACTTCGAGCGTCCCGAGACGATCGGTGCGCTGCTGTCCCCCGGCGACCGGCTCTTCCTCAACAGCTCGATCTGGCCCGGTTTCGCCGACGCTCACCGCGCCGTCATCGACCTCGCCGCGCGCGCCGGCGTGGCGCAGATCGTCACGGTGTCGGTACGCGGCGCCGCACCCGGCGGCCGGCTCGCCAGCGGCCTGCACGGCATCGTGGACGACCACCTCAGGCAGTCGGGCGTGCCGTGGGCGATCCTGCAGCCGACCGGCTTCATGCAGAACCTGCCGTACGACTTCGCGGCCGGCGTCATGCACGGCTCATACGGCACCGCCCCCGTCAACTACATCGACGCCCGCGACGTCGCCGGCACCGCCGCCGCCCTGCTGACCGCTCCCGTCGGCCCCGGCCGCGACCACGTGCTGACCGGCCCAGAGTCGCTGCCGCACGCCAGGATCGCCGAGGAGATCGGCCGCGTCCTGGGCCGCGCGTACCGCTACGTGGACCTCCCCGTCCCCGAGATGGCCGCCCGCCTCGAGACCCGCGGCCTGCCCCGCCTCCAGGCGGAGGAGCTGGCCGCCCTGATGGCCGACATCGGCGACGGCCGCTGGTCATCGACCACCACGACGGTCAAGGACCTCACCGGCCGCCCGCCCCGCTCACTGGCCGCCTACCTCACAGACCACCTCCACGCCTTCAGCCGTTGAGAGGTCATCCCGGATCCACCACGCGGATCCGTACCGCCCTGAACTGCGCGGGCGTCTCCCGCAGCACCGCCAGCCGCGGATCCGGCACCACCAGGAACGGCTCCCGCTCCAGGGCCAGCAGCGGGGCGAGCCGCCGGTCCTGCCGCAGCGCGTCCACGGCTCTCCTGTCGCCGCCGAACACCACCCCGTCCAGCTCCCCCAGGTACGGCGTCAGCACCCGCACCGCCGTCTCCACGGCGTCGTCGTACACCCGCGCCGCCTGGTTCGCCCGCCGCCTGGCGTAGCGCTGCTGCGACCATCCCCCGGCCGCCGTACGCCCCTGCACCAGCCGCGACCCCACCTTGGACACCACCAGCTCGTCCCCATGGAAGACGCCGGCCGCGTACCCACCGAGCCGCACCAGGAACACCCCGACCCGCCGCGCGGCCCCCGCGTGCGTGACCAGCCGGGTGACGTGCGGCGGCCCAGGCGGCGCCAAGGGCGGAAAAGGCACCTGGAGCTCGGCCAGCGCCCCATCGTCGGCCATCAGCCGGACGACGCGGCCATCACCGCTCGCCGAGAAGGGCCCATGGCGCCCGGCGAACCCGTCGATCCACGGGTGCAGGCGCTCCGGCGGCACGCAGACCCACCGGCCGCCGCCCTTCGCCGGACGCCCGCCCATGCCGCGAACCCTACCGAACAACCCCCACCCCCTCGACCACCCCACCCAGGGCGGCGCCGGTGCGCCGACGCGTGGAACGGTCCCTCGCCCTCCCACCCGGGAGACCTTGAGGGACGGTCGCTCGCTCCCCAACCCCCGCGAACCTCAACCGAAATGCCGGTGAATTCTCCTTTTCGGGCCTTCTGGCGGGAGCTGCGAAAGGACCACCATTCCTTACGTGTCCTCCCTGCTCACCAGCCCCTTGGTGGATCTCGACACCGGGGCCGTCATCGCGCATCCCGCCGTCGTGGACCCCTCCGGCGTCCTGCGCGCCACGCCGCTGCCCATGGTGCTGGAGCTGCCGATCGGGGTGGTGCTGCCGGGCGCGGGCGCGCTGGCCCCGCTGCACGAGGCGCTGCGGCGAGCGGGACGGCATCCGCGCGAGGCGATCCTCCTCCTCACCGGTACGTGCCGCGAACAGGACCGGCCGCTGCTGAAGGTGGGCATCGACGGGCTGCGGTCGAGCGGCTACCTGCTGGGCTTCGCGGGCATGGGTGTGGCGGGCCCGAGCCTGGACCTGGTGGCCGGCGCGGCCCCGTACCTGCTGGCCCTGGACCCCGAGGTGGTGGCGCGCATCCCAGGGGACCACCGGGCGACGGCGGTGGCGCGGGCGGTGGTCACGCTGGCACGCGGCATCGGCGCACACGTCATGGCGCCGGGCGTGGAACGGGAGCAGCAGGCGGCGGTGATGCGCGGGCTGGGCGTCCGCCTCGCACACGGCCCGCTGCTCGCTCCTGGCCCGGACGGCAAGGTACGTGTCCCGCTGCCGATCACCGACGAGCCGCCCGCCTCAGCCATGCTCGGCCCCCGCGTCCAGGAGCTGCTGCTGCCCGCCGTGACGCTGCCCGCCGAGGCCAAGGCGGAGGAGGCGGTGGCCGCCTTCGGCCATGAGCCGACGATCACCAGCGTGATCCTGGTGGACGAGTTCCAGCGCCCGACGGGCAGCCTCGACCGCAGCCGCTTCCTGCTCTCCATCGCCGCCCGCTACGGCCACGCCCTGCACGGCTCCAAACCGGCCCGCCGCCTGGCCGACCCCCCGCGCACGGTCCCCCGCACGACTCCGGCCGTCGCCGCCATGCAAGCCGCCGGCCGCGACGCGACCCGCGTCTACGACGACCTGGTGGTAACGGACGAACTGAACCGCTGCCTGGGCATCGTCCGCATCTCAGACCTGATCAGACAGCTGACGACCAGAACCTGACCCCACGCCCAAGGGACCGAAGGACGGGGCCAGGGGTGGGTGTTAGAGCCAGCCCTGCGTGCGGGCTCGTTGGACGGCTTCGATGCGGTTGCGGGTGTGGGTTTTCTGGATGGCGGACGACAGGTAGTTGCGGACGGTGCCCTCCGACAGGTGCAGGCGTGCGGCGATGTCCACGATCGTGGAGCCGTCGGCCGCCGCGCTCAGGACGTCGCGCTCGCGTCCCGACAGCGGGTTGGGCCCCGCGCTCAGCGCAGCCGCCGCCAGGGCCGGGTCGATGACGCGTTCCCCCGCGTGGACCCGCCGGATGGCCGCCGCCAGCTCCCTGGCCGGGCTGTCCTTGACGAGGAAGGCCACGGCGCCGGCCTCCATGGCGGTGCGCAGGTAGCCGGGCCGGCCGAAGGTGGTGAGGATCATCACCCGGCAGCCGGGCACGTCGCGGCCGATGGCGCGGCAGGCGGCGAGCCCGTCGGTGCGGGGCATCTCGATGTCGAGCAGCGCCACGTCGGGCCGGACGGCGGTGGCGACGGCCAGCGCCTCGTCGCCGTCGGCGGCCTCGCCGACGACCTCGATGTCGGGTTCGAGGCCCAGCAGGGAGGCCAGCGCCCCGCGTACCATGCCCTGGTCTTCGGCCAGGAGAACTCTGATCATGCGTACTCCACCGCAGGAACCAGCACCCTGAGCCGGTGGTCGCCGACCGTGACCGTGCCGTTCGCGCCGGTCACCCGCTCGGTGAGCCCGCGCAGGCCGCTGCCCATCGCGTACGGCCCGCCGCCGCCGTCCCCGTCGTCCACGATCTCCAGCACGGCGCCGGACTCCGAGACGGTCACGGTGATCTCGCACCGGGTGGCGTGCGCGTGGCGGACGACGTTGGTGACGCCCTCGCGCACGCTCCACCCGAACAGCTCGTCGAGCACGGCGGGCGGCGGCCCGCCGGCGACGCGCACGTCGGCCGCGACCCCGGCGGCCGCCAGCACCGCGCGGGCGCTGTCGAGCTCCTCGGCGAGGCTGCGCTGCCGGTAGCCGGTGACCGCCTCGCGCACCTCGGTCAGCGCCTTCCTGGCGACGGACTCGATGTCGGCGATCTCCTGGCGCGCCCGGGGCGACTCCTCGGCCAGCCGCCCGGCCAGCTCGCTCTTGAGCACGATCAGCGACAGGCTGTGGCCGAGCAGGTCGTGCAGGTCGCGGGCGATGCGCAGGCGCTCCTCGGTGGCGGCGAGCCTGGCGACCTCGTCCTGGGCGAGGCGCAGCCGGTGGCTCAGCGCGCGGGTGTTGCGGACGCTGATGAACAGCACGCCGAGCGTCACCACCTGGACGGCGAGCACGGCGATGGTGTCCCAGGAGTCGCGGTGCAGCACGCCGCCGCCGATGACGACCAGCAGGCTGAGGACCATGCCGATCAGGGCGTGGGCGGGCCGCAGAGCGAAGGCGTACAGGACGACGGTGTAGACCGGCAGGCTCAGCCAGGCTCCGCCGAAGGCCAGCGCGGCGGTCACGCCGAGCACGCTGACCAGCGCGAACAGCGGGTAGATGAAGCGGCCCAGACTGAGCCTGCTCGGAGAGCTCGCGACGACGAGGACGTAGGCGCCGACGTACGTCATCAGCAGCAGGCAGGCCCAGACCGCCTTCGCCCCGGTGAAGGCGCCGGTCACGATGTCGGCGACGGGGAAGAGGAGATAGACCATGCCGACGGAGACGCCCACCAGTCGCCTGGCGGGCGACCCGTTCTCGTCGGGGCCGTCGAAGCTGATCCGGTCGGCGAAGCTCATGCCCGTACGGTAGCCCGCCGGTACAAGCAGGCCGCGAGCCCGCCCAGGACGACCGCCCACCCGGCGATGACCAGCACGTCCGTCATCACCACGCCGTTCCCGGCGGCGAGGCTCCAGCCGAGGCTCGCGTAGTGGAAGGAGGGCGTCAGCCCGGCCACGGTCTTCATGGTGGCGCCGAAGACCTCCGGCGGGAACCACAGGCCGCCCGCGATGGCCAGCACGAACATGCAGATCATCGCGACGGGCTGGGCGGCGTCGGCGGTCAGCGCCGACCCGATGGCCAGCCCGAGCGCCACGAACGGCACCGCGCCCAGCCACAGGGCCAGCAGCAGCGCCAGCCACCTGCCGGGCGGCAGCGACACGCCCTGCTGCACGATCGCGGCCAGGCTGACCAGCACGAGCGCGGGCAGCACGAGTGTCATCGCGGTCATCAGCTTGGCGGCGACGACGGCGGAGCCGGGCAGCGGCGTGATCTGGAGCTGGCGCAGCCAGCCGGACTGCCGCTCGGTGGCCAGCGGCACGGCGGAGCTCATCGTGGACGACGCGAGCGCCCCATAGGCGGCCATCGACACCATGAGCAGGACGCTGTACTTGACGCCGCCCGCGTCGGTGTCCTGGCCGTAGATGCTGGCGTTGATCACGTACAGCAGTACGGGGAAGGCCACGACGAAGACGAAGTAGCGCCTGTTGCGCAGCATGCGCAGGATGTCGGTCTTGGCGAAGGCGAGCATCAGGGCTCCCGGGTGAGCTGGAGAAAGGCGGCCTCGAGGTCGGCGCCGGCCAGCCGGACGCCGCGCACGTCGAGCGTGGTGCCCCGGTAGAGGGCGTCGAGGGTGGCGTCGGGGTCGGAGGTGTGCAGGGTGGCCGTGCCGTCCAGGATCTCGACGGCGCTGACGCCGGGCAGCCGGTCGAGCCCGGCCGCCGGCTGGTCGCCGAGGTCGAAGCTGACGGCGCTGCCTCCGGCGCCGGCCTTGATCTGGGCGGCGGTGCCGTCGGCGGCCAGCCGGCCGCGCGCGATGACGACCACCCGGTCGGAGTGCTCGTCGGCCTCCTCCAGGTAGTGGGTGGCGAACACGACGGTACGTCCCCCGGCTGCGTAGTCGTGCATCCCGGCCCAGAAACGCAGCCTGGACTCGACGTCCATGGCGGCGGTGGGCTCGTCGAGCAGCAGGATCTTCGGCGCCCCGGCGATCGCGAGGGCGAACCTGACCCGCTGCGCCTGCCCGCCGGACAGCTTGCCCGCCCGCCGCCCGGCCAGGCTCGTCAGGTCGGCCAGCTCCAGGACGTCGGCCAGGTCGAGGGGCCGGGGGTAGAGGCGGCGGACGAGGTCGACGAGCTCCTTGACGGTCAGCTCCGGGATGAGGGCGCCGTCCTGGAGCATGGCGCCCATCTCCCCCGCCCTGACCGCCTCGGCGGGGGCGCGCCCGTGCACCGCCACCGTGCCCGCGGTGGGCAGGAGGAGGCCGAGCAGCAGGTTGATGGAGGTGGACTTGCCGGCCCCGTTGGGGCCGAGCAGCGCGACCGTCGAGCCGGGCTCGACCGACAACGACAGGTCGTCGACGGCGAGCACGTCCCCGTAGTGCTTGCTGACGTGGTCGAACACGATGGCGTTCATGCCGGGAACGCTACGGGCGTGGCCGGTGGGGACGGCAGTGCGTTCCCTCCGGCCTTCGCCGTGACATTTGTCAGATCAGAGGCGGCAGGCGTAGATGTCGGTGACCAGGATGGCCCGCGCGCCGATGTCCCAGAGCTGGTCCATCACCTGCTGGTGACCCTTGCGGCGGACCATGGCCCGCACGGCGACCCAGCCCTCGCGGTGCAGCGGCGAGACCGTCGGCCCCTCCATGCCGGGGGTGAGCGCGATGGCCTCCTCGATGCGCTCGGCGCGGATGTCGTAGTCCATCATCACGAAGTCGCGGGCGTGCACGACGCCCTGGAAGCGGCGGACGAGCTGGCCCGCGCCCGGCGACTCCGGCGCGCCCTGCCGCTTGATGAGCACGGCCTCGGAACGCATGATCGGCTCGCCGAACACCTCGAGCCCGACGTTGCGCAGCGTGGTGCCGGTCTCGACGACGTCGGCGATGGCGTCGGCGACGCCGAGCCTGATGGCGGTCTCGACGGCGCCGTCGAGCTTGATGACCCGGGCATCGACGCCCTGGTCGGACAGGTATTTGTCGAGCAGGCCAGGATAGGCGGTGGCGATGCGGCGGCCGTCGAGGTCGGCGACCGAGGTCATCGCCCCCGCGGCGGCGGCCAGCCGGAAGGTGGAGCCACCGAAGCCGAGCGGCATGATCTCCTCGACCGGCGCGCCGGAGTCGATCAGCATGTCGCGGCCGGTGATGCCGAGGTCGAGGGTGCCTTCGCCGACGTAGACGGCGATGTCTCTGGGCCGCAGGAAGAACAGCTCGCAGCCGTTGGCCTCGTCGACGACGACGAGCTCCTTGCTGTCTCTGCGCGACCGGTAGCCGGCCTCTTTGAGCATGCTCTGGGCGCCCTCGCTGAGCGCGCCCTTGTTCGGTACTGCCAGACGCAGCATGTCAGGTCCTTACGTGTCTCGCTCTCATTGTCTCTCCGCGGTGGCCGGGCGCCGGGGCGCCCTAGAGATGCTTGTAGACCTGGTCGAGGCCGATGCCTCTGGCGATCATGAGCACCTGGACGTGGTAGAGGAGCTGCGAGATCTCTTCCGCTGCCCTGTCGTCTGACTCGTATTCGGCCGCCATCCAGCTCTCGGCGGCCTCCTCGACGACCTTCTTGCCGATGGCATGGACGCCGGCGTCGAGCGCGGCCACGGTGCCCGAGCCCGCGGGCCGGGTCCGGGCCTTCTCTGACAGCTCGGCGAACAGCTCTTCGAAGGTCTTCATGGTCTCTCTCGTCGTTCGGCTGGCGTGCCTGCTAAGCCTAGTCTGCGTCACGGGGTGACGCCGCCCGGCGTCCGCCACGCGAGACGACCGTCATCACCTGGTCATGAGTCCGGACACATCGGACGGCTGCTTTCGTCCCGTCCCCAACCGATGAACCGGCGAGCAGCGCCATCCCGCTCGCGTGACCAGGAAAGCACGTCGCCCGCCGCACCTCGGGGGTGCGGCGGGCGACGTTCGTGCATCAGAACCGGTCAGCGCTCGTAGCGGCGGCCGGAGTTGCGGCGGTAGCCGCCGTTGCCGCGCTCGTCGGTACGCCCGGAGCGGTAACCCCCAGGACGGTCGTCGGAACGGTAACCGGCGGGCCGGTCGTCGGAACGGTAGCCGCGGTCGCGGTCACCCGAGAACGGGCGGCCACGGTCGGAGCCGTAACGCGGGCCACGGTCGTCCTGGCGCAGCGGGCGGTCGTCGGAGCGGTAGCCGCCCCGGCCGCCGCGCCCCTCGCGCCGGCGGTCGTCACTGAACGTGCGGGGCTCCTGCGAGCCCCCGAACGGCCGCTCACCCTCACCGTGCCGGTGCGGGCGGCGCTCGTCGGACGGAGCGCTGAACGGCCGGTCGCCGTCGTGGCGGCGCGGCGCGCGGTTGCCGTCGAACTCGCGGCGGGGCCTGCGCTCACCGTCGAACTCCCGGCGCGGACGCCGGTCGTCGCCGAACGACCGCTCGCCGTCCTCGTGGCGGCGCGGGCGGCGCTCACCGTCGAAGTCACGGCGGCCGCGGCGGCCGCCACGGCGCTCGGAGGTGCCGCCGTCGCGGCGCGGGCGCAGCGGCTTGCGGACGTCAGGCTCCCACACGGGGATGGACTCGCCGCTCGGCGTGCGGGCCCCGGCCACCTCGGCGAGGCGCGGGTGGCCCGGCGTGGCCTTGAGACGGAACGGGTGGATGCCGGCCCTGCGGGTGAGCGCGTCGGTGGAGCGGCGCTCGTTGGGCAGCACCAGCGTCACCACGGTGCCCTTCTCGCCGGCGCGCGCCGTGCGGCCGCCCCGGTGCAGGTAGCTCTTGTGGTCCTGCGGCGGGTCGACGTGCAGCACCAGGCTGATGTTGTCGACGTGGATGCCGCGGGCGGCGACGTCGGTGCACACCAGCACGTTGACGGAGCCCTCGCGGAACTCCGACAGGATGCGGGTGCGCTGGTTCTGGCGCTTGCCGCCGTGCAGGCCGCCGGCCTTGACGCCGACCCTGGCGAGCTGCTTGCACAGCCGGTCGACGCCGTGCTGGGTGCGGACGAAGATGATCGTACGGCCCTCGCGGTTGGCGATCTCGGCCGTGACGTCGAACTTGTCGTCGCGCGTCACCTGCACGACGTGGTGCTCCATGGTGTCGACCGGGGAGGTCGCGGGCGCCACGGAGTGGGTGATGGGGTTCTTCAGGAAGCGCTGCACCAGCTTGTCGACGTCGCCGTCGAGCGTGGCGGAGAACAGCAGCCGCTGGCCGTCGGACGGGGTCTGCGCGAGCAGGTCGGTGACGACCGGGAAGAAGCCGAGGTCGCACATGTGGTCGGCCTCGTCGAGGACGCTCACCTCGACGTCGCCGAGCGAGCACTCGCCCTGCCTGATGAGGTCGCCGAGGCGGCCGGGGGTGGCGATGACGATGTCGACGCCGCGCCGCAGCGCCTCGATCTGCTTGCCCATCGACATGCCGCCGACGACGACCTTCATGCGCAGGCCGAGGCCGCGGCCGAGGGGCTCGAGGGCGTCGTGCACCTGGAGCGCGAGCTCACGGGTGGGCACGAGGATCATCGCGTGGGGCCGCCCTGGGGCGGGCTTCACGCCGGCGATGCGGGCCATGGTGGGCAGGCCGAAGGCGAGCGTCTTGCCGGAGCCGGTCTGGCCGCGGCCGAGCACGTCATGGCCGGCGAGCACGTCGGGGATCGTCGCGCTCTGAATGGGGAACGGACTGTCGAAGCCCAGCTTGGCCAGCCCGTTGACGAGCGGCTTCGGCAGGCCGAGCAGCTCGAATTCGGACGGGGCCGGCTCGATCGTGGTGTCGTCGAGCGTGGGCATGACAGCGTCAAGCATGGTCACGAAAGTCGTGCCTTTCCGTCGAAGTGGCACGTCACTTCTGCGAAAGGACGAGCCAAGGCATGCGGCGGGGCCGCACAGGTTCAAGGGCACCCGCCGTCATGGGGGCGGGAAGAGGAGGGGGGACATACCTGGCACCGGCCGCAGGCGGTGCGAGACGCGCGATGAGGCGTCAGGTACATCTGTTACCAACGCCGGGGATGTTATCGGATATTCCCCCGGGACGCGCCCGGACTTTCCGGAAACGCTATTGCACACTGAAACGGCTGACGCTTTACGCCAGCCGTGACAGCGGAAAAGATCAGACGTTGAAGCCTAGCATACGGAGCTGCTCGCGCCCCTCGTCAGTGATCTTGTCAGGGCCCCACGGCGGCAGCCAGACCCAGTTGATCTTCACGTCGGACACCATGCCGTCGAGCGCGGAATGCGCCTGGTCCTCGATGACGTCGGTCAGCGGGCAGGCGGCGCTGGTCAGCGTCATGTCGATGGTGGCGACGGGCTTGCCCCCGTCGGCCGAGTCGAGGTTGAGCCCGTAGATCAGGCCCAGGTCGACGACGTTGATGCCGAGCTCGGGGTCGACGACGTCCTTGAGGGCTTCCATGACCTCGTCGGCACTCGTCTCGCCGTCGAAATCGGTCGGCGTCTCCACTGGCTTGCTCATTGGGCAGCGCTCCTCACAACCGCATCCTTGTAGGCCATCCAAGAAAGCAACGCGCATTTAACACGCGCCGGGAACTTGGCCACGCCCGCGAACGCGACCGCGTCGCCGAGGACGTCCTCGTCGGCCTCCACCTGTCCCCTGCCTTGCATCAGCCGGGTGAACTCGTCGACCACGGACAGCGTCTCCTGAACCGTCGAGCCGGTGGTCAGCTCGTGCAGCACGGAGGCGGCGGCCTGGCTGATGGAGCAGCCCTGGCCGTCGTAGGAGACGTCGAGGATCGTGCCGGCGTCGTCCACCTTGACCCTGAGCGTGATCTCGTCGCCGCACGTCGGGTTCACGTGGTGAACCTCGGCGTCGTACGGCTCGCGCAGCCCCCGCCCCTGCGGGTGCTTGTAGTGTTCCAGGATCAGCTCCTGGTACATCGACTCGCCGATCATGGCTATGCGAACACCTTCTGAACGTGATGGAGACCGCGCACCAGGGCGTCGATCTCGCCCGTGGTGTTGTACAGGTAGAAAGACGCCCGCGTGGTCGCCGGTATTCCGAACCGCAGGTGCAGCGGCCGCGCGCAGTGGTGCCCGACGCGTACGGCCACCCCGAACGAGTCGTCCAGGATCTGCCCCACGTCGTGCGGGTGGATGCCCTCCAGCGTGAACGACACCGTGCCCCCGCGCTCCTCCAGCGTCTCGGGGCCGATGACGCGCAGCCCGGGCAGCTCGCGCAGCGCCTCGAGGGCGTAGGCCGTCAGGGCGCGCTCGTGCTCCTCGATGGCGTCCATGCCGACCTCGGTGAGGTAGTCGACCGCCGCGCCGAGCCCGATGGCCTCGACGATGGGCGGCGTGCCCGCCTCGAACTTGTGCGGGATCGGCGCGTACGTCGAGCGGTCCATCCAGACCGCCTCGATCATCTCGCCGCCGCCCAGGAACGGAGGCATCGCCTCGAGCAGCTCGGCCCGCCCCCACAGCACGCCGATGCCCGAGGGGCCGACCATCTTGTGGCCGGTGAAGGCCACGAAGTCGGCGCCCAGCGCGGTCACGTCGGTGCGGTGGTGCGGCACGGACTGGGAGGCGTCGAGCGCGAGCAGCGCGCCCACCTCGTGAGCCCGCCGCGCCACCTGGGCCACCGGGTTGATCGTGCCGAGCACGTTGGACTGGTGGGCGATGGAGACGACCTTGGTGCGCTCGGTGACGAGCGCGGGGTCGTAGTCGAGCCGGCCGTCGCCGGTGACGCCGAACCACTTCAGCGTCGCGCCGGTGCGCTGCGCGAGCAGCTGCCACGGCACGATGTTGGAGTGGTGCTCCATCTCCGAGACGACGATCTCGTCGCCCGGCCCCAGCGTGAAGCGGGGGTCGGTGTTGGCGGGGTTGCCGAAGGAGTAGGCCAGCAGGTTGAGCGCCTCGGAGGCGTTCTTGGTGAAGACCACTTCCTCGCGTGCCGGCGCCCCGATGAAGCCCGCCACCTTGTCGCGGGCTCCCTCGTAGGCGTCGGTGGACTCGGCGCCCAGCACGTGCATGGCGCGCCCGACGTTGCTGTAGTGCAGCGCCAGGTGCTCCCGCATGGTCTCGATGACCTGGTTGGGCTTCTGTGAGGAGTTGCCCGAGTCGAGATAGACGAGCGGACGCCCGTCGGGCAGCTCGCGGGAGAAGACCGGGAAATCCTTCCTGATCTTCTCCACATCGAAGCTGATGGAAGTCATGCAGATGCCTTCGTGTACTGCTCGTAGCCCTCGGCCTCGAGCTTCTCGGCCAGTTCTGGCCCGCCCGCCTCGACGATGCGGCCCGCCGCGAAGACGTGGACGAAGTCCGGCTTCACGTAGCGCAGGATACGGGTGTAGTGGGTGATGAGGAGCACGCCGGTCTCGCCGGAGGCGCGGAAGCGGTTGATGCCCTCCGACACCACGCGCAGCGCGTCGACGTCGAGGCCGGAGTCGGTCTCGTCGAGCACCGCGATCTTCGGCTTGAGCAGCTCCATCTGGAGGATCTCGTGGCGCTTCTTCTCGCCACCGGAGAAGCCCTCGTTGAGGTTGCGCTGGGCGAAGGCCGGGTCGATGGACAGCGCGTCCATGCCGTTCTTCAGGTCCTTGGCGAACTCGCGCAGCTTCGGCGCCTCGCCGCGGACCGCGGTGACGGCCGAGCGCAGGAAGTTCGAGACCGACACGCCGGGGACCTCGACCGGGTACTGCATGGCCAGGAACAGGCCCGCGCGGGCCCGCTCGTCGACCGACAGCTCCAGCAGGTCCACGCCGTCGAGCAGCACCTGGCCGCCGGTGATCGTGTATTTGGGATGACCGGCGATCGCGTAGGCGAGCGTCGACTTGCCCGAGCCGTTGGGGCCCATGATGGCGTGGGTCTCGCCGGCCTTCACGGTCAGGTTGACGCCGCGCAGGATTTCCTTGTCCTCGACGGCGACCTGCAGGTCACGGATCTCAAGGGTGGACATGTGCTTAGGACTCCTTCGAGAGCGAGACGAGGACGTCATCGCCGTCGATCTTCACTGTGTAGACGTTGACTGGGCGGGTCGCGGGAGGTCCGGTGGGCTTGCCCGTGCGGATGTCGAAGCACGAGCCGTGCAGCCAGCACTCCAGCGTGCCGTCGTAGACTTCGCCCTCGCTGAGCTTGACCTCGGCGTGGGAGCAGACGTCGTGCAGGGCGAAGACGTCGCCGCCCTTGCGCACGAGCGCGACCGGGGTCTCATCGACCTCGACGCCGATGACCCCGTCTTCGGGGATGTCGGCGAGCTTGCACACCTTCTCGAAACCGCTCATCGCGCGAGCTCCGCCTCCAGGGCGTTCAGGACGCGCTCACGGATCTCCTCGATCTCGATCTTCTCGATCAGCTGGCCGAGGAAGCCGCGCACGACCAGCCTGCGGGCCTCGTCGTGCGGGATGCCGCGGGCCTGGAGGTAGAAGATGTGCTCGTCGTCGAGGCGGCCGGAGGCGGAGGCGTGCCCCGCGCCGGCGACCTCGCCGGTGAGGATCTCGAGGTTGGGCACCGAGTCGGCGCGGGCGCCGTCGGTGAGGATGAGGTTGCGGTTGAGCTCGTAGGTGTCGGTGCCCTCGGCCTCGACCCTGATGATGACGTCGCCGATCCAGACGGCGTGCGCCTCCTCGCCCTGCAGCGCGCCGCGGTAGTCGACGTTGCTCTTGCAGTTGGGCTGCGAGTGGTCGACCAGCAGGCGGTGCTCGAGGTGCTGGCCCGCGTCCACGAAGTAGACGCCCGACATGTCGGCGTCGCCGCCCGCGGCGGTGTAGGAGACGCTGGGCGACAGGCGTACGAGGTCGCCGCCGAGTGTCACCACGAAGCTGCGGAACGTCGCGTCCTTGGCGAGCTGGGCGTGGTGGGCCGAGACGTGGACCGCGTCGTCGTTCCAGTCCTGGAGGCTGACGACCTTGAGGCTGGCGCCCTCGCCGACGACGAACTCGATGTTGTCGGCGTAGACGGCGCTGCCCTTGTGGTCGAGCACGAGCACGGCCTCGGCCAGCGGCTCGACCTTGACCACGATGTGGCCGTAGGCGGCGCCGCCGGCGACGGCCTGCTCGCCGGTCAGCGTCAGCACGGTCGGCCTGGAGGTGACGGCCTCGCGCGGCACTGTGATGACGGTGGCCTTCTCGAAGCTGGTCCAGGCCTGGGCGCTGACCCGGTCGGACGGCACGAACGACGTGCCGAGGCGGGCGTCGTCGCGGCCGACCGTCTCGACGGTCACCTCGGGCGCCGCCTCGACGTCGACGCGGACGTGGCCGGCCGGCTCGGCCTTGCCGCTGTGCAGGCCCTTCAGGCGGGAGAGCGGCGTGAAGCGCCACGCCTCCTCGCGACCCGTCGGGACGTCGAAGTCGGCCAGGTCGAAGGACGACTTCTCGTGCAGGGTCGACAGGGGCTTCTCGTTCAGGCCCATCAGCCGACGGCTCCTTCCATCTGCAGCTCGATCAGCCGGTTGAGCTCGAGCGCGTATTCCATGGGCAGCTCACGCGCGATCGGCTCGACGAAGCCGCGCACGATCATCGCCATCGCCTCGTCCTCGTCGAGCCCGCGGCTCATGAGGTAGAACAGCTGGTCCTCGCTGACCTTGGAGACCGTGGCCTCGTGACCCATCGAGACGTCGTCCTCGCGGACGTCGACGTAGGGGTAGGTGTCGGAGCGGCTGATCTGGTCGACCAGCAGGGCGTCGCACTTGACGGTGCTGGCGCTGCCGTGGGCGCCCTCCTCGATCTGCACGAGACCGCGGTAGGAGGTGCGGCCGCCGCCGCGCGCCACCGACTTGGAGATGACGCTGGAGCTGGTGTTGGGCGCCAGGTGCACCATCTTCGAGCCGGCGTCCTGGTGCTGGCCCTCGCCGGCGAACGCGACGCTCAGCGTCTCGCCCTTGGCGTGCTCGCCCATGAGGTAGACGGCCGGGTACTTCATGGTCACCTTGGAGCCGATGTTGCCGTCGATCCACTCCATGGTCGCGCCCTCGTAGGCGACGGCGCGCTTGGTGACCAGGTTGTAGACGTTGTTGGACCAGTTCTGGATGGTCGTGTAACGGCAGCGGGCGTTCTTCTTCACGACGATCTCGACGACCGCGCTGTGCAGCGAGTCGGAGGAGTAGATCGGCGCGGTGCAGCCCTCGACGTAGTGGACGTAGCTGTTCTCGTCGACGATGATCAGGGTCCGCTCGAACTGGCCCATGTTCTCGGTGTTGATCCGGAAGTAGGCCTGCAGCGGGATCTCGACCTCGACGTTCGGCGGCACGTAGATGAACGAGCCACCGGACCACACGGCGGTGTTGAGCGCGGCGAACTTGTTGTCGCCCACCGGGATCACCGAGCCGAAGTACTCCTTGAAGAGGTCCTCGTGCTCGCGCAGGCCCGTGTCGGTGTCGACGAAGATGACACCCTTCTCCTCGAGGTCCTCACGGATCTTGTGATAGACGACCTCGGACTCGTACTGGGCCGCGACACCGGCGATGAGGCGCTGCTTCTCCGCCTCGGGGATGCCGAGCTTGTCGTAGGTGTTCTTGATGTCGGCGGGCAGCTCGTCCCAGGAAGCGGCCTGCTTCTCGGTCGAGCGCACGAAGTATTTGATGTTGTCGAAGTCGATGTCGGTGAGGTCGGAGCCCCACGTCGGCAGCGGCTTCTTGTCGAACAGGCGGAGGCCCTTCAGGCGAAGGTCGAGCATCCACTCCGGCTCGCTCTTGAGCGCGGAGATGTTGCGGACGACCTCCTCGGACAGGCCTCGCTTGGCCGCCGCACCCGCGGCATCCGGGTCGGCCCAGCCGAACTTGTAATTCCCGAGGCCTTCCAGCTCCGGGCGGTCGGTGACAGTCACCTTCCGGTCTCCTTGCTCTTGTCTTTATGTGCGGAATCGGCCAGGGACTGGGGGGACACGTGCGTGGTGCACACCCCGTCGCCGTGAGCGATCGTGGCCAGGCGCTGCACCGGGGTGCCGAGCAGCTGCGCGAACGCCTCCGTCTCGGCCTCGCACAGCTGCGGGAACTCCGCGGCCGCGTGAGCCACCGGGCAGTGGTGCTGGCAGAGCTGGTCGCCGCCGGACTTGGCCTTGGTGGCCGAGGCGGCGTACCCCTCCGCCGACAGAGCCTGCGCCAGCATCTGCACGCGCTGGTCCGCGGGCACCGTCCGCATGGCCGGCTCCAGCCGCTGGAGCAGGCTCGCCACCTGCTCGCGGGCGAAGTCGGCCACGGCTTCCTCTCCCATGCGCCGGGCCAGGAATCGCAGCGCGCTCCCTGCCAGGTCGTCATAGGCGTGCTCGAAAGCACTGCGCCCCGCATCGGTGATCGCGAACAGCTTGGCCGGCCGTCCGCGCCCGCGCTGACCGCGCGGGCGGATCATGCGAGGCTCGATCATCCCCTCGGCCACCAGGGCGTCGAGGTGACGCCGGACGGCGGCGGGCGTGAGCCCGAGCCGCTCGCCCAGGGCGGCGGCCGCGATGGGACCATGCTCCAGGATCAGCCTGGCGACACGGGCGCGCGTGCCGCGCTCGCTGCCTGGCTCCATCGTGGACATGTTTTTCACAACATCAGTGTGCCGTAATTCCTTCCCGGTGCACAAACGGATCTGAGCAGGGGCGGGAATGGAATTTGTCACGCAGGGTAGGCTTACCTAACTTTTGTCGCCTTTGCCCGGCCCAGGATCGTGAACGACAGCGCCGAGCACAGGAAGAGCCCGAGCATGACACATGCCATGGGCAGCGCGGAGCCGGATCCGGCAAGT
Organism: Nonomuraea salmonea; assembly: GCF_042428605.1. Lineage (NCBI taxonomy): Bacteria > Bacillati > Actinomycetota > Actinomycetes > Streptosporangiales > Streptosporangiaceae > Nonomuraea > Nonomuraea salmonea. Next base: position 309,518 of record NZ_JBHMCF010000036.1, read on the forward strand.
CCGACCAGCGGGGCGGCGGCCGCGCCCAGCGCGAACTGCAGCACGCCGGTCAGCGCCGAGGCGCTGCCCGCGACCTGGGCGGGCTGGGAGCCGAGCGCCAGCGCGCCGGTGCCGGGCAGGGTCAGGCCCTGGCCGAGCATGATGACGAACAGGCCCGCCACCACGCCCCACAGGCCGAGCCCGGCCAGCGCGGCGGTCAGCAGCAGCACCGCGCCCGCCAGCGAGGTGGCCAGGCCGATGCGGACCAGCAGGACGGGCGGCACCCGTCCCGACAGCCGGCCGCCGACCTGCGCGGTGATGGTCAGCGCCAGGGCGTTGAGGCCGAAGATGAGCGAGTACTGCTGGGGCGTGGCGCCGTACACCTCCTGGAGGACGAACGGCGAGCCGGAGATGTAGCCGAACATCGCGCCGAACGCCAGGCCGCCGGTCAGGGCGAAGCCCATGAACGTACGGTCGCGCAGGAGCTGCCAGAACGTCCGCACGGTGTGCTTGAGGCCGCCGGCCTCGCGCTGTCCCGCCGGCAGGGTCTCGCGCACGCCGGCCAGCACGGCCACCAGCAGCACGACGCCCGCGAGGCTGAGCGCCACGAACACCCCGCGCCACGACGTGAACGCCAGCAGCTGCGCGCCCGCGATCGGGGCGAGGATCGGCGCGAGACCGCTGACCAGCATCAGCGTGGCGAAGATGCGGGCGATGGCGGCGCCGTCGTACAGGTCGCGCACGACCGCGCGCACGATGACCAGCGCGGCGCCGCCCAGCACGCCCTGCAGCAGCCGGAAGACGATGAGGGCCGGCACCGAGGTCGCGAACGCGCACAGCAGCGAGGCGGCCATGAACCCGGCGACGCCGATCATCAGCGGCACCCGCCGCCCGCGGACGTCGCTGAGCGGCCCGGCGACCACCTGGCCGACGGACACGCCGATGAGGCAGGCGGTCAAGGTGAGCTGCACCTGCGCGGGCGCGCTCAGCATCTCGGAGGTGATGGCGGGCAGGGCGGGGAGGTACATGTCGATGGACAGCGGGCCGATCGCCGACAGCGCGCCGAGGATCAGCAGCAGCAGTCCGCGGCGGCTCCTCCGCTCCTGCGGGACGGCCGTGCCTGCTGGACCTGCTGCGTTCTGTGCTGAACCCGGTGCTGCGGGTGTGGTGACGGACGGTGCTGCGGACGTGGCGGCTTCGGCCACGGACATGCGTGTTCCCCTCTCCCTCGTCGGCGCTGGCCCCACGAGGGCCGAGGTGTAGGAACGGTGTTCCGGTCCTCCTAATTCCCGGTTATCTGATATTTCCTGACTTTACGCAAGAGCCGCGCCCGGCGGCGCTCTCACCTGCGCGGCGAACCGCCCCGTGGAGTCCCTAAACTCGTGGCCATGGAATCCCGAGCCGCCGACCCGCTGCCAGGGCCGGTCCCACGGCAGCCGCCGGAGCCGGCCGTCGAGGTCGCCGGCCTGGTCAAACGCTACGGCGCCACCACGGCCGTCGACGGCCTCACCTTCCGGGCCGAACGCGGCGAGGTCACCGCCGTCCTCGGCCCCAACGGCGCGGGCAAGACGTCCACCGTGGAGATCTGCGAGGGGTTCCGCAGGGCCGACGGCGGCACGGTGAAGGTGCTCGGCCTCGCCCCGACGCGGCCCGAGCTGCGCGCCCGCGTCGGCATCATGCCGCAGGCCGGTGGCGTGCCGCCGGCCACGCGCTGCGCCGAGTGGCTGCGCCTGGTCGCCCGCTTCTACGCCCGTCCGCTCGATTCCGGCGCGCTGCTCGCGCGGCTGGGGCTTACCGAGCACGCCCGCACCCCGTTCCGGCGGCTGTCCGGCGGGCAGCAGCAGCGGCTGTCGCTGGCCGCGGCCGTCATCGGGCGTCCCGAGCTGGTCTTCCTCGACGAGCCGACGGCCGGCCTCGACCCGCAGGCCCGCCACGCGTGCTGGGACCTCGTCGCCGAGCTGCGCGGCTCGGGGGTGTCGGTGGTGCTCACCACCCACCACATGGACGAGGCCGAGCGGCTGGCCGACCACGTCGTCATCATCGACAGGGGCCGCGTGGTCGCCGAGGGCAGCCCGGCCTCGCTGACCGGGGCCGAGCGGCAGCTGCGGTTCAGGGCGCGGCCAGGGCTGGCGCTGGAAGAGCTGCTCAACGCGCTCCCCACGGGCAGCGCGGCCAAGGAGTCGCCGGCCGGCCACTACATCATCGAGGGCCTGGTCGGGCCCGAGCTGCTGGCAACCGTCACCGCCTGGTGCGCGGCCGAGGGCGTCACGGCCGACGACCTGCGCATCGAGCGGCGCACCCTCGAAGACGTCTTCCTCGAGCTGACCGGCAAGGAGCTGCGATGACCGCGCTCGACCTCACGCCCGCGCCCGGCGCGGCGCCGTTCCCGCGCATGGTGCTGGCGCAGGCCGGCGCGGAGATGCGGGCCACGCTGCGCAACGGCGAGCAGCTGCTGCTGACGCTCATCATCCCCGTGCTGCTGCTGACCGGCTTCTCGCTGGCGCCGCTGATCGACGTGGGGGGCGGCCGGCGGGTCGACTTCCTGGTGCCAGGGGTGCTGGCGCTGGCGGTCATGTCCACCGCCTTCACCGGGCAGGCCATCGCCACCGGCTTCGAGCGCCGCTACGGCGTGCTCAAGCGGCTGGGCGCGACGCCGCTGTCCAGGAGCGGGCTGATGCTGGCCAAGACCGCGGCCGTGGTGGGCGTCGAGCTGGTGCAGGCCGTGGTGATCGTGGCCGTGGGGCTGGCGCTGGGCTGGCGGCCGCACGGGTCGTTCCTGGGCGCGGCGCTGCTGATCGTGGCGGGCACGGCGGCCTTCAGCGGGCTGGGGCTGCTCATGGCCGGCACGCTGCGGGCCGAGGCCACGCTGGCCGCCGCCAACCTGGTCTACCTGGTGCTGCTGGGGGTGGGCGGGGTGATGTTCCCGCTGAGCGCGTTCCCCGAGGGGGTGCGGCCGGTGCTGGAGGCGCTGCCCATCGGGGCGCTGACCGGCGGCCTGCGCTCGGTGCTCGCCGAGGGCGCCGCGCTCCCGCTCGTGCCGCTCGCCGTGCTCGCCGCGTGGGCGGTGCTGTCGCTGGCGCTGGTCTCGCGGACGTTCCGCTGGGAGTGACGCTCAGCCTCCCGGCCCGGCTCCCGGATCCGTGGCGGCGCGCAGGGCGCCGTAGCGGCGGCGGCTGAGCACGGCCACCGCCGTCAGCGGCACGGCGGCGGCCGCGGCCAGGCCGAACAGCAGCGCGTACCGTCCGTCCTCGGCGAGCGGGCCGGCCGCCCACGACGCGACCGCGCTGCCGACGAACAAGGCGCAGGCGAAGAACGCGATCGTGGTCCCTCTGGCCTCGGGGACGACCGAGGTGGCCCAGGTCTGCAGCGAGGAGTGCAGGAACGACCAGCCGCCGCCGAGCAGCAGCGCGGTGACGGCCACCAGCGGCACGTTGACGTGCACGCTCACCAGAGCGAACCCGAGGCACAGCTGCGCGCCGCCGACCAGCATGAGCACGGGTGCGGGCCAGCGTCCCGAGAGCGTCTTGACCAGGCGGGAGAAGCCCCAGAGGCCCAGCCCGTACGCGGTGATGGCAAGGCCCGCCACGGCGGCGGCCAGCCCGGTGTGCTGCAGCGCGGTGGCGAGGAACGGCATCGCGCCCAGCATGATGGCCCCTTCGGTGAACGCCAGCCCGAACACCAGCAGCGCCCACCGCTGCCCGAGCACCGCCCCCAGATGCCCGGCGACGCCCCTGCCCACTCCCGGGTGCGCCGGCGGCTCGGGCAGCGAGCGCAGCGCGAGGGCGCAGACCAGCGCGCACACCGCCGGTACGGTGAACGCCACCCGCCAGTCCACGAACCCCGCCACGACCCCGCCGAGCCCGGTGGCCAGCGCCGTGCCGAGCGCGGCGGCGGCCATGAGGTCGGTGAGCGCACGCTGGCGTACGGAGGGCGCGACGGTGTCCCCCACGTACGTCAGGCTCGTCGGGATGACCGCGCCGAAGCACGCGCCCGTGACGACCCTGGCCAGCACCAGCGCCCACAGCACCGGCATCAGCGCGGAGACCGCGCCCGCGGCTGCGGCGCCGGACAGCGCCCAGCGCATCACCCGCACCCGCCCGAACCGGTCGGACAGCAGGCCCCACAGCGGCTGGGTCAGCCCGTACGCCAGGTAGTAGCCGCTGGCGGCGGTGACGGAGGCCGACAGCGGGACGTCCAGGTCGGCGGCGATGAGCACGAGCATGGGGCTCACCGCGAACCGGTCGAAGCTGCTGACGAAGGAGGACACGGACAGGGCCAGCGGCGGCCGGGCGAGGTTCACCGGCGGGGTGGGGGCTTTCATCGATCCCTGGTGGTTTTGTCCGGAAATATGAGCCAAATGTCAGTCGTACCACCTCAGACCGGGAATGTCGCCTGACCTGGGTAAGCTCAGACGGTTGTCCCAGCACCACCGAGGAGTTCCGTGACCGACTTCGCCCTCGATGATCCGCTCGACCGCGGATCCCGCCTGAGCGGCGCCGGCAACCTGCTGCGCAGCGCCGCCGACTCGATCCCGCCCACGGGGCTCGTGCTGCTCGGCATCTTCTCGGTGCAGCTGGGCGCCGGATTCGCCAAGGAGCTGTTCGGGGTGCTGCCGCCGAGCGCGGTGGTGTTCCTGCGCATCGCGGCGGGGGCGCTCATCATGGGGGCGTTCGTCCGGCCCAGGCTGAGGGGGCTCTCCTGGCGTGACTGGGCGGTGGGCGCCGGGTTCGGCGTCACGCTCGCCCTCATGAACCTCGTCTTCTACGAGGCCCTCGCGCGGCTGCCGATGGGCATCGCGGTGGCGATCGAGTTCCTCGGGCCGCTCGGCGTCGCCGTGGCGGCCTCCCGGCGGCGCATCGACCTGCTGTGGGTCGGGCTGGCCGGTGCGGGCGTGGTGCTGCTGGCCCCGTGGGGCGAGTCCGACACGGTGAGCTGGCTCGGCATCGCGTTCGCGCTGATGGCGGGCGTGTTCTGGGCGGCGTACATCCTGCTGTCGGCCGCCGCCGGGCGGCGCTTCCCCGGGACGAGCGGGCTCGCGTTCGCGATGATCGTCTCGACCGTGGTGATCGCGCCCGTCGGCGTCACCACCGGCGGCGCCGACCTGCTGCAGCCCGAGCTGCTGCTCATCGGGCTCGGCGTGGGGCTGCTGTCGTCGGTGATCCCCTACTCGCTGGAGCTGCAGGCGCTGCGGCGGATGCCCAAGCACGTCTTCGGCATCCTCATGAGCATGGAGCCGGCCGCGGCGGCGCTGATCGGCGTGCTGGTGCTCGGCGAGATCCTGCACGTGCAGCAGTGGGCCGCGATCGTGTGCATCGTGGCCGCCAGCCTCGGCTCGACCAGGACGAGCAGGGCCCGGAGATAGTCACGAGGGTTCCGCCGCGCGCCCGTGGGATGGGGTCTCTCGGGCGCGCGGCGGTGGGCTCGGCTCGGTGGGCGGGGTGTGCCGAGCCCGGGAAGGTCAGCGGAGTGCGGGAGTCCGCTTGACCAGGCATGCGCCATCAGCGGATGCGGGGTGACCGCAGCCGTCATGGACGAGAATGGTGGGACCGCCGGCGTTCGCCGCTCTGGCGGCCCGCATCGAGATTACCCCCATCGGGGAGTGCTCGATCCGTGAATGTCGGAACTTGCGGTCAGTGCAGCGTTCTGTTCCCGGCTCAGTGTTCTGCCCAGATGCCGCGTACGTGGCCGATGTGCTCGGCCATCAGGTGCCCGACCGCCTTGCCGTCGCCGCTCTTGAGCGCGTCGAGCAGCTGCAGGTGCTCCCTGGCCGAGTCGGTCAGCGTGCCGCGCTCCGACAGCTGCGACAGGCCGTACAGCCTGGCCCTGTTGCGCAGGTCGCGGACCACCGACACCAGGTGCGTGTTGCCGCTCAGCGACAGCAGCTCGACGTGGAAGCGCAGGTCGGCGTCCACGTACGCGAGCAGGTCGCCCCGCTCGCTGGCCGAGACGATCTCCTCGGCGATGGGCCGCAGCCGCTCGAACTCCTCCGCCCGCGAGCTGTCGGCCAGCCGCGAGACCGTCGGCACCTCGATGAGCTGGCGGATCTCGGTCAGCTCGTCGAGGTCGCGGTCGGACAGCTCGGTCACCCTGAAGCCCTTGTTGCGCACCGCCTCGACCAGCCCTTCCTTGGCCAGGTCGAGCATCGCCTCGCGGACGGGCGTCGCCGAGACGCCGAACTGGGCGGCCAGCACCGGCGCGGAGTAGACCACACCGGGGCGCATCTCACCCGTGATCAGCGCGGCCCGCAACGCGTGCGCCACCTGCTCGCGCAGGCTCTGGCGCTCTCCCACCATCGGCAGATCCAGCCGGTCGTCGGCGGTCATCCGCCCATCCCTTCTATGTCCACGCCTCGTAAGCGGCTGCCGCGACCACGAGGTCCTCCCACGCCATGCCGGTGCTCTTGAACACGCGCGGCCCCGGCCCCACGACCACCCTTCCGGCGATCAGGTCGGCGAGGTTACCGGCGAGATGGCGAGAGGTGATCGTACCCCGGCCTATCGGCACGAGGAGGTCTCCCGCCTCTTCCAGGGCGGCCGCCCTCGCCTCGACGACCACGGTGGCGCGCGCGACCAGGTCGTCGTCGAGCTCGCGGGCGCCGGGCTCGTGGGAGCCGACGGCGACGACGGTGACACCGTCGCGGGCGAGCTTACCGGGGAACAGGGGGGTCCTGGCGGTGGTGCAGCACGCGACCAGATCAGCCCCGGCGACGGCCTCCGCTCCCGGGCCGGCGGCAGGGTCCGCGGGCGCGGCCGCGGGGTTGGTCAGGGCGCGGGCGGTGAGGCCCTGGGCGCGGCAGTGGGCGGCGAGCGCCTCGGCGCGGGCGGCGTCGCGGCCGACCACCGTGACCTCCTCGACGGGCCGAACTTCACGCAGGGCCGCGACGTGCCCGTACGCCTGCGGCCCGCTGCCGAACACCACCAGCCGCCGCGCCCCCTCCTCGGCCAGGTGCCGGACGGCCAGGGCCGAGACGGCGGGCGTGCGCAGCGAGGTCAGCGCGATCCCGTCCAGGGCGGCGAGCGGCGCCAGGGTGTCGCCGTCGAACAGCAGGTACGTCCCCTGGATCCGGGGCAGCCCGCGCTCCGGGTTCCCGGGGGCGATGCTGACGACCTTGACGCCCGCGTACCGCCGGGTGGCGGCGGGCATGAGCAGCAGCTGGCCCGCGGCCACGTCCACGACCGGCCGCCGCGGTGTCTCCTCCGGATCGAGCCCGGCCCGCAACGCCTCCTCCAGCACCGCCACGGCCCGCCCCATGGGCACCAGCCGCTCGACGGTGGCCGCGTCGAGATAGGGCAACCCGCCCGCCGGCGCGCTCATCGGAGCGTGAATCCGGTCGGGAACGGGTCGGCCGGGTCGAGCTCGAAGGTGTGCCGGCCCGTCCTGTAGGCCGTGCCGTCGATCTCCGCCACCACGCCGTCGCTGCTCGTGGCGCCCACGCGGGCGGTGAAGACGCTGCCCACGACGCTCTCGTGCACCAGCGTCGCGGTCCCGTCGGCGTCGTGCAGCAGCGCCATGCGGGCGGCCGTGCCGGAGCCGCAGGGCGAGCGGTCCACCTCGCCGTCGGCGAAGACGGTGACGTTGCGCTGGTGCCGTACGCCGTCCAGGTCGGGCAGGTCGGGCAGGTCCTCGTGGAAGATCACGCCGTACACGCCGGAGAGCCGCTCGTCGGACGGGTGCCGGGTGGCGGGGTGGCCGGCCAGCGCGGCCTTGATGCGGCGGGCGTGCTCGATGAGCGCGCCCAGGTGCCGGGGCTCGACGGTCAGTCCGAGGCCGGCGGCGGGCAGCGAGGCGTAGACGGCGCCCCCGTACGCGAGATCCACCAGCACGTCCCCGGCGGGCACGCCCCTGGCCAGGACGAAGGAGGGGACGTTGACGAAGGTGACGGCGTCGACGCGGCCGGCGGCGGTGCGTACGCGGGCGGTGACCCGCCCCGACGGCACGTCCACCACCACGTCGGTCACCCCGTCGGCCGGGGCCTCGACCAGCCCTTCGTGCACCGCGTACGCGCCCAGCGCGATCGTGCCGTGCCCGCACGCGGTGGAGAAGCCGTCCTTGTGCCAGAACAGCGCACCCAGCCGCGCGCCCGAATCGTCGGGCGGCACCAGGAAGCAGCCGTACATGTCGGCGTGACCGCGCGGCTCGTTGCACAGCAGCCGCCGCACGTCGTCGAACTCGGCCATCGCGGTGGTGCGCCGGTCGAGCACCCCGGACCCGGCGATCTCGGGCACCCCGCCGGTGACGATGCGGAACGGCTCACCGCCCGTGTGGTAGTCGACGGTCGTGATCATCGCGGCGTCCTCACAGCTCGAAACCGGCGGGGAACGGGTCGCGAGGGTCGAGGAAGTATTGGGCGGTGCCGGTGATCCAGGCCCGCCCCGTGATCGAGGGCAGGATCGCGGGCCGCCCGCCCACCTCGGTCTCCTCCAGCACCCGGCCGATGAACCGGGTGCCGATGAACGACTCGTTCACGAACTCCTTCCCGGTCTCCAGCTCGCCGCGTGCGTGCAGCTGCGCCATGCGCGCGCTGGTGCCGGTGCCGCACGGCGAGCGGTCGAACCAGCCGGGGTGGATGGCCATGGCGTGCCGGGAACGCGTGGCGTCGGAGCCCGGCGCGGCGAAGTAGACGTGGTGGCAGCCGCGGATGCGGTCGTCCTCGCGGTGCACCGGCTCGTCGGCAGCGTTGATCGCCTCCATGGTGGCCAGGCCGGCGGCGATGATCTCGTTCTTGGCGGCGCGGTCGAACGGCAGGCCGTAGTGGTCGAGGTTGACGATGGCGTAGAAGTTGCCGCCGTACGCCAGGTCGTACGGGATCTCCCCGAACCCCGGCACGCTCACCTTGGCGTCCAGCCGGTCGCAGTAGGACGGCACGTTGCGCAGCGTCACCGACATGGCCATGCCGTCCTCGACCTCGACGTCCACCTCGACCAGCCCGGCGGGCACCTCGAGACGTACGGTGGTGACCGGCTCGACGACCTCCACCATGCCGGTCTCGACCAGCACGGTCGCCACCCCGATGGTGCCGTGGCCGCACATCGGCAGCAGCCCCGACACCTCGATGAACAGCACCCCGAAGTCCGCGTCCGGTCTGGTCGGCGGCTGCAGGATGGCGCCGCTCATGGCCGAGTGGCCGCGCGGCTCGGTCATCAGCAGGGTGCGGATGTGGTCGAGGTTGTCGCGGAAGTGGACGCGCCGCTCGGCCATGCTCGCGCCGGGGATGACGCCGATGCCGCCGGTGATGACGCGGGTCGGCATGCCCTCGGTGTGGGAGTCGACGGCGTGGAAAACGCGCTTTGTCCTCATCGCAGCCCTTCTGCCAGTGCCTTCTCGGTCGCCGCCCGCACGATAGCGGCCTGCTCGTCGGTGAGCGGCTGCCTGGGCGGCCTGCACCGGCCGCCGTGCCGGCCCGCCAGGTCCATCGACAGCTTGATGGCCTGCACGAACTCGGTCTTGGAATCCCAGCGCAGCAGCGGGTGCAGGCTGCGGTAGAGGGGCAGCGCCGTCTCCAGGTCGCCCGCCACCGCCGCCCGGTAGAGCGCGGCGCTCGACTCGGGCAGCGCGTTCGGGTAGCCGGCGATCCACCCCTTCGCGCCCGCGAGGGCCAGCTCGAGCAGCACGTCGTCGGAGCCGATCAGCAGGTCCAGCTCGGGGGCCAGCTCGGCGATCTCGTACGCGCGCCGCACGTCCCCCGTGAACTCCTTGATCGCCACGATGAACCCCGCCTCGTGCAGCCTGGCGAGCAGCGCGGGGGTCAGGTCGACCTTGGTGTCGTAGGGGTTGTTGTAGGCCACGACCGGGATGCCCACCTCGGCGACCTGCGCGTAGTGTTCCATGACGGCCCGCTCGTCGGCCCGGTAGGTGTTGGGCGGCAGCAGCAGCACCGAGCCGCAGCCGGCGTCGGCCGCCTGCTCCGCCCAGCGGCGCGACTCGGCCGCGCCGTACGCGCCGACCCCGGCCATCACCCGCGCGCCGCCCACGGTCTCGACGGCGGTCTCGATCACCTTGGCCCGCTCGTCGTGGGTGAGGGTCTGGTATTCGCCGAGCGAGCCGTTCGGCACGACGCCGTCGCAGCCGTGCTCGACCAGCCAGGCGCAGTGCTCGGCGTAGCGGCCGTAGTCGACCGACAGGTCGTCGCGCAGGGGCAGCGCGGTGGCGACCATGATGCCGTGCCAGGGCTTGCTGCGGTTGTCCATCGGGGCAGTCCTCCAGAGGTCAGTGAGCGGGGCGCTCGTCGGGGTCGGTGGTGAGCTCGGCCAGCGCGCCCAGCGTCACCGGCTGGGCGATCGGGCGGCGCGGCGGCTGCGGCGGCTCCCCGGCCAGGCAGGAGACGGCGTAGCCGCAGATGCGGCCCTGGCACCAGCCCATGCCGGGGCGGGCCAGGAGCTTGACGGCGCGGGCGTCGGTGGCGCCGAGCTCCTGCGCCTCGCGTACGCGCGCCAGCGGCACCTCCTCGCACCGGCACACGAGCGTGTCGTCACGCAACCAGGTGCGCCACCCCGCCTTGACCGGGTACGCCTCCTGCAACGCCACCCCGAACCCCCGCCCCCGCTCCCGCCGCCGCAGCAGCGCCGCGGGAACACCATCGCTCCCAGCGCCCGCCCCTACGGCGGCGCGGCCTGCGGTGGTGGGGCTGTTTGCGGTGGTGGGGCCGCCGGGGGCGGTGGTGCGGCCGGCGGCGGTGGCGATGGCGTGCCCGGCGATGCGGCCCTCCAGCTCGGCGGGCCGCCATCCGGCCACGCCGGTGGGCTCGCCGGCCGCCCAGACGCCGGGGACGCTGGTGCGCAGGGCGACGTCCACGTCGAGCACGGGGCTGCCGTCCACGTCGTTCCTGGTCGCGCAGCCGAGCTGGGTGCCGAGCTCGATCTGCGGCACGAACCCGTAGCCCACGGCCACCGTGTCGCACTCGACGACGCGGGTGGCCAGCACGTTCCAATCGGCGTCGAGCCTGGCCACGGTGACGGCCTGGACCTCGCGCTCGCCGTGCGCGGCCACGACCGCCTGTCTGGTCCGGTACGGCACCCGATGCCGGGCCAGCGCGGCGGCGTACCCGGCGGCCTCCCCCGCCTTGCCCAGGGCCCGCAGAGGATGCCTGGCCAGCCCGAGCCCGCCGTTGGCCTCGTGCACACCGAGCACCCGCGCCCCGGCCGCGGCCAGCCCGGCCGCGACCGGCAACAGGAACGGCCCGGTACCGGACACCACGATCCGCCGCCCCGCGACGACCCCGGCCCCCTTGAGCAGCGCCTGCGCGCCTCCGGCGGTGAGCACCCCGGGCAGATCCCACCCGGGGAACGGCAACGGCCGATCATGCGCACCGGTCGCGATCAGCAACCGCCGGGCACGCACCTCGACGACCCGCTCCCCATCCGTGCGCAGCTCAGGTGGGCGCTCCTCGCTCGTCCGCTCCCTCACCGTGCGGTCCCCGTCCGGCCGCCGCCCGGCCGTGCCGCGCGTCGCGCAGTGCACGAGGAACTCGCCGTCGGGTTCGTGGGAGACGTTCCAGACCTGGTGGCGCAGCAGCACGTCGGCGCGCGCCTCCAGGTCCCGCGCCTGGCGCAGGAAACGGGCGAGGTCGGGCGAGACCTTCCCGCCGGTGCGCCCATCGCCGTCAGAGGCCCTCGCGCCGGTCCGCCCGCCGGTCCGCCCGCCGCCAGGCGCGGCGCTGCCAGCTTCCTCGGTGGCAGTGTGGCGGAAGTACTGGCCGCCGAGTCGGAGGCCGGAGTCCAGCAGAGCCACACGGAGGCCGGCCAGGGCCGCTGTGAGGGCTCCTGCCACCCCGGCGGGGCCGCCGCCGATCACCACGAGGTCGTATGTCCCACCCTCGGGACCCCTGCCGCCGATCACGGTGCCGTCGGTCGATGGCGTGCTCATGCCGTCGTCACCTCGTCCCCGGGAGCCGCCTCCAGGAGGCAGGCGCGCTCGGGCGCGCGGCCGTTCACCGAGATGAGGCAGTCGAAGCAGACGCCGATGCCGCAGAACAGCCCGCGTGGCCGCCCGCCGAAGCGGGTGCTGCGCCACGACCGCACCCCGGCCGCGTGCAGGGCCGCGCCGATGGTCTGGCCGGGCACGACCGGCACCTGCCGGCCGTCCACGGTGATGTGGAAGGTCATGCGGCCTCCTCTGCGAAGCGGTCGGGGCGGAAGGGGAGCAGGTCGAGCGCGGGCGGCTCGCCGGTGAGCAACTGGGCGAGCAGGTGCCCGGTGGCGGGCGCGAGCCCGATGCCGGCGCCCTCGTGCCCGCAGGCGTGGTAGAGCCCTGGTACGCGCGGATCGGCGCCGATGACGGGCAGGTGGTCCGGGCAGTACGGCCGGAACCCGCAGTAGGACCTGATGGCCCGGATCCCGCCCAGCGCGGGGAACAGCTCGACCGCCTGCCGGGCGAGCCGGGCCAGCACGGGCACGGAGGTGGTGCGGTCGAACCCGACGCGTTCCCTGCTGGCCCCGATGAGCACGGTCCCGGCGGGGGTGCCCTCGATGACGGCCGAGGTCTCCAGGCCGGCGTTGTCGCTGGCGACGTTGGTGACGTAGGCGGCGGTGTAGACCTTGTGCCTGATGAGCGGCTCGCTGAGCGGCTCGGTGACGAGGATGAAGCCGCGCCGCGGCAGGATCGGCAGCTCGACCCCGGCCAGCGCGGCGACCTCGCCGCCCCAGGTGCCCGCCGCGTTGACGACGGCGCCGCCGAGCACGTCGCCCTGGGTGGTGCGCACACCGGTGAGCCGGTCGCCGGAGCGCAGGAACCCGGTGACGCGGGCGCCGAGCCGCAGCCGCAGCGTCCCCTTACCGAAGCTGTCGGCGCCGTGCCTGAGCAGGGTGGCGGCCGCGAGCATGGGCTGGACCTGGGCGTCCTGCGGGTAGAAGACCCCACCGGCCAGCCCGTCCGCGAGGTGCGGCTCGTAGTCGCGCAGCCCGGTCGCCGGGACGAGGCGGTGCTCCACGCCCTGCTGCCCGGCCAGGTCGGTGAGCGCGACCATGACCTTCTCGGTCTCGGCGACGACGAGCCCGCCCTTGGGCTCGAACTCGAACCCGCCGTGGCCGGCCAGCTCGCGCCACAGCCGGTTGGACAGCACCGCCAGCTCCAGCTCGGGCCCCGGCTCCTTGTCGGAGACCAGCACGTTGCCCTCGCCCGAGCCGGTCGTGCCGCCGGCCACGGGCCCGCGGTCGATCACGGTCACGTCGAGTCCCGCGCGCGCGGCGTAATAGGCGCAGGCCGCGCCCACGACTCCGGCGCCGACGACGATCACGTCGGACATCACCACCTCCTTCCAGTAATATGTCACATACCTTGAGGGCTTGAGAAGCCCGTACCAGCGGGTCCGGTGGCCGATGGCGGGACCGCCCGGTCCGGCCCCTACCATCGATGACGTGAAGCTACCCGCCGACAGCACCCACCCCTTCGTCCGGCTCCTGCGCTCGTTCTGGGTCCCGACCGAACGGTCCATGCGGGCATGGGCGCTGGCGTCCGTGGTGGTCAACGCCGGCATCACGGTCACCGGGGCGGGCGTGCGCGTGACCGCCTCCGGGCTGGGCTGCCCGACCTGGCCGCGGTGCACGCCCGACAGCTTCGTCCCCGTGCTGCATCCCGAGGTCGATCCGCTCAACATGGCGGTGGAGTTCGGCAACCGGCTGCTGACGTTCCTGGTGCTGGCCGTGGGCGTGGCGTGCGTGCTCGCGGCGCTGCGGATGGCGCCCCGGCGCACCTCCCTCGTCCGGCTGGCCTGGCTGCAGCCGGTCGGCATCGTCGCCCAGGCGCTGTGGGGCGGGCTGGTGGTCAACACCATGCTCAACCCGTTCACGGTCGGCATGCACTACCTCATCTCCAGCGGCCTCATCGCGGTCTGCTGGCTGCTCTACGCGCGCTCCGGCGAGGGCGACGCCCCCGTGCGGCGCATCACCCACCGCGACATCAGGCGGCTCGGCCACGTGCTGCTGGCCGCCGTGTTCGTGCTGCTGGTGGTGGGCGTCGGGGTCAGCGGCACCGGCCCGCACTCGGGCGACGCGCTGGCCTCCCGCTTCGACTTCGACATCGAGGCCATCGCCCGCTTCCACGCCGACATCGCCTACGCCGTGGTCGGGCTGACGTTCGCGCTGCTGTTCGCCCTCCACGTGACCAACGCGCCGCGTCCGGCCCGGCGGGCCGCGCTCGCCCTGTTCGGGGTGGAGCTGCTGCAGGGCGTGATCGGCTACACGCAGTGGTTCCTCGCCGTGCCGGCGATGCTGGTGCTGCTGCACGTCCTCGGCTCGACCCTGGTGTGGATCGCCGCGCTGCGGGTCGTCACCTCGCTGCGGTCTCGCGACCGCGAGCCCGCCCCCGTGAGCCCCTCCCCCACCGAAACGGCCGCCGCCCTCTGATCGGATATGCCAGGGTTTGAGGGGTGATGTCCGCCACTCCCCCGGCTCCGAAGGGGTGCGATTTGCTGGGAAAAGTCCGCCTCTCCCGTAAGGCGCTCCGCCGCACGTACCAAGGGCTGGTGCTGGCCAGCGTGCTGGCCTTGGCCCCCATGACGTGGGCCTGGCTGAGCAGCTACGGGCATCGGACCACGGTGGAAGACACGACGGAGGACACGGCGGAGGACACGGGCGGGGACCAGGGCTGGCAGGCGCGGGTGCCGGCCGCGCAGGCCGCGCTCGTGCTGGGCGCCGGCCTGTACGACGGCGTCCACCCCAGCCCGATGCTGGCCCGCAGGCTCGACATCGCCGCCGACCTCTACCGCACCGGCAAGGTGCGCGCCCTGCTGCTGTCGGGCGACAACAGCCGCGCGGACTACGACGAGCCGACGGCGATGCGCGACTACCTGCGCGCCAAGGGCGTGCCCGACTCCGTGATGGTGCTCGACTACGCCGGGTTCGACACGTGGGACTCGTGCGTGCGGGCCCGCCGCGTCTTCGGCGCCGAGCAGGTCACCGTGGTGACCCAGGAGTTCCACCTCCCCCGCGCGGTGACGTTGTGCAGGGCGGCGGGGCTGGAGGCGTTCGGCGTGGGCGACGACTCGGCCGGGCGCTACGCCGCCACCACCTACGCCGGCGCCGCCCGCGAGCTGTTCGCCGCCGGCAAGGCGTTCGCCGACGCCGTGATCCTGCGCTCCGACCCCGTCTTCCCGGGGCCGCGCGAGGTCTCGCTCACGCGGATCCTGGCCGAATCACCAGCCGGTCAGGTGGGGGCGCCGGGAGCGTAGCCGGGCGGGGGTGAGCCCCGCGCCGCCGAGCGCGCGTGGATCGACGGCACGGGGAAGTCGGCCCTGGCCGTGCTCATGCACTCCAGCAGCGCCCGCTGCTCCTCGTGGAAGGTGTGCTCGTCGACCATGTGGCGGGCCGCCCGCTCGTGCAGCAGCCCCAGCTCGGTGGCGGCGAGCTGGTAGTCGCGCATGGCGCGCACGCCGGTCTTGCCGCCGTGGGCGCGCGCCCACTGCCGGGCCTGGCGGCGCCGCGAGAAGGCCGAGAGCATGTAGATGTCGGCCTGGGTGACGAGCTTGGTCGGCTCGTACGGCGGCAGGTAGCGCTGGATGAGCGCCACGATGCGCCGCCGGTCCCTGAACACCACGCCGATGAGCACCACCAGCACGACCAGCAGCGCCAGGTAGGCCACCACGAGCCCGGGGAACCCGCCGTAGGAGGCCAGGCCGTTCCACAGCCCATGGAGGATCATCGCGCCGGTCCAGCCGGCCAGCACGTACGTGGTGCGCTCAGGCCCGCTGCGCTGCGCCGCGTACGCCACCGCGACCCCGATCATCGAGCTGAACAGCGGGTGGGCCAGCGGCGACAGCACCCCGCGCAGCACCACCGTGACGGCCAGCCCCTTGACGCCCGAGGTGGACAGGGCGCCGAGGTAGTAGCTGACGTTCTCGCTCATGGCGAAGCCGAGGCCGACCATGCTGGCGTAGATGACGCCGTCGGTGGGCCCGTCCAGCTCGGCCCTGCGGAAGCGCAGCAGGCCGAGCAGCACCAGCCCCTTCATCGTCTCCTCCACGACCGGGGCGCCGAACGTGGCCGCGATGTTGCGGGCGCTCGCCTCCGACAGCTTGGCGGTGTCGATGATGTAGTGCAGGTTGAGCGAGTTGATCACACCGGCGACGAGCACCGCGATGCCCGCGCCCCAGGCGAAGGCGAAGATGAGGTTGCTGCGCGGCTCTGGCTCCATGCGGTCGAGCGCCAGCACCGCGGCGAGCAGCAGCGGCACCGGCGCGAGCGCGAGTGCGAGGGCGATGAAGAACTGCACCGGCGCGCCGTTGATCACGTCGAAGGAGAACGAGACGAGGGCGCAGATGCCGGTGACGACCAGCCCGATGATCAACGCGAACGACGGGCGGTCCTTCAACACCCAGCGTGGATCACGGGTCGCCATAGGGTGACTTTAACGGATCAGAGTGGCGGGGTCCGTGCGGGTCCGCGCAGTGCCGGTCGAGCCCCGGCACCCCGTGATCGACCTGCAGCGTCGTGTGACCGATCGCGAACCGCTCGTGCAGCAGGTCCGCGAGCCGGGTGCGCACCTGGTGGCAGTCGGAGCCGCGGGCCACGATCACGTGGGCCGACAGCGTCGGATAGCCACTCGTCACCGTCCAGACATGCAGGTCGTGCACCTCCTCCACGTCGGCGTCCGCGGCGAGCAGGCGGCCGATCTCGTCGGGGTCGAGGTCGCTGGGCGCCGCCTGGAGCAGCACGCGGCCGGAGTCGCGCAGCAGCCCCCAGCCGGCCTTGAGCATGAGCGCCGCCACCACGAGCGCGGCGATGGCGTCGGCCTGGCGGAAGCCGGTCAGCCACACCACGAGGCCGGAGACGGCGGTGGCGACGAAGGCGTACATGTCGTTGAGCACGTGCTGGAAGGCGCCCTCGACGTTCAGGCTGCGCCGGTTCGCCTTCGACAGCAGCAGGGCGGCGCCCGCGTTGACCGCGATCCCGGCCACCGCGGTGACCAGCACGATCGGGCCGTGCACGTCGGGCGGCTCCAGGATGCGGTGCACGCCCTCGTACACGAAGTACGCCACGAGCAGCAGCAGCGTCACGCCGTTGATCTGCGCCGAGAGGATCTCGGCGCGCTTGTAGCCGAAGGTGTAGGCGCCCTTGGGCGGGCGGGCGGCGATGCGCATGGCGATCAGCGCGAGCGCGATCGCGCTGGCGTCGGTCAGCATGTGGGCGGCGTCGGAGATCAGCGCGATCGAGTTGGCGACCACGCCGGCGACCACCTCGGCCACCATGAAGGTGAGGATGAGCGCGAGCGCGCCCCACAGGTAGCGCTTGTCGGCTTCCTGGCTCAGGGCATGCCCGTGCCCATGACCATGCCCGTGCCCCCCGCTCATCCCGTCTCCTTCAGATGCTCCCGGCTCAGGTCGAGCAGCATGCGGACGTGGGCGTCGGCCAGCCGGTAGTAGATCGTCCTGCCGGCCCTGCGGCTGGCCACGATCCCGGCCGTGCGCAGCAGGCGCAGCGCGTGGGAGACGGCGGTGTCGGTCACCTCGACGGCGTCCGCCAGGTCGCACACGCACAGCTCGCCCGCCTCCAGCAGCGCGTACAGCAGCCTGGCCCTGGTGGGGTCGCCGAGCAGGCGGAACAGCTCGGCCAGCCGGGTGGCCTCCTCAGGGGTCACGAGCCGGTCGCGGGTGGCCGCGACCCTGGCGGCGTCGGCCTCCGGCACGGCGCATCCGTCCAGGCTGGTGACAACATCTGAAGAGGTGTTCATCTGTGCATGATACGAACGTGAAAAAGCCCGGCGCAATGGCCGGGCCGGAAAAGTCAGGACAAGAGGGGGTCGATCGCCACGGCGAGGAACAGCAGCGCCAGGTAGGCGTTCGACCAGTGGAAGAAGCGCATCGGCCGCAGCTGCACGCCCGTCTTGCCGGCGTTGAGCCTGGCCAGCAGGCGGTGCACCTCCCACAGGCACACCACTCCCAGCACGGCCGCCACCACCGGGTAGAACAGCGTGGTGCCCGCCACCGGCCACAGCGCCAGCGAGCACAGCACGGTCGCCCAGGTGTAGGCGATGGACTCCAGCACCACCCGCCGCTCGGTGGCCACCACCGGCAGCATCGGCACCTTCGCCGCCGCGTAGTCCTCCTTGTAGCGCATGGCCAGCGTCCACGTGTGCGGCGGCGTCCAGAAGAACACCACCCCGAACAGCACCAGCGGCGCCCAGTCGAGCCGCTCGGTGATGCCGGCCCAGCCGATCATCACCGGCATGCAGCCCGCGATGCCGCCCCACACGATGTTCTGGGCCGTGCGGCGCTTGAGGATCATCGAGTAGACCAGCACGTAGAACAGGATCGCGCCGAGCGACAGCAGCGCGGCCAGCCAGTTGGTGGTCAGCCAAAGCCCCAGCGTGGACGCCACACCCAGCGCGATGCCGAAGATCAGCGCGTTGCGCGGCGACACCTGGTGCCTGGCCAGCGGCCGCCTGCGGGTGCGCCGCATCTTCTGGTCGATGTCGCGATCCACGTAGCAGTTGAGCGCGTTGGCGCTGCCCGCCGATAGGGTGCCGAACACCATGACCGAGATCGACGTCCACAGCGGCGGCAGGCCGCCTGCCGCGAGGAACATCACCGGCAGTGTCGTGATCAGCAGCAGCTCGATGATCCGCGGCTTGGTGAGAGCGATGTAGGCCTTGACGGTCATGCCGATCGAGCGCGGCGCCTCCACCTGCGGAGAGGGGGCCGTCGCCTGCCTGTTGGTCAGCACCGTCAAGGCGCTTCCAGCCTGTCGGAAGTCAACGCGTAACCTCTGATTAGAGCGGATCCATGGGCGGGCGCCGGAACGCCCCTGCGAACAAACAAACTGTAGTCGCAGGGTGAGCCGGTCCGGCCAATGGGGGGCTTGAGCCGTACATGGACACGCGAGGGTGGAATGGGAATCGATCGCCCCGCCGCCTCGGTTAGTGTCCGGTGTAGGCGCGGGCCACGCGATCTCGCGGCCGATCGTGCGGGCCGCGGGCGGGACAAGCCACAACCAATGACAACTAGATTCCGGAGATCGAGCACTTGAGCACCGAACTCGTGCCAGCCCTTGAATGGACCGACCTCGACAAGAAGGCGGTCGACGTCGTCCGGGCACTGGCGATGGACGCAGTGGAGAAGGCGGGCTCGGGTCACCCCGGCACCGCCATGAGCCTGGCCCCCGCCGCCTACCTGTTGTTCCAGCACGTCATGCGGCATGACCCGACCGATCCTTCGTGGATCGGGCGTGACCGCTTCGTGCTGTCGTGCGGCCACACCAGCCTGACGCTCTACATCCAGCTCTACCTGTCGGGCTACGGCCTCACGCTGGACGACCTGAGGCGGCTGCGCCAGTGGGACAGCCTGACCCCCGGCCACCCCGAGCACGGACACACCGCGGGCGTCGAGACCACGACGGGCCCGCTCGGCCAGGGCCTCGGCAACGCGGTCGGCATGGCGATGGCGGCCCGCCGCGAGCGCGGCCTGTTCGACCCCGACGCCGCGCCCGGCACCTCGCCGTTCGACCACCACATCTGGTGCATCGTCAGCGACGGCGACATCGAGGAGGGCATCAGCCACGAGGCCAGCGCGATCGCCGGCCACCAGAAGCTGGGCAACCTCGTGGTCGTCTACGACGACAACCACATCTCCATCGAGGACGACACCCAGATCGCCAAGTCCGAGGACGTCGTGGCCCGCTACGAGGCCTACGGCTGGCACACCGAGAGCGTCGACTGGACCGCGACCGGCGACTACGTCGAGGACGTCCAGGCGCTCTACGAGGCGCTCCAGGCGGCCAAGGCCGAGACCGACCGCCCGTCGTTCATCCGGCTGCGCACGATCATCGGCTGGCCCGCGCCCAACAAGCAGAACACCGGCAAGATCCACGGCTCCGCCCTGGGCGAGGCCGAGGTCGCCGCCACCAAGGAAGTGCTCGGCATGGACCCGAGCAAGAGCTTCGACGTGCCGGCCGAGGTGCTGGAGCACGCCCGCGGCATCGCCCGGCGTGGCCGCGCCGAGCACGCCGACTGGGACAAGCGCTACAGCGAGTGGCGTCTGGCCGACCCCGAGCGGGCCGCCGAGCTCGACCGCATCTCCCACCGCGAGCTGCCGGCCGGCTGGGCCACCGCGCTGCCGTCGTTCGACAAGGGCGCCTCGATCGCCACCCGCAAGGCCTCCGGCGAGGTGCTCAACGCGCTCGCGCCGGTGCTGCCCGAGCTGTGGGGCGGCTCGGCCGACCTGGCAGAGTCCAACAACACCACGATGAAGGGCGAGCCGTCCTTCATCCCGGAGGAACACCAGACCAAGGAGTTCCCCGGTAACCGCTACGGCCGCACGCTGCACTTCGGCATCCGCGAGCACGCCATGGGCGCCATTCTCAACGGCATCGCGCTGCACGGCGGCACCCGCCCCTACGGCGGCACGTTCCTGGTCTTCTCCGACTACATGCGGCCGTCGGTGCGCCTGGCCGCGCTGATGAAGCTGCCGGTCACCTACGTGTGGACGCACGACTCCATCGGCCTCGGCGAGGACGGCCCCACCCACCAGCCGATCGAGCACCTGTGGGCGCTGCGCGCGATCCCCGGCCTCGACGTGGTCCGGCCCGCCGACGCCAACGAGACGGCCTACGCCTGGAAGGCCGTGCTCGAGCACACCGACCGGCCCGCCGCGCTGGCGCTGACCCGCCAGAACCTCCCGGTCTACGAGGGCACCAGCGCCGACGGCGTGGCCCGCGGCGGCTACGTGCTGCGCGAGGCGTCCGACGGCCAGCCGAAGGTCATCCTCATCGCCACGGGCAGCGAGGTGCAGCTCGCCGTCGAGGGCCGCGAACTCCTGGAGTCGCAGGGCATCCCGACGCGGGTGGTCTCGATGCCGTGTGTCGAATGGTTCAAGGGGCAGGATTCCGCATATAGGCAGACGGTTCTGCCCTCGTCGATCCGGGCTCGGGTCGCGGTCGAGGCGGGCATCGCGCTCGGCTGGCACGAGTACGTCGGCGAGTGCGGCGAGGTGGTCAGCCTCGAACACTTCGGTGCTTCGGCCCCGTACAGGACTCTGTACGAGCAGTTCGGGCTGACGGCGGAGCGCGTGGCGGCCGCGGCGAGGGCGAGCCTGGCCAAGCTGGGTCAGGACAAGGGCGAGACGACGGGAAACTGAAGAAGAGATGAGCGAGATCCTCAACAAGCTGTCCGGCCAGGGCGTGGCCATCTGGCTCGACGACATCAGCCGTGAGCGGCTGCGCACCGGCAACCTCGAAGAGCTGATCCGCGTCAAGAACGTCGTCGGGGTGACGTCCAACCCGACGATCTTCGCCAACGCGCTCAGCAAGGGCGACGCCTACGACGCCCAGCTGCACGACCTCGCGGTCCGCGGCGTCGACGTCGGGGAGGCCGTGCGCGCCATCACCACCTACGACATCCGCTGGGCCGCCGACGTGCTGCGCCCGGTCTACGACTCCAGCGGCGGCGTGGACGGCCGCGTTTCGCTGGAGGTCGACCCGCGCCTGGCGCGCGACTCCGAGAAGACGATCGCCGAGGCCAGGGCGCTGTGGTGGCTGGTCGACCGGCCCAACCTGATGATCAAGATCCCGGCCACGGTGGAGGGTCTGCCCGCGATCACGCAGGCGCTGTCGGAGGGCATCAGCGTCAACGTCACGCTGATCTTCTCCCTCGAGCGTTACCGCGCGGTCATGGACGCCTGGCTCGCCGGCCTGGAGGCCGCGCAGGCCAAGGGGCTCAACCTGGCCACGATCGAGTCGGTGGCCTCGTTCTTCGTCAGCCGCGTCGACACCGAGATCGACAAGCGGCTCGACAAGGTGGGCAAGCCGGAGCTGAAGGGCAAGGCGGGCGTGGCCAACGCGCGCCTGGCGTACGCGGCGTTCGAGGACGTGATGAACTCCGAGCGCTGGCAGCGCCTGCGTGAGGCGGGCGCGCGGCCGCAGCGGCCGCTGTGGGCCTCGACCGGCGTCAAGAACCCCGAGTACTCCGACACCCTCTACGTCGACCAGCTCGTCGCGCCCGGCACCGTCAACACGATGC
This sequence comes from Nonomuraea salmonea, assembly GCF_042428605.1. Taxonomy (NCBI): domain Bacteria; kingdom Bacillati; phylum Actinomycetota; class Actinomycetes; order Streptosporangiales; family Streptosporangiaceae; genus Nonomuraea; species Nonomuraea salmonea. The sequence continues at coordinate 331,439 of NZ_JBHMCF010000036.1, forward strand.
CGGAGAAGACGCTCGACGCCACGGCCGACCACGCTGCCGTCTCGGGCGACACCGTGCGCCCGTTCTACGAGCAGGCCTGGAACACCATGGCCGCGCTCAAGGACGCCGGCATCGACTACGACGACGTCGTGAAGGTGCTGGAGGACGAGGGCGTGGAGAAGTTCGCGGCGTCCTGGAACGAGCTGCTCGAGAGCGTCACCAAGAACCTGGTTCCGTGATGGAGGTCTCCTACCGCGAGGAGGGGGTGGCATCCGCCGCCTCCTCCGTCGCGGGGCGCCTCGTCGCCGACGGCGTGCCCGCGCGGCTCGCCGGCGGCGACCCCACGTTGTGGGGTGAGGACGCCGAGGCGGAGGCGGCGGCCCGGCTCGGCTGGCTGTCGCTGCCCCGCCACTCCCGCGAGCTGCTGCCCGTGCTGGGCGAGCTCGCGGGCCGGGCCCGCGCCGCGGGCCTGACGAACGTGGTGCTGGCCGGCATGGGCGGCTCGTCGCTGGCGGCGCAGGTCATCTGCGACACCGCCGACGTGCCGCTCACCGTGCTCGACACGACCGACCCGGGCCAGGTCCGCAGGGCCCTGGCCGAGGGCCTTTCCGCCACGGTCGTGGTGGTGGCGGGGCGCAGCGGCTCGACGGTCGAGACCGACAGCCTGCTGCGCGTCTATGAGCAGCACTTCGCCGACGCGGGGCTCGACCCGGCCGGCCACATCGTGATCGTCACCGCTCCCGGCTCGCCGCTCGAACGGCGGGCCGTGTCGGCCGGCTACCAGCTCGTGCCCGCCGCCCTCAGCGTGGGCGGCCGCTACTCGGCGCTGTCGGCGTTCGGGCTGGTGCCCGCCGCGCTGGCGGGGGCCGACGTGGAGCGGCTGCTGGACGACGCCGACGAGGTGTCGCCGCTGCTGTCGCGCGACACCGGCAACCCCGGTCTCGAGCTGGGCGCCGCGCTCGCCGGCGCGGCGCTGGCCGGCCGCGACAAGCTGGTGCTCGAAGACCAGCTGACGGCCATCAACGGCCTGCCCGACTGGATCGAGGAGCTGGTCGCGGAGTCCACCGGCAAGCAGGGCAGGGGGATCCTGCCGGTGGTGGGCGCCGACCCCAACGGCACCCGCGACGAGCTGGTCGTCGCCATCGACTCCGACGTCGGGGACGTGCGGGTGGACGGGCCGCTGGGCGCGCAGTTCCTGGTCTGGGAGTACGCGACCGCCCTCGCCTGCTCGGTGCTGGGCGTCAACCCGTTCGACGAGCCCAACGTGGCCGAGTCGGCCGCGGGCGCCGACGCGCTGCTGGCCCTGCCCGACCTGCCGACCGGCGCGCCGTCGTTCGTGGACGGCCCGGTCGAGGCGTACGGCGCGGCGACGGCGAAGGATCTGCCCGGCCTGTTCGCCGAGCTGCTGCGCGCGATCCCGGGCGACGGCTACCTCGCGGTCACCGCCTACCTCGACCGGCTGGCCGCCTTCGACGCCCCGGTGCCCGACGGCGCCGACTTCGAGCAGATGACCGACGCCTGGATGATGGCCGACCCGCTGACCCTGCGCACCCTGCTCGCGCTGCGCACCGACCGGCCGGTGACGTTCGGGTGGGGGCCGCGCTATCTGCACTCGACCGGGCAATACCACAAGGGCGGGCCACAGAACGGCGTGTTTCTGCAGATCACAGGGGCAGTGGAGGAAGACGTCGCCGTTCCCGGCCGGCCCTACACGCTGGGCCGGCTCCAGCTCGCGCAGGCGCTGGGCGACCTGGGGGCCCTGGAGACCCGCGGGCGTCCCGCCGTACGCCTGCATCTGACCGACCGCGCGGCGGGAGTCGCGCGTTTGCTCGCAGCCGCACAGGAGGCTTGAGATGACTGACCGCGCAGACCCCGCGGCATCCGCGAAGGAGCCCGTCGCCGCGGCTCCCGCGGAAGAGGCGCTCGCCGTGGCGTCGGCCGTCGCCGGCACCGCCACGACCGAGGCGGTGGCGGCGGCCAACCCGCTGCGCGACCCGCGCGACAAGCGGCTGCCCAGGGTGGCAGGGCCGTGCGTGATGGTGTTGTTCGGCGTGACGGGTGACCTGGCCAAGCGCAAGCTGTTGCCGGCCATTTACGACCTGGGCAACCGGGGGCTGCTGCCGCCCGGCTTCTCGCTGGTCGGCTTTGCCCGGCGCGATTGGAAGGACCAGGATTTCGCCCAGTTGACGTACGAGGCCGTCAAGGCGCATGCGCGGACGCCGTTCCGCGAGGAGGTCTGGAAGCAGCTGCGCGAGGGCATCCACTTCGTGCCCGGCGAGTTCTCCGACGACGGCGCCTTCGACGCGCTCGCCATGGCGTTGGCCGAGATCGACGAGACCCGGGGCACGGGCGGAAACTACGCTTTCTACTTGTCGGTGCCGCCGAAGTTCTTCCCCGTGGTGGTGGAGCAGCTCAAGCGCACCCGCCTGTCCGACGCCCCCGACGGCTCGTGGCGGCGCGTGGTGATCGAGAAGCCGTTCGGCCACGACCTGCAGTCGGCCCACGAGCTCAACGAGATCACCACCTCGGCCTTCCCGGAGAGCTCGATCTTCAGGATCGACCACTACCTGGGCAAGGAGACCGTCCAGAACATCATGGCGCTGAGGTTCGCCAACAACCTCTACGAGCCCATCTGGAACCGCAGCTTCGTCGACCACGTGCAGATCACGATGGCCGAGGACATCGGCATCGGCGGCCGGGCCGGCTACTACGACGGCATCGGCGCCGCCCGCGACGTGATCCAGAACCACCTGCTCCAGCTGCTCGCGCTGGTCGCGATGGAGGACCCGACCTCGTTCGAGGCGGCCTCGCTGCGCCGGGAGAAGGAGAAGGTGCTCAAGGCCGTGCGGCTGCCGGCCAACCTGGGGCTCAACACCGCGCGCGGCCAGTACGCCGCCGGCTGGCAGGGCGGCGAGAAGGTCGTCGGCTACCTCCAGGAGGAGGGCATCTCGGCGGAGTCCACGACCGAGACGTACGCCGCGATCAAGCTGGAGATCGCCAACAGGCGCTGGGCCGGGGTGCCGTTCTACCTGCGCACCGGCAAGCGGCTGGGGCGCCGGGTGACCGAGGTGGCCGTGGTGTTCCAGCGGGCGCCGCACCTGCCCTTCAGCGCCGACGACACCGAGATCCTCGGCCAGAACGCGCTGGTCGTGCGCGTGCAGCCGGACGAGGGCATCACCGTGCGCTTCGGCTCGAAGGTGCCGGGCACGGCGATGGAGGTGCGCGACGTGTCCATGGACTTCGCCTACGGCGAGTCGTTCCTGGAGTCGTCGCCGGAGGCGTACGAGCGCCTGCTGCTCGACGTGATGATCGGTGATCCACCGTTGTTCCCGCACCAGCGGGAGGTGGAGCTGTCGTGGAAGATCCTCGACCCGATCGAGGAGTTCTGGGCCACGCAGGGCCAGCCGGAGGCGTACGAGTCGGGGTCGTGGGGCCCCGAGTCGGCCGACGCGATGATGGCCCGCGACGGCCGCGTGTGGAGGAGGCTCTGACATGACGACCTTCATGCTGACCGACACCACGGCAGGCAAGATCGCCGCCCAGTTCACGCACCTGCGGCACCAGATGGGCGCGCCGGCCATCGGCATGGTGCTCACGCTCGTCGTGGTGAGCGAGGAGCGCCACCAGTACGACGCGCTGCGCGCCGCCACCGAGGCGGCCCGCGAGCACCCGTCGCGCATCATCGTGGTGATCAAGCGCGAGGAGGACGAGCCGATCAGGCTCGACGCCGAGCTGCGCATCGGCGAGAACACGCCGGGCGAGGTCGTGGTGCTGCGCCTGTACGGCGAGCTGACCGAGCACGCCGACTCCGTCGTGAGCCCGCTGCTGCTGCCCGACACGCCCGTGGTGGCGTGGTGGCCGGGCGCGGCGCCGGACGCGCCGTCCAAGGACGCCATCGGGGCACTGGCGCAGCGGCGCATCACCGATGCCAAGGGCTTCGACGACGGCGGCGTCAAGTCGCTGGTGACCCGCGCCAAGGGCTACGCCCGCGGCGACACCGACCTGGCGTGGGCCCGGCTGACGCCGTGGCGCAGCCTGCTCGCCGCCGCGTTCGACCAGCCGGTGGGCAAGGTGCGCAAGGGCGTCGTCGAGGCGTCGGCGGGCCACCCCAGCGCGCCGCTGCTCGCGGCGTGGCTGTCGGAGCGGCTGGGCTGCTCGGTCAGGGTGACCGAGTCGGCGGGTCCCGGCCTGACCGCCGTACGCCTGCAGCTCGCCGAGGGTGAGCTGTCCGTCGTGCGCACCGACGCCCGGCTGGCCACGCTCTCCCGCCCCGGCCAGCCCGACAGGAACGTGGCACTGGCCAGGCGGCAGACGTCGGAGCTGATGGCGGAGGAGCTGCGCAGGCTCGACAGCGACGAGATCTACGAGGCCGCGGTGAAGCGGTTCGCGAGGACGTTCAAGGGATGAGCAAAGTGAGCGTGCCCAGCATCGTCGTGCACCGCGACGCCGACGTCCTGGCCAAGGCCGTGGCGGCGCGCATCATCACACGGCTGGTCGACGTGCAGTCGGCGAAGGGCTCGGCGTCGATCGTGCTGACGGGCGGCACGGTCGGCATCGCCACACTGGCCGCCATCGCGGCCACGCCCGCCAGGGACGCCGTCGACTGGCGGCGCCTCGACGTCTGGTGGGGCGACGAACGCTTCCTGCCCGACGGCGACAAGGAGCGCAACGAGACCGGCGCCCGCCAGGCGCTGCTCGACCACGTCGACGTCGATCCGGAGCGCGTGCACGTCATGCGCGGCTCCGACTCCGGCATGTCGGCCGAGGAGTCCGCCGACGCGTACGCCGCCGAGCTGCGCAAGGCGGCGCGACCCGAGGACCACGGCCCGGTGCCGGCCTTCGACGTGATGCTGCTCGGCATGGGGCCCGACTCCCACGTGGCGTCGCTGTTCCCCGGCATGCCCGCCCTGTACGACACGCGCCCCGTGGTGGCCGTGCACGGCTCGCCCAAGCCGCCGCCGACCCGCATCTCGCTGACCCTGCCCGCCATCCAGGCCTCGCGCGAGGTGTGGGTGGTCGCGGCCGGTGAGGAGAAGTCGGGCGCGGTGCGGATGGCGCTGTCCGACTCCGGCCCCGTCCAGGTGCCGGCAGCGGGGGCGCGGGGGCGCGGGCGGACGTTGTTCCTGCTCGACCGGGCCGCTGCGGCCAAGATCCCGCCCGGCCTCGGCCGCCACGCCTCTCCGTGACCCGGCCCGCGAGCCACCGGCCTCGCGGGTTCGCCCAGGTCATTCCGGGCCCGGTCTCCTCGTGAGACCGGGCCCGTCCTGTTCGCCTTCGAGCGGCTTCTGCCGCGTCAGGCCGTCGCGGTGAGGGCGTCGATCTCGGCGAGCAGCGCCTGCTTGCGCTCTTCGGCCAGGTACGACGCCCGCACCCCGTTACGTGCCAGCTCGGCCAGGTCCTGCCGGCCGAGCCCGAAGACCCGGGCGGCGACCCGGTACTCGTCGGCCAGCGTGGTCGCGAACATGGGCGGGTCGTCGCTGTTCAGCGTCACGAACAGGCCCTCGGCCAGCAGGCGGGGCAGCGGGTGGTCCTCGATGCGGCCGATCTGGCCGGTGCACAGGTTCGAGGTGGGGCACACGTCGAGCGGGATCCCGGTCTCGCGCAGGTGGGCCACCAGGCGGGGGTCGTCCAGGCAGTTGATGCCGTGGCCGATGCGCTCGGCGCCGTAGTGCTCGACGACCTCCCAGATCGTCTCGGGCCCGCTCATCTCCCCGCCGTGCGGGACGCTGTGCAGCCCGGCCGCCCGCGCGGCGGTGAACGCGGCGCGGTAGGCGTCGCGGTACTTCGGGCGTTCCTGCTCGATCCCGCCGATGCCGAAACCTACCAATGCGGCGGGAGGTTCCTGCAGGGCGTGCTCCAGCGTCACCTTGGCGGCCTCCTCGCCGTACTCGCCGGGGATGTCGAAGATGTACGCCATCTCGACGCCGTGCTCGGTGAGCGAGCGGCGGGCGGCCAGGTCGAGCGCCTCGGTGACCGCGCGCATGGGGAGCCCGACCACGCGGTGGGCGTACGGGGTGACCTGCAGCTCCGCGTAGCGGCCGCCCTGGGAGGCGAGGTCGCGGGCCAGGCCGAGCACGAGGGTGGCGATGTCCTCCGGCTCGCGTACGAGGGCGTTGACGGCGCCGTACACGCGGGCGAAGTGCGGGAAGTCGGTGAAGGTGTAGAAGCGGCGCAACTCCTCCTCGTCCGTCGGCACGCCGCTGCCGGGGTGGCGCCTGGCGAGCTCCAGGACGGTCGGCACCGAGGCGGAGCCGATGAGGTGGACGTGCAGCTCGACCTTGGGCAGGGCGTCGATGAAGGCGTCGATGGTCATGCGGACGACCCTAGGACGGGCATTCCCCCGAAGAACAGGCTTTTCCGCTGAATCTCACACGACATTGTCAGTTTACTCGGCTGGGTTAGGCTGAGGCGGTGACCAACGCCGAAGCGTACGATCGCGGCTTCGCCCACCTCAGCTGCCACACCGTCGGCCCCCTCCTCGCCAGGGCGTGCCCTGGCCGCGCGCCGCGCCTGCTCGACGTGGGCTGCGGCACCGGCGTGGTGACGGCCGCCGCGCTGGCGCTGGGCGCCGAGGTCACCGCCGTCGACGCCGACGCCGCCATGCTGGAGCTGGCCGCCCGGCGGCACCCGTACGCGACCGTGCGGCTCGCCGCCCTGCCCGACCTGCCGTTCGAGGACGGGCGTTTCGACGCGATCGCCGGCAACTTCGTCATCAACCACGTCCCCGACACCCGCGCGGCGCTCGCCGAGCTGCACCGGCTGCTGCGTCCCGGCGGCACGCTCGCGCTGACCTGGTGGAAGGGCGACGAGATGACCGCCACCAACGTCTTCGCCGACGCCATCGCCCAGGCGGGCATCCCCTACGACCCGCCGGTCAGGCCGTTCTCCGCCCACGACACCCCGTCCCGCTTCACGGCCCTGCTGACCGAGACGGGCTTCGGCGAACCGGCCGTGGAGTGCGTCCGCTGGCGGCACCAGGTCGACCTCGCGACGTGGTGGACCGACGTGGTGGCGGCGGGCGGCGCCCGCTTCGGCACGATCGCCGGCCGCCCGCCCGAGGTCGTGGCACGCGTCAGAGCCCACTACCTGAGGCTCGCGGCTCCGTACGGACAGGACGGCTTCCCCGTCTGCGCCTACCTCGTCACCGCCCACCGCCCCACGTAACCCCCGCGCCACCCCTGCGCGTCCGCCCGGCTCACCATCGCGGCCCGCCCCCGTCCGCGCCGGTCACCGTTCCAGCCGTTGCCGGGCGTGGCGTTCCTCCCGCTTCGTGACCTCCAGGCGCTGCCTGGCGTCGTCGAGCTTCTTGCGGGCCTTGGCGAGCTTCTTCTCCAGACGCTCCACCTTCTCCGCGCGCTCGTCGTACTCCCGCTGAGCGCTCTCCAGCGTCGCCAGCCACTCACGGTGCGCCGCCTCGGCCTCCTCGCGCTCCTTGACCTTCCTGGCCGCCTCCTCCTCGCGCCTGCGCGCCTCGGCGGCCTCGCCGGCCTCGCCGGTCTCGTCGGCCTCCTCAGCGGCGCCCTTCTTCTTGGCGCGCGACGGCCGCGGCCGGGTGACGGGCGCGGGGGCGAAGCCGCTGTACCGCAGGGGCTTGGCCAGGCGGCCCCGCCGCACCTCGGCGGCCGCCTCCTCGTCCACGAGCGCCGCGTCCAGCGTCTGGTCCACCTCGGTGGCGGCGGCGGCCGACAGGTCGCCGGCCTGCCTGGCCAGGCGGCCCACCTTGGCGCTCACCTCGCCCCTGAGCCGGGTCAGCTCGGCCAGCTCGTCCGCGTCCTGCTCCTGCCAGGCAGCGCGCAGCCGCTCCCCCACCTCCAGCAGCTCGTCCAGCTCGGCGGAATGCTCGCGGGAGAGCCGGTTCACCGCCCAGGCCGACACCGTGGGCTTGCCCAGCTTCGCGATCTCCTTGGCGAGCCCGGCGTCGCCCGCCTCCTTGGCCGCGCGGGCCGCCTCCGCGCGGGCGGCGGTGAACTCCGGCGGCGGCACCCCGTACAGGCGGTCCGCCACCTCGTCGAGATCCACACAGGACAAATACCCCTCACGGCCGGTTTTCTAGCGCATAGTGGAGGCAGCCCCAGCCGAACGGAGGCCCCCGGTGTTCGAACGCTTCACCGACCGTGCGCGCAGGGTCGTCGTCCTCGCCCAGGAGGAGGCGCGGATGATGAACCACAACTACATCGGCACGGAGCACATATTGCTCGGCCTCATCCACGAGCGCGAAGGGCTCGCCTCCCTCGTGCTCGACGGGTGCGGCGTGCAGCTGGAGCGCGTACGCGCCTTCGTGGAGCGGGAGGTCGGCCACGGCGACAAACCGCCCGGCGGGCACATCCCGTTCACGCCGCGCGCCAAGAAGGTCCTGGAGCTGTCGCTGCGCGAGGCCCTGCAACTGCGCCACAACTACATCGGCACCGAGCACATCCTGCTCGGGCTCATCAGGGAGGGCGAGGGCCCGGCCGCCCAGGCGCTCGCCGACGCGGGCGCGGACCTGACGGACGTACGCCAGCGCGTGCTCAACCGCGTCGGCCGCGGCTCCAAGGAGCGCTCCGGCGAGATGCTCTTCTCCAACGACCCCTCATTGATCGACCGCCTCACCAGGATCCAGGAGAGCCTCGACCGCATCGAACGCCACCTCGGCATCCAGCGCGAAGAACCCGCCACGGACCGGCGCCAGAACGACGCGAGCGAGGACGAGACCGGCACGGGCTGACGCCGGTTCGCGGAGGTCAGCGCAGGGCGGCCACCGTGTCGAGTGGGTTGTCCAGGAGGCCGGCGAAGGCGAGCTCGGCCGCCCCGGCGAGCGTGGTGTCGTCGCCGAGCGCGGTCACGGCCAGCCGGACGCGTTCGCGCGAGACCGGCAGCACGTGCGCGTCCACGCGGGTGCGCACCCGTGGCGCGGCGCCCGGGTAGACGTCGCGCAGCATGCCGCCGAAGACCACGAGCGCCGGGTTGAACAGGTTGATGAGGTTGACGATGCCGACGCCGAGCCAGTCGCCGACGCGGTCGAGCGCGTGGCGGGCGCGGGCGTCGCCGGTGGCGGCGAGGGCGACGACGGTCCTGATGCCCTCGCGGCCGACGAGCTCGCCGGTCCGCCCCGCGTACCCGAGCAGCGCCTCCTCCCCCGCCTCCGCCTCCAGGCAGCCGCGCGATCCGCACAGGCAGGGCCGCCCGTCGAAGGGGTTGACCAGCATGTGGCCGAGCTCGCAGCCGTAGCCTCCGTCGCCGTCGAGCAGCTTGCCGCCGACGATGATGCCGCCGCCGACGCCGACGTCGCCGTGCAGGTAGATGAGGTTGTCGACGTCGCGGCCCGCCCCTCGTACGTGCTCGGCGACCGCGCCCAGGTGCGCCTCGTTGCCCACCTCGACCGGCAGCCCGAGCCCGAGCCCGGCGGCCAGCTCGGCGCCGAACGCCTGGTCCACCCAGCCGAGATGCGGCCCGTAGCGTACGGTGCCGTCGGCCCGCCTGATCAGCCCGCAGTACGACGCCCCGACCCCCACGCACACCGACCCGGGAGCGGCTTCGGCGACCAGTTCGCGGCCGAAGGCGGCGAGGACGCCGACGACGTCCTCCAGATCGACCCCGGCCCGCGTGCGCACGGCCTCACGCCGGTCGAGCACCCGCCCGCCGAGCCCCACCCGGGCCGCGAGCAACCGGTCCACGGCGACGTCGAACGCGAGCCCGTACAGCCCCTCCTGCTCGGGCACGACCACGATGGACGGCCGCCCCGCACGCCCCCGGCTGCCGGGCACCCCCTCGCGGACGAGCCCGGCCGCGGCCAGCTCGGCCGTCAGGTCCATGATCGTGCTGCGGTTGAGTCCCATGCGGCGGCTCAGCGCGGCCCGCGACACCGCCCCCTCTTTGTGCACGCGCCGCAGCACCTCGCTCAGGTTCCGCTGCCGCAGCTGCTCCTGCGTCCGCGCGCCCGCCGCCGTCGCCGTCACCCTCGCCAGCTTAGAACGAGTTCCCGTACGAGCCCAGCGAGGCGGCTCCCGATCTAGGCCGGCACCACCGCGCCCACCGGCAGCCGCGCCTCGACCACTCCGGGGTCGTCGGTGTAGCCGAGCGTGGCGCCCAGCGAGACGAGCAGCCGGCGCATCCGTGCGTTGTCGGACAGCATGGACGCCTTGACCTCGGCGTAGCCCAGGTCGCGGGCCGTGCGGACGAGCATCCGCGCCATCGCCGTGCCGAGACCGCGCCCCTGCCAGCGGTCCTCGACCAGGAAGGCCATCTCCGCGATGCCGGGGTCGGGGGTGAACAGCAGGTTGGCCATGCCCACGACCTGCCCGTCGTGCCCGGCGACCAGCGAGTGGCCCTTGTTCCTGTCGCAGAGCCGGTCGAACATGCGCGGCGGCAGCGTCGGCATCGCGGTGAAGTAGCGGAACCTGCGCGATTCGGGCGAGCAGCGGTCGTGCAGGTCGCGTACGGCCTCGCGGTAGATCGAGGTGAGCGGCCGCACGGTCACCTCCACTCCGTCGGCGAGCTTGATCGCGCGCTCGGCGGCGGGCTGCTCGGTGGCGGGCTGGGCGAGCCTGGCGAAGGCGGCCGCCCTGGCCGCCTCGGTCAGGGTGAAAGGCAGCTCCGCGCGGCGCAGCCGGACCGCCCGCTTGGGCGCGACCGGCACTAGGAGCTGGGTCGGGTCGGGAAGATCACTCACGGCCTCACCATAGATCCACCTGGCGTCGTCCGCGCGCAGCAGCTCGGCCAGCAGCTCGGGCAGCCGCCACGGCATCGTGCGCAGCCTGGAGGCCAGCAGCAGCGCCCTGGTGGGCTCGTCGGTCAGCTCGTGGGCGGTGGCCGGCACCACCTGGACGCGGCGGCCGCCGGCCGCCTCCAGGGCCTCGCGCACGGTCTCGGGCGCGGCGGGGATCTCGGCGACGAACTCGTCGACGGTGCCTTCCGTGTCGGACTGTACGCTCAGGCCGAGGATGTTGCCGCCCCTGTCGGCCAGGGCCGCGGCCAGCGAGGCCAGCCGGCCGGGCCGCTCGTCCACCGTGGTGCGGATGCGCAGGAATCCCATGCGTCAGAGCCTGCCGCGCGGCTGTTACGCGGCCGCTACCGACGTGTTTACATCGCGTGATTCATCGCCAGATGTCCGCTTATATCGCCCTATGTCACCTCGGGACCCTGGAGGCCAGCGGGCACGGCAAGATGGAGCGACTGCGAGAAAGGACACACGCGATGGACATCCTCTTCCGCGGCGGCCGGGTCTTCACCCCCGAGGGCGTCGTGACCGCGGCCGTGCTGGTACGGGGCGGCGTGATCGCCGCCGTGGGGCCGGAGGGGGAGCTGGCGCGCGAGCCGCACGAGACGGTCGATCTCGGCGGCGGCCTGCTGGTGCCGGGTTTCACGGACGCGCACATGCACCCGATTCAGGCGGGCCTCGAACGCGCAAAGTGCGACTTGTCCGAAGTTTTCGGCCTTGAGGCGTACAAAGAAAAGATCGCGGACTATGCCGCGAAAAATCCGGATAAAGAGTGGATCGATGGCGGCGGATGGGACATGTCGGCATTCCCCGGCGGTCTTCCCCACCGGGACGAGATCGACTTTCTCGACCGCCCCGCCTATCTGATCCAGCGCGACCACCACGCCGCCTGGGTCAACACCCGGGCACTCGAACGCGCCGGCATCACCCGCGACACCCCCGACCCCGCCGACGGCCGCATCGAGCGCGACGCGAGCGGCGTGCCGACGGGCGTCCTGCACGAGGGCGCGATGGACCTCGTCGGCCTGCTCACCCCCCGCCCGACCGCCCAGGACCTCCAGGACGCGCTGGCGGACTCCGAGCGGCACCTGTTCTCGCTGGGCGTCACCGGCTGGCAGGACGCCATCGTGGGCTCGTACGCGGGCTCCGACGACCCGTTGCCCACCTACCTGTCCGCGGCCCGCTCAGGGCGCCTCCGGGCCCGCGTGACGGGCGCCCTGTGGTGGGACCGCACCCGGGGATCGGACCAGGTCGAGGACCTGGAGGCGAGGCGCGCGTCGGCGGCGGGCCTGGAGCGGTTCACGGCCGGCTCGGTGAAGATCATGCAGGACGGCATCACGGAGAACTTCACCGCCGCCACGCTGGAGCCGTACTGCCTGTGCGGGGGCACGGGCCTGTCGTACGTGGACCCCGTCAAGCTCAAGGAGTACGTCGCCGAGCTGGACAGGCGCGGCTTCCAGGTGCACTTCCACGCCATCGGCGAGCGCGCGGTGCGCGAGGCGCTCGACAGCCTGGAGGGCTCCGACCCGGCCAACCGCCACCACATCGCCCACCTGCAGATCATCGAGCCGTCCGACGTGCCGCGCTTCGCCGCGCTCGGTGTCACGGCCAACCTGCAGCCGCTGTGGGCCACCCACCACGCGCAGATGGACGAGCTGACCCTGCCCTACCTGGGCGAGCCGCGCTCGTCGTGGCAATATCCGTTCGCCGACCTGGTGGCCTGCGGCACCCGGCTGTGCGCCGGCAGCGACTGGCCGGTCTCCAGCGCCGACCCGCTGCAGGGCATGCACGTGGCGGTCAACCGTACGGAACCAGGCGGCTCGGTGCACGCCGGCTACCCGACCGCGCAGACGCCGTTCCTGCCCGGCCAGCGCATCGGCCTGGCGACGGCGATGCGGGCCTACACCGAGGGCTCGGCCTGGATCAACCGCTCACCGGCGGGGCGCATCGAGCCGGGCCGGCCCGCCGACCTGGTGGTGCTCGACCGCGACCCGTTCGCGCTGCCGCCCGGCGACATCTGGACGACGCGGGTGCGGATGACGTTCGTGGACGGCGAGATCGTGCACGAGAGGGCCTGAGACAGGCCGAAGGGGCCCCGGCGTCGCCGGGGCCCCTTCTTCTACCACCGCTACCAGGGGGACTTGCTGCTGCGCAGGCGTTCCAGTGCCTCCTCGAGGATCGCCTTGCCGTCCTTGTCGCTCCTGCGCTCCTTCACGTAAGCCAGGTGCGTCTTGTACGGCTCGTTCTTCGGCGGGGCAGGCGGGGCCTCCTCGTCCTGGCCGGCTGGGAGGCCACAACGGGGGCAGTCCCACAGCTCGGGGACCGCCGCGTCGCTGGCGAAACTGGGGCGCGTCTCGTGCATGTTGGCGCACCAGAACGAGACCCGCACTCTCGGAGCTGCCTCGCCGCGCTCGGCCTCCCCCATCGGGCCGGCGCCGACACGGCTGCCACGGATCGCGTTGCCACTACCCACGGATGAACTCCTCGCTCGATCGCCCCGTGTGCGGACACGGGGGGAGAATCACTGTCACGCGTTAACTGATTGCTCAGGACCGCAGAAGCAGGCCCAGAGCGATGATGCAGACGAACCAGACCACGCCCGTGATGACGGTCAGCCGGTCGAGGTTGCGCTCCACCACCGAGGAACCACCGAAGTTCGACGAGAAACCGCCGCCGAACATGTCAGACAGGCCACCACCCTTGCCCTTGTGGAGCAGGACGAGCAGGATCATGAGAAGGCTCGCCAGGATGAGGGCGATGGAGATTCCGAGTTCCACGGTATGCCTGTTCCTTCGATGCTCTGTTACGCGTGACGATTCAAACTTGCCTCTTGAGGGTACGACCTGATGTCAAGTCGCACCCCCAGAACGGCCGAGTTAGCCGGGTATATCAGAGAATCGGCAGATCTTCGCGAACTCCCCGGCGTCGATGCTGGCACCGCCCACGAGCGCGCCGTCGACATCCGGCTGAGCCATGATCCCCGCGATGTTCCCTGACTTGACCGAGCCACCGTAAAGGATACGGACCCCCGAGGCCACTTCGGTGTCGTAGAGCTCCGCGAGTCTCACTCGCAACGCCCCGCAGACCTCCTGCGCGTCCTCAGGGGTGGCCACCTCGCCGGTGCCGATCGCCCACACCGGTTCGTAGGCCACCACTATCGATTTTGCCTGCTCGGCGTCGATTTTGCGCAGCGCGCCGTCGAGTTGGCCGAGACTGTACGCGATGTGGTGCCCCTCTTGACGCACCTCCAGGCCCTCGCCCACGCACAGGATGGGCGTCAGCGAGTGGCGGTAGGCCGCCTGCACCTTGGCGTTGACGAGGTCGTCGTCCTCGCCGTGGTATTGGCGGCGCTCGGAGTGGCCGATCGTCACGTAGGTGCAGCCGAGCTTGGCCAGCATGACGCCCGACACCTCACCGGTGTAGGCGCCCCCGTCGTGCCTGGACAGGTCCTGGGCGCCGTACACGATCCTGAGCTTGTCGCCGTCGACCAGGGTCTGGACGCTGCGCAGGTCGGTGTAGGGAGGCAGGACGGCGACCTCGACCTTGTCGAAGTCCTTGTCGTTGAGCGCGAAGGCCAGCTTCTGGACCAGCGCGATGGCCTCGAGATGGTTGAGGTTCATCTTCCAGTTGCCGGCGATGAGCGGCTTGCGCTGCAACTCTCAGTCCTCCAGGGCCGCGAGTCCGGGGAGGGTCTTGCCCTCGAGATATTCGAGGCTGGCCCCGCCACCCGTGGAGATGTGCGAGAAGCCGTCCTCGGGCAGGCCGAGCCTGCGTACGGCGGCCGCGGAGTCGCCGCCGCCCACCACGGTGAACGCGTCGGCGCCGATGAGCGCCTCGGCCACGGCCTTGGTGCCGCCGGAGAACGCGTCGAACTCGAACACGCCCATCGGCCCGTTCCAGAACACGGTCCTGGCGTCGGCGACCTTGCTCGCGAACAGCTCGCGCGTCTTCGGCCCGATGTCGAGCCCCTCGCGGTCGGCCGGGATCGCGGTGGCCTCGACCACGTCGTGCTCGGCGTCGGGGGCGTAGGTGACCGCCGCGAGCACGTCGACGGGCAGCACCAGCTCGACGCCGCGCCGCCCGGCCTCGTCGAGGAAGCCGCGCACCTGGTCGAGCTGGTCCTCCTGCAGCAGCGAGTTGCCGACCTCGTGGCCCTGGGCCTTGAGGAACGTGTACGCCATGCCGCCGCCGATGAGCAGCCTGTCGACCTTGGTCAGCAGGTTGGCGATGACCCCCAGCTTGTCGGAGACCTTGGCGCCGCCGAGCACGACCACGTAGGGGCGCTCGGTGTCCTCGGTGAGCCTGCGCAGCACCCCGACCTCGGCCTCGATCAGCCCGCCCGCCGCGTGCGGCAGCAGCCTGGGCACGTCGTAGACGCTGGCGTGCTTGCGGTGCACGGCGCCGAAGCCGTCGCCGACGTAGAGCTCGGCGAGGCCGGCCAGCCTCTCCGCGAACGCGCCGCGCTCGGCGTCGTCCTTGGACTCCTCGCCCGGCTCGTAGCGGAGGTTCTCCAGCAGGGCCACCTGGCCGTCCTGGAGCGCCTCCACCGTGCTCGCGGCGCTGTCGCCGACCACGTCGGTGGCGAAGGCGACGTCCTGGCCGAGCAGCTCGCCCAGGCGGGCCGCGACGGGCCGCAGCGAGTATTTCGGCTCGGCCTTGCCCTTGGGCCTGCCCAGGTGGGCGCAGACGACGACCTTGGCGCCCCGCTCCAGCAGGGCCCTGATCGTCGGGACCGACGCGCGGATGCGGCCGTCGTCGGTGATCGTCTCCCCGTCGAGGGGGACGTTGAGGTCGGCGCGCACGAGCACGCGCCGCCCCTTCACGTCGAGATCGTCGAGCGTGCGCATGCTCATGCTCCCGTTCCTGCGGGGCACGCGGACGGCGCGCCCCGGTGTGTACGCGACCGCTCCGGCATCAGAGCCCGCGGCCCACCAGCTCGACCAGGTCGGCCAGGCGGTTGGAGTAGCCCCACTCGTTGTCGTACCAGCCGACGACCTTGACCTGGTTGCCGATCACCTTGGTGAGCCCGGCGTCGAAGATGCAGGAGGCCGGGTCGGTGACGATGTCGGAGGACACGATCTGGTCCTCGGTGTAGGTGAGGATGCCCTTGAGCGGGCCCTCGGCGGCGGCCTTGACCGCGGCGTTGACCTCCTCGACCGTGACGTCGCGGCCGACCTCGACGGTCAGGTCGGTGGCCGAGCCGGTGGGGATCGGCACGCGCATGGCGAAGCCGTCGAGCTTGCCCTTGAGCTCGGGCAGGACCAGGCCGATGGCCTTGGCGGCGCCGGTGGAGGTGGGCACCACGTTGAGCGCGGCGGCGCGGGCGCGGCGCAGGTCCTTGTGCGGGCCGTCCTGCAGGTTCTGGTCCTGCGTGTAAGCGTGGATGGTGGTCATCAGACCCTTCTCGATGGTGAAGGAGTCGTGGATGACCTTGGCCATCGGGGCCAGGCAGTTGGTGGTGCAGGAGGCGTTGGAGATGATCGTGTGCTGGGCCGGGTCGTACGCGCCGTCGTTGACGCCCAGCACGAGGGTGACGTCCTCGTTCTTCGCCGGGGCGGAGATGATGACCTTCTTGGCGCCGTTGTCGGCGTGCACCCTGGCCTTGGTGGCGTCGGTGAACAGGCCGGTCGACTCGACGACGACGTCGACCCCGAGGTCGCCCCACGGCAGCTTGCCCGGGTCGCGCTCGGCGAAGACCTTGATCGACTTGCCGTCGACCGTGATCTCGTCGCCGCCGGCCTTCACCTCGTAGGGCAGGCGGCCCAGGATGCTGTCGTACTTCAGCAGGTGCGCGAGCGTCGCAACGTCGGTCAGGTCGTTGACCGCGACGATCTCGATGTCCTTGCCGCTGGCGGCGACAGCGCGCCAGAAGTTGCGACCGATGCGGCCGAAGCCGTTGACGCCTACGCGGATGCTCACGGGAACCGATCTCCTCGAACAGATGCGGGCTGGAAACCTCAATCACGAACCTTATCGGACCCAAATTGGTTTAGACCACTGCAGGTACCGGCATGTGAATCGGCGTTCCTACGACACGTTTTGCGAGGTTCGAGTAAAGTGCCCGACTCGTCGGAGTAAATTCGTGCATTCTCTGGGGGCTGAGATGTCACATAAGCGGTCCGGCCTACTACCCGGGCTCTTCATCGGCCTGCTCGCCGCGCTCGTCTGCGCGGCGGGACTGGGGGCGGCCGTGCTGTACCAGGAGAGCCTGCCGGAGGCGGTGATGAGCCTCGGGGGCGGAGTGCCCATCTCACTGGCACTGTCGCTGCTCATCGCCCTCCTCGTCACGCTCGCCATGGGCGCCGTACGCCCGCGCAGCCTCCTGCTCGTCCCCCTCGCCGCCGTGTACGCGGGCGGCGCCGTCGCGGCCGGCCAGATCACCGGCTCGTCCGTGCTGATCGGCGCGGGCCTGCGCACGCCGGGCGAGCGCACGCCCGCCGACCTGTCCGACGTCAGCCTGCCCGTCTTCAACCAGGGTCTGCCGTACGCGCTGCGCGTCTACCGCGAGCCGCTGGCCGAGACCTGGCCGGCCTGGCTCTACATCGCCGTGGCCGCGCTGGCCGCGCTCGTCCTGCTCACCCTGCGGGTCCTGCGTGTGCGCCGGGCGCAGCGCGCCGAGACGCCCGACCAGCCGGAGGACTCCTCCGGCGAGCCGGAGTATCGAGCCCCGTTCGAGCCCGCCCAGCAGCCCGCCCCCAAGCCCACCACGGACCTGTTCACCCCGCGCAAGCCCGCCCGCGACTAGCCCGCCGCCCCCGGCGAGGGACGGGCAGCACCCCGTCCCTGGTCGCCGGCGAGTCCGGTCACGGGGCCAGCATGTCCACTGTGAGATTGGCCTCAGTGTTGGGGATGCCCAGGTCGGACGCCCTCTTGTCGGCCATCGCCAGCAACCGCCTGATGCGCCCCGCGATGGCGTCCTTCGTCAGCGGCGGGTCGGCGATCTGCCCCAGCTCCTCCAGCGACGCCTGCTTGTGTTCCACCCGCAGCCGCCCGGCCACCACCAGGTGCTCGGGCGCCTCGTCGCCGAGGATCTCCAGCGCCCGCTGCACCCGCGCGCCCGCCGCCACCGCGGCCCGCGCCGAGCGCCGCAGGTTGGCGTCGTCGAAGTTGGCCAGCCGGTTGGCGGTGGCCCGCACCTCGCGGCGCATCCGCCGCTCCTCCCAGGCCAGCACGCTGTCGTGCGCCCCGAGCCGGGTCAGCAGCGCGCTGATGGCGTCGCCGTCGCGGACCACCACGCGGTCCACCCCGCGCACCTCGCGCGCCTTGGCGTGGATCTTCAGCCGCCGCGCCGAGCCCACCAGCGCCAGCGCCGCCTCCGGCCCGGGGCAGGTGACCTCCAGCGACATCGACCG
This sequence comes from Nonomuraea salmonea, assembly GCF_042428605.1. Lineage (NCBI taxonomy): Bacteria > Bacillati > Actinomycetota > Actinomycetes > Streptosporangiales > Streptosporangiaceae > Nonomuraea > Nonomuraea salmonea. Next base: position 349,466 of record NZ_JBHMCF010000036.1, read on the forward strand.
GCCTGGCTCGGTCAGCGAGCCGTGAGCCAGGAACGCGCCGCGCCAGGCGGCCTCGGCGTCGCAGGCCGCGCCCGCCACGACCTGACGCGGCAGCCCCCGCACGGGGCGGCCGTGGTTGTCGATGAGACCCGTCTGCCTGGCCAGCGCCTCACCGTCGCGGTAGACGCGTACGACGTAGCGCGAGCCCTTGCGCAGCCCGGCGGGAGCCAGCACCAGCACCTCGGCCTTGTGCCCGAACACCTCGCCGATGTCCTTGATCAGCCGCCGCGCGGTGGCGTTGGTGTCGAGCTCGGCCTCGATCACGATCCGCCCGCCCACCAGGTGCAGGCCGCTGGCGAACCGCAGCAGCGTCGAAACCTCCGCCTTGCGGCAGCACGGCTTCAGCACCGGCAGGCGGCTCAGCTCGTCCTTCACCACACCTGTCATCGCCATGCGTTAGTCCTCTCCCCCATTCAGACCGGCTCTCTTGAGTCTCTCGCACCTTCGCGCCACGCCGACCAGGATCAACGCTTCTGGAGGAAAATCTCGTCCAGGACGGAGGCAAGACGTCGTGGGTCATGCCGGGGCGAGCCGTCGGAGGCGGCCACGTCGGCCATGACGAGCCTGGCGCCGAGCGCGCCCGCCGCCTTGTCGAGGGCGTCGGGATCGTCGACGACCCCGGTGTCGGCCAGCACCACGTCGATCGACAGGCCGGGAGCGTGCTGCCTGAGCACCTCCAGGTGCTGCTGGGGGGAGAAGTCGTCGGTCTCGCCCGGCTGGGGGGCGAGGTTGAGCGTGACCAGCCTCTTCGCGCGGGTGGCGTGCAGCGCCCTGGCCAGCGCCGGCACCTTGAGGTGCGGCAGCACGCTGGTGAACCACGACCCTGGCCCGAACACCACCCAGTCGGCCTCCAGCACCGCCGCGACCGCCTCCGGCCTGGCCGGCGGGTCCTCCGGCACCAGCGAGATGGCCTGCACGCGGCCGGGCGTCGAGGCGCAGGCCACCTGGCCGCGCACGGGCGAGATGACGCCGTCGAGCTCCACCTCGGCCACGATGTCGAGCGGCACCGAGGCCATCGGCAGCACCCGCCCGTGTGCGCCCAGCAGCCGCCCGACCCAGTCGAGCCCGGCCACCGGGTCGCCGAGCAGCTCCCACAGCGCCACGATCAGCAGGTTGCCGACCGCGTGACCGTGCAGCTCGCCCTCACTGCGGAAGCGATGCTGGACGACCTCGCTCCAGGTGCTGCCCCACTCGTCGTCGCCGCACAGCGCGGCCAGCGCCATGCGCAGGTCACCGGGCGGCAGCACGCCCAGCTCACGGCGCAGCCGCCCGCTGGAGCCGCCGTCGTCGGCGACCGTCACCACGGCGGTCAACCGGTCGGTCACCATCCGTAAGGCCGACAGGGACGCGTAGAGCCCGTGGCCGCCGCCCAGCGCGACGACCGCCGGCCCGATGCCGGTCCTGCCGACGCCCAGGACGTCGGGTGCGCCCGTCATCGGTGACGGAACGCCTTCATCGGTCACTCCCGCCCCACATCCCGGTGGCTCACCTGGACCTCCATGCCGCGGTCACGCAGCCGGGCGGCGACCTGCTCGGCCATGGCCACGCTGCGGTGCTTGCCGCCGGTGCAGCCCACCGCGAGCGTCGCGTAGCTCTTGCCCTCGCGCGCGTAGCCGGCCGCGACCACCTGCAGGACCTCCTCGTAGGCGTCGAGGAACTCCTTGGCCCCCGGCTGGCCGAGCACGTAGTCGCTGACCGCGGGATCGAGCCCGTTCATCGGCCGCAGCTCGGGCACCCAGTGCGGGTTGGGCAGGAACCGGCAGTCGACCACGAGGTCGGCGTCGACCGGCAGGCCGTACTTGAAGCCGAACGACACGACGTTGAGCCGCAGCCCCGGCCGGTCTTCGCCGCCGAAGAAGTCGACGATCTTGCCGCGCAGGTCGTGCACGTTGTGGGTGGAGGTGTCGATCACCAGGTCGGCGTTGGCGCGCACCTCGCGCAGGATGCCGCGCTCCCTGGTGATGCCGTCGACCAGCCGCCCCTCACCCTGCAGCGGGTGGGGCCTGCGGACGTTCTCGAACCTGCGCACCAGCTCCTCGTCGCTGGCCTCGAGGAAGACCACCCGCACGCGGACCCCGCGCCCTTCGAGCTCCTCGATGGCGGCGTTGAGGTCGGTGGTGAAGGCAAGGCTGCGCACGTCGACGACGGCGGCCACCTTGTCGGCGGCCAGCTTGACCTTGCCGGCCTCCTCGGCCATGGCGAACAGCAGCCCGGGCGGCAGGTTGTCGATGACGAACCAGCCCAGATCCTCGAGCGCCTTGGCGGCGGTGCTGCGCCCCGCCCCGGACATGCCGGTGACGATGACGAACGCCGGCTCGGTGCTCATCGTCTCACCTCATCCGCGGGCGGACAGGAACGTACGGCGTGCGCACCCTGGCATCCTGGCGAGATCAAGGTGACTCTCCCTTCAGCGTCGACACGATGACCTCGGCGATGGACGGGCCGATGCCGGGAACCTCGCAGATTTCGGCGGCAGTGGCCTCGCGTAGCTTTTTCACGGAGCCGAAGTGTCTGAGCAGCGCCTGCCTTCGCGCCGGCCCGAGGCCGGGCACGCCGTCGAGCGCGCTCTCCTTCACCGTCTTGGACCTCTTGGATCGATGGTAGGTGATGGCGAACCTGTGCGCTTCGTCCCGCACCCGTTGCAGCAGGTAGAGACCCTCACTTGAACGAGGCATGATCACCGGCTGGTCGTCGCCCGGCAGCCACACCTCCTCCAGCCGCTTGGCCAGGCCGCACACCGACACGTCGTCGATGCCGAGCTCGTCGAGCGCCCGCTGCGCGGCCGCCGCCTGAGGGCCGGCGCCGTCGACCACGACGAGGTTGGGCGGGTAGGCGAACTTGCGCGGCTTGCCGGTCTCCGGGTCGATGGGGCCGCCGCCCGCGTCGTCGTCGGCCGCCAGCTCGCCGGTGGCCGAACGCTCCTCCAGATAGCGGCGGAAGCGGCGGGTGATCACCTCGTAGATCGAGGCGACGTCGCCCTCCTTGGTCTTGACCGCGAAGCGCCGGTATTCGCTCTTGCGGGCCAGGCCGTCCTCGAAGACCACCATGGAGGCCACGACGTTCTCGCCCTGCAGGTGGGAGACGTCGTAGCACTCGACGCGCAGCGGCGCCTGGTCGAGGTCGAGCGCGTCGGCGATCTCCTGCAGCGCCTTGCTGCGCGTGGTCAGGTCGCTGGCGCGGCGGATCTTGTGCTGGGCCAGCGACTCCTTCGCGTTGCGCTCGACGGTCTCCATCAGCGACTTCTTGTCGCCGCGCTGCGGCACCCGCACCTCGACGCGGGCCCGGCGCTGCTCGGTCAGCAGCTCGGCCACCGCCTCGGTGTCGGGCGGCAGCGCGGGCACCAGCACCTCACGGGGCATCGACTCGGCGCCCGCCTCGGCGTACATCTGCAGCAGGAACTGCTCGACCAGCTCGCCGGGCGAGGTCTCCTCGACCTTGTCGACCACCCAGCCGCGCTGGCCCCTGATGCGCCCGCCGCGCACGTAGAACACCTGCACGGCCGCTTCGAGCGGGTCTTCGGCCAGCGCGATCACGTCGGCGTCGGTGCCCTCGCCGAGCACGACGGCCTGCTTCTCCAGCGCCCGCTGCAACGCCTGGATGTCGTCGCGCAGCCGGGCGGCGCGTTCGTACTCCTGCTCGGCGGCCGCCTCGCGCATCTCCTTCTCGAGACGCCTGATGAAGCGGCTGGTGTTGCCCGCCATGAAGTCGCAGAAGTCCTCGGCCAGGTCGCGGTGCTCCTCAGGAGTCACCCGGCCGACGCACGGCGCCGAGCACTTGTCGATGTAGCCGAGCAGGCACGGCCGCCCGATCTGCCCCGCCCGCTTGAACACCCCGGCGCTGCACGTGCGCACAGGGAAGACCCGCAGCAGCAGGTCGACGGTCTCGCGGATGGCCCAGGCGTGGGAGTAGGGGCCGAAATAACGGGTGCCCTTGCGCTTGGCTCCGCGCATGACCTGCACGCGCGGGAAGTCGTCGCCCATGGTGACCGCGAGGTAGGGGTAGGACTTGTCGTCGCGGTACTTGACGTTGAAGCGGGGGTCGAACTCCTTGATCCAGGAGTATTCGAGCTGCAGCGCCTCGACCTCGGTGCCGACGACCGTCCAGTCGACGTCGGCGGCCGTGGTCAGCATCGACTGCGTGCGGGGATGCAGCGCGGAGAAGTCGGCGAAATAGGAGTTGAGCCGCTGGCGCAGGCTCTTGGCCTTGCCGACGTAGATCACCCGGCCGTGCGCGTCCCTGAACCTGTAGACCCCCGGGGACTCCGGGATCGAACCCGGCCTGGGCCGGAAACTCAAGGTGTTAGCCGCTGATCTCGCCACGCCTGTCAGCCTAGTAGCCCATACCGACAGAGTTGCCCGCCGTACTCTTCGCGCTCGTACGGCGGGCACCCCATCAAATCAGCATGGTCAGGTCAGCATGGTCAGGCCGGCATGGTCAGGCCAGCATGATGCTGTCGCCCTCGACCTTGATCTCCTGCGCCGGCAGGGGCTTCTGCGCCGGCCCGCCGGACACGGATCCGTCGGCGATGGCGAACATGCTGTTGTGGCACGGGCACACGATCGCGCCGTTCTCGACGCTGGTGACCGGGCAGCCCTTGTGCGTGCACAACGCGCTGAACGCCTTGAACTCGCCCTCGGTGGGCTGCGTCACCACGATCTTCTGCTCCTTGAAGACCGTGCCGCCGCCCACCGGGATGTCGGCGGTCTTGGCCAGCGCGCCGCCGGCCGGGGCCTCGGACGCCGTCGCGCTCGCCTCGGGGGCACCCGACTGCGGGGCGCTCGACTCGGCTGGGGATGGCGCGGTCTGCGCCGTGTCGGTACCGGAGTCGCCGCTGCACGCGCTGATCGCCAGCGCCAGGCCACCCACGCCGACACTCGCGAACACCGCTCTGCGGCTCTGAAGGTCATCTGCCATGCGCCTCACCCAAGCGCACCCAGCTTAGAAATTCATGAGATGAGTCTCAGGCAAGTCTGATCTTCTCGCCGTCCACCTCGATCTGCTTCTCCTCCAGCGGGCTGCCCGCCGGTCCGTCCGTCACCGAGCCGTCGGCGATGCTGAACTTGCTGCCGTGGCAGGGGCAGTTGATCGTCTGGTTCGAGACGGAGGCGACCGTACAGCCCTGGTGGGTGCAGACCGCGCTGAACGCCTTGAACTCGCCGGCCGTCGGCTGCGTCACGACGACCTGCTGGTTCTTGAAGACCTTCCCCCCGCCCTCGGGGATGTCGCCGGTGTCGGCCAGCGCCTTCGCCTTGGCCTTCGCCTCGCCCTTCTTGGGTGCGGACGACGCCTCCTCCTCAACCGGCGCCTCCACGTCCGCCTCGGTCTCCGGCGTGCCGTAGCTCGCGCAGGCCGTCAGCACGGCCGCCAGGCCGGCGGTGCCGGCCCCGAAGACAACCGTCCGCCGCGTCGTTTCCGTCATCGTGCGTCCTCCCAGATCGGCTTTCACTCCCAGGTACGGCCCGCGCCCTGGCAGGGGTTCAGCGTGCCGCACCCCAATCGAGCCGACTACGCACAATTACCGATTGGCGAAACGCCTTCCGGCGGCCGGAGCTCAGCCGACGATCACGATGCCGTCGCCTTCCACCTTGACCGGGAAGGAGGGCAGCGACCCGGTGGCCGGACCCTTCGTCGCCTTACCGGTGTCCGCGGTGAACTCGCTGCCGTGGCACGCGCACCTGATGACGTTGTCCTTGGGCGTACCGACCTGGCACCCCTTGTGCGTGCACAGCGAGCTGAACGCCTTGAAGACTCCCGGCTCGGGCTGCGTCACCACGACCTTCAGGTCCTCGATGAGCTTCCCCCCGCCCACCGGCACGTCCGCCGTCTTGGCCAGCACCTTCCCCTGGAGGCTCGGCTGGGCCTGCGCGCCCCCTGATCCGCACGCGGTCAGCGCCGCCAGCCCACAGGCCGCCACCCCCGCCGCACCCAGCATCTCCCGCCGCCCCAACCCGTTTCCGGACATGGCTCCGCCCCGATCTGTCCCGTCGCCTGATGTCTTTCGCGCGTACGAATGCGCGTGCCGTATCTGCCGGCCGCCGGTGTCGCCCCGATGCGGCCATCATCGTGAAAACAGCTTATTGACGACACCCCTCGGTCCGGTCAGCGGGTGGTACGCCCACGGTCAGCGCCACCCCCCACCCTCGGACCATGACCCTCCCCACCGGTCCAACCCCCACCGGCCCGCTCACCTCTGACCGAGCCACGTCCGGCTCAGACGCCTCCAGCCCTGGCCCCTTCGACCCCACGCCGGCGGACCCGCTCCCCCTCGACCGAGCCACCTCGGGTCGGGGCGCTCCCGCCTCGGGCGTGCGTCCTCGATGGTGGCGGAGGCCGTGGGTGGCGCCGTTGATGGTGGTGGCGGCGGCGTTCGTGGCGTTCTCGCTGCCGCCGTACCTGTCGCTGGACCCCGCACAGTCACGAGTGCCGGCCCCTGACTTCTTCCCGCCGCACTTCGCGGTGCTCTCCCTGCACGTGGTGTTCGGCTCGATCGCGATGATCACGTGCTGCCTGCAGATCTGGCCGTGGTTCCGCGCCCGTTACCCCCGCGCACACCGCCGGATCGGCCGCGTGTACGTCTTCGCCGGCTGCCTCCCGAGCGGTCTCCTCGGACTGACCGTGGGCGTGGCGACACCATGGGGCCCGGTCACGATGGTCAGCAACGTCCTGCTGGCCCTGCTGTGGCTGGGCTGCACGCTGGCCGGCTGGCGGATGGCCAGGCAGCGCCGCTTCGCTGACCACCGCCGCTGGATGGTGCGGAGCTTCGCCCTGACCATGTCGATCGTCACCAACCGCATCTACGGCGTGCTGTTCGGAATCCTGTTCTTCCCCCAGCTCGACACGACCTTCAACGGCGACGAGACGCAGCTGATGCAGACGATCGCGGCCCTGAGCGCCTGGCTCGGCTGGGTGCTGCCCCTGCTGGTGGCCGAGTGGTGGCTGGAACGCACCGACGCCGCCAAGCGCCGCGCCCGCACCCGCACCCGCACCCACCGCTCAACCTGACGACCGACCACCACACCTGACTCCACCACACAACCTGACGACCGACCACCACACCCGGCCACACCACACAACCTGACAACCGACCACACCACACAACCTGACAACCGACCACCACATCCGAGCACCCGACCAGCCACCTCGACCTATCGGCCACGAGACCCGCCCCCTCGCCGACAGCACCCACGACCGGGCGATCCGCCCCCAGGCGTCAGGGGGCGGATCGGGTGGGTCAGAGGGAGAGGATCTTGCGGAGGAAGCGGCCCGTGTGGCTCTCGTCCACCAGCGCGACCTCCTCCGGCGTCCCCGCCGCCACCAGCGTGCCGCCGCGCGACCCGCCCTCGGGACCCATGTCGATGATCCAGTCGGCGGTCTTGATGACGTCGAGGTTGTGCTCGATGACGATGACGGTGTTGCCGCCGTCGACCAGCCGCCCGAGCACGCCGAGCAGCCGCCTGATGTCCTCGAAGTGCAGCCCGGTGGTGGGCTCGTCGAGGACGTAGATCGTCCGCCCGGTCTGCCGCCGCTGCAGCTCGGAGGCCAGCTTGACGCGCTGCGCCTCACCGCCGGACAGCGTGGTGGCCGGCTGCCCGAGGCGTACGTAACCGAGCCCCACGTCGTTGAGCGTCTGCAGGTGCCGCTTGATGGCGGGGATCGCGTCGAAGAAGCCGAGGGCCTCTTCGATCGGCATGTCGAGGACCTCGGCGATCGTCTTGCCCTTGTAGTGGACCTCCAGCGTCTCCCTGTTGTAGCGGGCGCCGTGGCAGACCTCGCAGGGGACGTAGACGTCGGGCAGGAAGTTCATCTCGATCTTGATGGTGCCGTCGCCGGCGCACGCCTCGCAGCGCCCGCCCTTGACGTTGAAGCTGAAGCGCCCCGGCTGGTAGCCGCGCACCTTCGCCTCGGCCGTGGCCGCGAACAGCTTGCGGACGTGGTCGAAGACGCCGGTGTAGGTGGCCGGGTTGGAGCGCGGGGTGCGCCCGATCGGCGACTGGTCGACGTGGACGACCTTGTCGACCTGGTCCATGCCGTTGATGCGGGAGTGCCGCCCCGGCACCGTACGGGCGCCGTTGAGCTCTTTGGCCAGCGCGTTGTAGAGGATGTCGTTGACCAGCGTCGACTTGCCGGACCCCGACACCCCGGTGACCGCGGTGAACACGCCGAGCGGGAACTCGATGTCGACGCCCTTGAGGTTGTGCTCGCGCGCCCCCTTGACGGTGATCTGCCGCTTCTTGTCACGCTTGCGGCGCTTGGCGGGCACGGCGATGCTCCTGCGCCCCGACAGGTACGCGCCGGTCATCGACTCCTCGCTGGTGAGGAGGTCCTGGACGGTGCCGGACACGACGACCTGGCCGCCGTGCTCGCCGGCGCCCGGCCCGATGTCGACCACCCAGTCGGCGGCGGCGATGGTGTCCTCGTCATGCTCGACCACGATCAGCGTGTTGCCCATGTCGCGCAGCCTGATCAGGGTGTCGAGCAGCCGCATGTTGTCGCGCTGGTGCAGGCCGATGGACGGCTCGTCCAGCACGTAGAGCACGCCGACCAGGCCAGAGCCGATCTGCGTGGCGAGCCTGATGCGCTGCGCCTCGCCACCGGCGAGGGTGGCGGCGGCGCGGTCCATCGTGAGGTAGTCGAGGCCGACGTCGAGCAGGAAGCCCATGCGGGCGTTGATCTCCTTGACCACCCGCTCGGCGATCTGCATGTCGCGGTCGGACAGCTTGAGCGCGGCGAGGAACTTGGCGCACTCGCCGATCGACATCGACGAGACCTCGGCGATCGACTTCCCGGCGACCGTGACCGACAGACTGACCGGCTTGAGCCTGGCCCCCTTACAGGCGGGACACGGGATCTCGCGCATGTAGCCCTCGAAGCGCTCGCGCGCCGCGTCGCTCTCGGCCTCGGCGTGCCTGCGCTGCACCCACGGGATGACGCCGTCGTAGGTGGTGTAGTAGGCGCGCTGGCGGCCGAAGCGGTTGCTGTAGCGCACGTGGATCTGCTCTTCGTGCCCGTAGAGCAGCGACTTCTGGGCCTTCTTCGGCAGCCGCTCCCACGGCGTGTCGAGGCCGAACCCCATGGCGTGGCCGAGCGCCTCGATCAGCCTGGTGAAGTATTCGCTGGTGTGGCCGCCCGACCAGGGGTGGATGGCGCCGTCGCCGAGCGCGCGCTCGGGGTCGGGCACGACGAGGTCGGGGTCGACCTCCATCTTGGTGCCGAGACCTGTGCACTCGGGGCAGGCGCCGAACGGCGAGTTGAAGGAGAACGAGCGCGGCTCCATCTCCTCGAACGACAGGTCGTCGTAGGGGCAGTAGAGGTGCTCGGAGTAGAAGCGCTCGCGGTTGGGGTCGTCTTCCGGCAGGTCGACGAACTCCAGCGTGATCGTGCCGCCGGACAGCTGCAGCGCCGTCTCGACGGAGTCGTTGAGCCGCCGCCGCGCCGACTCCTTGACCGACAGGCGGTCGACGATGACCTCGATGTCGTGCTTCTCGTACTTCTTCAGCGTCGGCGGCTCCTCCAGCCGCACGACGGTGCCGTCGACCCGCGCCCTGGCGAAGCCCTTGGTCTGCAGCTCGCGGAACAGCTCGGCGTATTCGCCCTTGCGCCCCCTGACGACCGGCGCGAGGACCTGGAACCTGGTGCCCTCTTCGAGGTCCATCACGCGGTCGACGATCTGCTGCGGCGACTGGCGGGCGATCGGGCGCGCGCACACCGGGCAGTGCGGCTTGCCGATGCGGGCCCACAGCAGCCGCAGGTAGTCGTAGACCTCGGTGATGGTGCCGACGGTGGAGCGGGGGTTCTTGCTGGTGGCCTTCTGGTCGATGGAGACCGCCGGCGACAGGCCCTCGATGAAGTCGACGTCGGGCTTGTCCATCTGGCCGAGGAACTGGCGGGCGTACGCCGACAGCGACTCGACGTAGCGCCGCTGGCCCTCAGCGAAGATCGTGTCGAAGGCCAGGCTCGACTTGCCCGAGCCGGATAGGCCGGTGAAGACGATCAGCGAGTCTCGCGGCAGATCCAGCGAGACGTCTTTGAGGTTGTGTTCTCGTGCACCACGCACGATCAGGCGGTCAGCCACGGCGATCCCGGAAGTCGAAAGGCGGATAGGTCCACGGGGGATGGTAGACGGCGGCTCCGACAATTTCGGCGGCCCGATCCACGGCCCCCGAAAATCCGTCTCTCCCAGGTTACGGCCATCTCCCGGCAGGGGAGGACCCCTTGGAATGTCAACTCGCTGACCTGCGGTTTTATGCCCTCCTCGATTCGGCTGCCGCAGATGGTGAAATATCCGTACATGAGCGTCCTACCCGCGTTGCAGGCCGAGCTGGCCGTGGCCACCAACCGGCTGCTGGCCACGGCCGCGTCCCTCTCCGACGCCGACCTCGCCGCCCCCTCGCTCCTGCCGGACTGGACCAGGGGCCACGTGCTCGCCCACCTCGCCCAGAACGCCGATTCCCACCTCAACCTGCTGACCTGGGCGCGAACCGGCGTCCGCACCCCTCAGTACGCCTCGTTCGCCGCCAGGTCCGCCGCGATCGAGGCCGCCGCCACCCATCCCGTGGCCCGCCACCTCGCCGAGCTGGAGGACGGCGCCGCCCGCCTGGCCGCCGCCGTGCGTGACCTGCCCGCGTACGCCTGGCCGGCGCAGGTGGAGGGCATGCGCCCGCCGCCGCACCCCGCCTGGTACCTGCTCGTCCGCCGGCTGCGCGAGATCGGCTTCCACCACGTCGACCTGGCCGCCGGTCACACCCCCGGCGACTGGCCCGCCCCCTTCGTACGCCGGGAGCTGCACGACTGCCTGGCCACCTGGCCCCGCGACCACAAGGCGGTGGGCCGGATCGAGCTCGTCGAGGACGGCCGGATCACCGCCACGCACGGGCTCGGCGACGGTCCTGCCGTCCGCGGCGCGCCGCACGACATGCTGGCCTGGCTCACCGGCAGGTCGCGTGGCGAGGGGGTTAGTCTGGTGCCCGTGGGGCGATCGTCCACTCCCGGACGCGGAGAAGTCGGTGGCGATGTCGGTGCGGGTCTTCCCGATCCGCCGCCGTGGCTGACGATGCCGGCCCCCGCTGATCTGCCCACGACACCCCCAGAGGACTACCCATGACCTATACCGGTGACGTCCAGGTCGGCGGCCCCGCCGACGTACGCGAGCTGCCCGCGCTGACGATCTCCAAGCTCGCCGTAGGCCCGTTCGACAACAACGCCTATCTGCTGCGCTGCACCGCGACCGGCGAGTCGGTGCTCATCGACGCCGCCGCCGAGTCCGACCGGCTGCTGGCCCTCATGGGCGACCGGCCCGTCGGCGCGGTCATCACCACCCACCAGCACGGCGACCACTGGCAGGCGCTCGAGCAGGTGACGAAGGTGACCGGCGCCCAGGTGATCGCCCATCCGCTCGACGCGCCCGCGCTCCCCCTCCCGGCCGACCGCACGGTCGAGCACGGCGACACGATCACGTTCGGCGAGGTCACGCTGGAGGTCATCCACCTGCGCGGCCACACACCCGGCTCGATCGCCCTGCTGTACGACGCCGGCCCCGAGGGCCACCACCTGTTCACCGGCGACTCGCTGTTCCCCGGCGGCGTGGGCAACACCCAGAAGGACCCCGAGCGGTTCAACCAGCTCTTCACCGATGTCGTCGAGCGCATCTTCGACCGCCTGCCCGACGAGACCTGGGTCTACCCGGGCCACGGCAAGGACACGACGCTCGGCGCCGAGCGCCCGGCCCTCCCGGAGTGGAAGGCCAGGGGCTGGTAACAGGGGGGGTGGTCAGCGGGTGGCGAGCACGTGGGCGATGCGCTCGGCCGCCAGGGCGGGATCGTCGGCGAGCCCGACGAGCTCGCCCCACGACCACCGGTAGAACCAGCCCTCCGACAGGGCGGCGCAGTCCACGGTCTCGGCCATCAGGGCCGCGTCGGGGTGGCTGATGCGCAACGCGGGCGGGTCCGACCGCAGCAGGGCGGTCAGCCCGCGTTGTTCCAGCTCCGTCGCCAGCTTGCCGAGGTAGTACGTACGCGTGTGCTCGCGCGGCGTGGCCGACATGGCTCCATCAAAGCCGAAATAAGACGAAAAATCCCGTCAGTTGCTCATCGAAGGCCGGTCAGCGGCTCAGACGAGCGGCTTCCTTACGCTGCTCGCGCTTGTAGAACAGCACCCGCAGCGGGATGGCCGCGACGAGCGCGATCTGCATGGTGGCCCCGATCTTGATCGGCATGTCGCCGCCCTCGGGCCAGGCCACCCAGACCGTCAGGAACGCCACGTTCACCATGATCCAGCCCAGCACGACGGCGGCGAGCTGCCCCTTCGGCTTGGGGTACTCGATGCGGCTGACCATCAGCCACGCCACCCCGAGCACGGCCAGCAGCGACCAGATGCTCGGCTGGAACAGCAGCACGATGGAGATCACGGTCATGGCGCCCATCGGGATGGGCAGCCCCATGAAGTCGCCGCTCTTGGTCTTGACGCAGGCGAATCTGGCCAGGCGGACGACGCCGGCGACCAGCACGGCCGCCGCGGCGGCGAGCACGGCGGTGAAGGGCACGCTCTCCGGCACGCCGATGCCCCAGATGACGACCATGAACGCCGGCGCGAAGCCGAAGCTGATGACGTCGGCGAGGTTGTCGAGCTCGGCCCCCATCGCGGAGGCACGGAAGCGGCGCGCCACGAGCCCGTCGAACAGGTCGCAGGTGGCGCCGATGAGCAGCAGCACGATGGCGGTGGCGAAGTAGCTCGGCGCGGGCGTGAACCGGCCGCCGTCGACCTGCAGCTGCTGGATGGCGGAATAGGCCAGCACGCACACCGCGAGGAACCCGCAGACGGCGTTGCCCAGCGACAGGGAGTCGGCGGCGGACAGGCGGAACGCCTTGCCGACGGGACCGCGAGGTTCTTCCTCTTCCGTTCGCCAGCTACTGGCGTCAGCCGTGGTCAATTCTGGTCACCCCCGCAACCGTCTTGTCGCCCACGGACACCGCGGGAGAAATCCCTTCGGGAAGGTAGATGTCGACCCGGGATCCCAACCTGATCAGCCCGATCCGCTCACCCTGCTCGACCTTCGCGCCGTCACTCAGGTACGGCACGATCCTGCGCGCCACGGCGCCCGCGATCTGCACCATCTCGATGTCGCCCAGCGTGGTCTCGAAATGCCACACCACACGCTCGTTCTGGTCGCTGTCCTTGTTGAACGCCGGCAGGAACCCACCTGCCACATGCTGCACGGAGGTGGCATTTCCCGCAAGAGGGGCACGGTTGACGTGCACGTTCAGCGGGTTCATGAAGATCGCGACCCTGGTGCGGCCGTCGGGCCACGGGTCGATGCTCTGCACCACGCCGTCGGCGGGTGACAGGATGCGGCCCTCGCCGATTGTGCGGTCCGGGTCTCGGAAGAACCAGAGCATGCCCCCGGTGAGCGCGCTCAGCGGCACCGCCGCAAGCGCCCATCGCCGGTCTCGGCGCGTCAGCAGAGCGGTGGCGGCCGCCGCGGCGGCCGTCGGGAGGAGCCACGGGGAGACCCCGCGCGCGAGCCTCATGCGGCTCGGCTTAGCAGAATCGTCGGACACGTACAACCTTTGGTGGTGACTGGACTGGGCGCTTTGCCGTGATGTTACAGAACCAGCAACTATGACACGGCATAACTACACAAGCAAAGCGCCTCGAAGCCCATTTCGCTAGACCTGCTCCGGATGCGTCTCCTCGCCCTTGCGCGCGTCGATGCGAGCTTTGATCAGGCTGGCCACAGTGGTGATGACCATGGTGGTGCCGATGACCGAGAGCGACACCCAGATGGGAATTTCGGGCGCCCAGGAGACATGGCTGGAGTGCAACGCCTCCAATACGAGCTTAACCCCGATGAACCCCAGGATGAACGCCAAACCGTAGCTGATGTAGACGAGGCGCTGCAGCAGGCCGCCCAGCAGGAAGTAGAGCTGACGCAGGCCCATCAGGGCAAACGCGTTGGCGGTGAAGACGATGAAGGGGTCTTTGGTGAGCCCGAAGATGGCCGGAATCGAGTCGAGCGCGAACAGCAGGTCGGTGGTGCCGATCGCGACCATCACGATGAGCATGGGGGTGACCATGCGCCTGCCGTCGATCTTGACGGTGACCTTGGAGCCGACGTAGCCCTCGGTGGTGGGGAACGCCCTGCGCACCCACCGCAGCAGGACGTTCTCGTTGAACTCCTCTTCCTCGCCCTTGAGGTGCTGGCGGACGATGTTGACCGCCGTGTAGACGAGGAAGGCGCCGAACACGTAGAACAGCCAGCTGAAACGCTCGAGCGCGGCCGCGCCGAGCGCGATGAAGAGGCCGCGCATCACCAGCGCCAGCAGGATGCCGACGAGCAGCACCTTGTGCTGGTACGCCTTCGGCACCGCGAACCGGCTCATGATGATGAAGAAGATGAACAGGTTGTCGACGCTCAAGCTGTATTCGGTGATGTAACCCGCGAAGAACTCACCGGCTCTGTCGGGGCCGGAGGTGAACCACAGCAGCACCCCGAACAACACGGCGAGGAAGACATAGAAAGAGACCCAGTAGCCCGCCTGGCGCATGGAGAACTCACGTGCTTCTCCACGGTCGACGATCCACAGGTCGATGGCGATGACCAACAGCAGACCGCCGATCACGGCGATCCAGGCCCACAAAGGTTCAGTCACTCAGACCCTCCGGCATGCACGCTTCATTGCCGGAGGTCTCTCCCGCCCGCGCTCACCTGCGGACCGGCAGCCCCGGGGGCCCCGTGGAGTGGGGCTGCACCGTGATGACGAGGCTGTCGCGAAGGGATACTCCCCTCCCTAACCCACGCAGTATACGAGAACCCCTCGACCGCACCTAATCATCCTCCCCCTCAACCAAGCCCCCTCACCCTCCGTAGACCACGGCTTCCCCTCACACCCGCGACCTCACGATCGGTGAACCACCGCCCTCTGGGCGCCCGCGGATTCACGATCGGTGAACGACCGCCCTTGGCGAGCCCCCGGATTCACGCCAACAGACCGTAACTCCCCCTTGGGCCCGCCGACTCACGCCTCGTAGACCGCGAGCACGCTCTCCACCGCGTCGTCGCCATCGGGCATCTCGTCGCCGCGCCGCCGCGCCGCCTCGGCCAGCGCCCGCGCGTCCTCGGGTGCGGCGAGCAGCCGTCGCACGGCCGCGCGGAAGCCGGCCACGTCCCCGTACGGCACCAGGATCCCCGCGTCCCCCAGGATCTCCGGGATGCCGCCGACCTCGGAGGCGACGGCCGGGGTGCCGGTCATCAGCGCCTCCCTGAGGGTGAGCGGCTGCCCCTCCCACCGGCTCGGCATCACCAGAACCGTGGCGGCACGCATCAGGTCGGCCACGTCATCCCGGTTGCCCAGCAGCCGTACGGGCAGGTCCTCCGCGTCGATCCGCCGCTGCAACTCCCCGCGCAACGGCCCCTCACCCGCCACCACGAAGAGCGGGTCACCCTCCCACGGCCCGGCCGCCACATCGAGCAGCGTCTCCAGCCCCTTCTGCTGAGCCAGCCGAGCGACGGTGAGCAGGATCGGACGCTCGCCGGCGCCGAGTTCGTCCCTGATCTCCTGAGGTGTCCGCTTGGCCGGCGCCGGCACGGGCGCGGCCACCAGCGCAGGCCGCACGTCCCTGGCGCCCAGCGCGGTCATCCGCTCACCGAGATCGGGCGAGACCACCAGCACGTGCCCGCCCCGACGCGCGACGATCCGCTCCAGCACGCCATAGACCAGCCCCACGAACCCACCGGCGGTCAGCGCGTTGTGCAACGTCACAACGGGCCCGCGGGCAGGGCTTCCCAAGGCGGCCAGGGCCCCGGCCCGCAGACCATGGGCGTGCACGACGTCGGCGCCCTTGGTCAGCCGCCGGACGGCGAGCACCGCACGCAGATCGTTCAGGGGATGGGGCCGATCGGAAACGGCCACCTCGACGAACCGCGCCCCCGCCGCCCCGAACGAGAACCGCTCCTCAACGCTGCGCGGCCCGACCACCAGCACCTGGTGCCCCCGCCGCACGAGCCCCTCCACCAGCATCAGAACGTGCCGCCCGGTACCACCCGACGTGGTCCCCAGCACAAAAGCCACCCGCACGCCAGCCTCCCTCACTCCGGCCCGACCTCACTCCGGCCCGACCTCACTCCGGCCCGACCTCACCCGGCTCCGCCGCGGCGCAGCAGACCGGCCACCGAGGCGGCGTCAGGCCGGTCCACCAGGGCCACGACCGCACCCCCGACCGCCAGCGCCACCACCGCGCCCAGCACGGCGACCCCCACGTTCGCCCAGAGGGACACGGCCCCCAGCAGACCGACGACCCCGGCCCCCGCGAGGAACCCGGCCACCCCTCCGGCCACCGCGGCCCCCAGCGCGCGGGGCAGACCGGCCGCCGCCGCGCCGCCCCGCGTCCGTACGACGGACGCCAGCAGCAAGCCGCCACCCACGCTCATGCCGATGCTCATGCCGAGCGCCATCGCCCCGATGCCCCACTCGGGAGGCACCACGAGCACGAGCACGGTCTGGGCCACCATGACGACGAGCCATCCGGCGACGGTGCCGGTGGCGACCGCGCGGCCCTGGCCGGCCGCGTAGAGGACGCGGCTGAGGTGGGCGATGAGCCCGTAGCCGACGAGGCCGGGCGCGAACAGCGCGATGGCCGCCGCCAGCTCACCGGCGGGCACGTCGCTCTTGTCGGCGAGGAACACCACGGCACCGGGCCCCGACGCCGCCGCCAGCACGCCGGCCGCCAGCCCTGACACCAGCACGACGGCCCTGGTGGTGCGCGCCGCGAGCGCCGCGAAGGCCACGGGCTCGCCGGCCTGCGCAGACAGCCGGGGGAACGCGCTGGTGGCGATGGGCACGGCCAGCACGGCGTACGGCACCAGGTAGATCGCCCACGCGTAGTTGTACGCCGCGATGGCCCCGCCGCCGACGACCTTGTTGGCCAGCAGCAGCACCACGATCATGGCCGCCTGCTGCGCCAGCAGCGCCGCGATGCCCGCGAGCGCCAGCGTGCGCACCCGCCCGGCCACCCCGTCGGGGAACCGTAAAGTGGGCCGCCACCGCAGCCCCAGCCGCCCGACGGGCCCGATCACGGTCAGCACCAGCGACAGCACGCCGAGGCTCGTGCCCACCGACAGCGCCAGCTCGCCCGCCATCGGCAGCCCTTCGAGGTCGCGGTGCCCACCGCTGAACGGCACGAACAGCAGGTACGCCACGATGACCACGATGCTCGACACCAGAGGCGCGACGGCGGGCCCCGCGAAACGGTCATTGGCCTGGAGCACGCCGTAGAGCACCACGGCCACGCCGTAGAGCGGGATCTGGGGGGCGAAGACGACCAGCATGCGGGTGCCGATCTCCCCCATCGCGGACAGATCGGCGCACCCCTCAATGTCACCGCCGAGGAACAGCCCCATGACGGGCCCGGCGAGCACCGCCGTGAGCACCCCGACGGGGACGAGCACCACGACCACCCAGGTCAGCAGCGCCGACCCGATGAGGCCGGCCCGCTCGCGCGACACCCCGGCCAGCACCGGCACCACCATGCCCGCCAGAGCGCCGCCGACGACGACCTCGAAGACGATGTTGGGGATCTGGTTGGCCGTCATGTAGGCGGTGGCCAGGCAGTTGGTGCCGACGGTCTGGGCGAAGGCGTATTGCTTGGCGAACCCGGCGACCCGCGCCAGCACGGTGATCGCCCCGATGAGCATCGCGCCGCCCGCGACGCCCCTCGCCGTCACCGCACCCACCCGGCCTCCCCCGAACGCGCAGCCGACCAACCGTACGCGAACATCCTGGCAGGCCGTACCGACAACAGCGGCGTCAGATGGGGTCGACGGGGCGGCGGCCCAGCATGTCGATGCGGTTGAGCACCGGGTTGCCGGCGATGACCTTGGTGAAGCTGACCTTCTCGGCGGCGGCCGTCAGCGCCACGACGGTGCCGAGCAGCGCGTAGCGGCCCGGCCTGCCGAGCTTGGTGACGGCGGCGAGGCCGAGCAGCGCGCCCAGGGCGTTGGCGCCCGCGTCGCCGAGCATGGCGCGCTCGCCGAGGTCGTCGGGCAGCAGCGCGGCGGCGGCCCCCAGCGGAACGGCGGCCAGCGCACCCGCGGCGGGCTGGTCGCGGAAGAGCGCGGCGGCCAGCAGCGGCCCGCCGGTCAGCAGGCCGACCTTGAAGGCGCGGCCGGGACGCAGGTCGAAGAGGTTGGCGAGGTTGGCGGAGCCGGCGATGGCGGCGCCGTTGACCAGGGTGTCGGCGGGGCCCTGGGAGACGAGGGCGGCGGCGCCGAGCCCGGTGGCGCCGATGCCGAGGATCTTGACGGCGCCGCTGGTGACCTCACCGCGGGCCAGCGCGCTCAGGTGACCCTTGAAGCCCTTGGAGGACGTGGTGCCGTAGAGGTCGTCGTACGCGCCGAGCGCGCCGCTGCCGGCGCCCGCGAGCAGCGCGGCGGCGCGCACGCGCGGCGTGAGGCCGGGCGTGAACGCGGCGGCGGCGCCGGCGCCGGCCACGAACGCGGGGCCTTCGAGCAGCGTGATGGGCTCGCCGCGGTGGTTCTTCCTGGTCCAGCGGCCGCTCAGGTCGGCGGGCTTGTCGCGGGTGAAGGCGGAGTAGGCGATGCGGGCGGCCACGGCGCCGATGGTGGCGCCGGCCAGCGCGTAGAGCAGGCCACGGGCCCGGCTGGGCATGTCAGCTCCCTGACTCGGTGGTGGGGGATGGGGTGGGGGCCGCCTCGGCGGGGATGGGGCCGGATGCGCCCTTGCCGTTGCCGTATTGGCCGGCCCGCCCGGACAGCTGCTCCTGCAGAGAGTAGACGATCGCGACCGGCCCGAGCGGCATGTCGGCCGTATCGACGCCGGTGACCCGCTTGGAGACCTCGCCCTCGTCGCGCAGGGCGGTGATGACGTCTCCTGGGGTGACCGTGGTGGCGGCGATGCCGGCCAGCACCGTGCCCTTGCTCGCCGCGTCGAAGCCGTCGGCCACGGAGACGAGCGCGCCCGCCTGGGTCTCGGCGCTCCCCCCTTCGTACGGCCGCTCGGGCGCGAACATGACGGCGAGCGTGGCCCGCTTGGCGGGGTCGCCGTCGACGGTGAGCAGCCCGCCCGCCTCGAACGCGCCGACGACGTCGGCGGTGGTGGTGTTGGGCGTGCCGGCCTGGGCGGTGTCGTTGGTGACCAGGGAGGCGCCGAGCAGCGCGGCGGCCCTGCCCCAGCTCGTGGCGGTCTCGGGGAAGACCATGTTGACCGGCTTGAGCTGGTTGACCAGGCCGTCGAGCACGCCGGTGCCCTTGGGGTCGAGGAACTTCTCGGTGAACGTCACGCGCCCGGTGACCTCCGCGCCCGCCTGGTCGAGCACCTGCTGGGCGGCCTCGCGCCAGGCGGTGTTGGAGCCCGGCGTCTCGATCAGCAGCACGCGCTGGCCGGCCAGGTCGCCGGCGACGAGCTCGGGCGTCACGGCGCTGATGAAGGCGTCGTTGCCGGCCTCGCGGCCCTGCAGCGTGTCGATCTGGGCGCGCAGCTCCTCCTTCGTCTTGGTGAGCTGCGCGGTGAGCTCCTGGGCGGACTTCACCGCCGGTTCCTGCAGCAGCGTGGTGCCGAGCACGATGCCGACCGCGAGCGCCAGGAAGATGGCGACGATGGAGACGAGGTGGTAGCGAAAATCGATCACGAGAAGAGTCCGACCAGCCAGAAGATGAACGCGTTCCAGACGTCCTGAAGACCGTTCAGCCAGGTCTGGCCGAGCGGCGACAGGAAGAGCGCGAGCCCCATGGTGATCAGCGCGGTGATCACCAGCAGGAGCAGTTGCGAGGTGGTGATGCGACTGCGGTAGAGCCTGCTGACGCCCTTGGCGTCGATGAGCTTGCTGCCGATGATGAGACGGGTGAGGAAGGTGCTGGCCATGCCGGAGCGGCCCTTGTCGAGGAACTCCTCCAGCGTGCCGTGGGTGCCGACGGCGACGATCAGCTCGGCGCCCTTGTCGTCGGCCAGCAGCATGGCGATGTCTTCGCTGGTGCCGGTGGCGGGGAAGATCACCGCCTCCCTGCCGAGCTGGTGCACGCGCTCGAGCCCGGGCGCCCTGCCGTCGCGGTAGGCATGCACGACCAGCTCGGCGCCGCAGGTCAGGGCCTTGGTGGAGACGGAGTCGAAGTCGCCCACGATGACGTCGGGGAGGTAGCCGGCCTCCAGCAGCGCGTCGGCGCCGCCGTCGACGCCGACGAGGACGGGACGGTATTCGCGGATGTAGGGGCGGAGGGTTGCGATGTCCTCTTTGTAGTGGTAGCCGCGCACCACGATGAGGACGTGCCGGCCCTCCATGGACGTGCGGATCTCGGGCACGCCGACCCCGTCGATGAGGAGCTTGCCCTCACCGCGCACGTATTCCATGGTGTTGACGGCGAAGGCCTCGATCTGCACCGACAGCCCGGCGCGGGCCTCGGCCATGGCGGCCTCGACCGTCTCGGAAGTCTGCTCCTCGCCCTTGCCCACCACGTCGTCGTCGAGGTAGACGACACCGTCGCAGACGCGTACGAGATCGCCGTCCTTGACCCGCTCGAACAGCTCCTGGTTGGCGTTGTCGATGAACGGGACACCGGCTTCGAGCAGGATCTGCGGCCCCAGGTTGGGGTAGCGGCCGCTGATGCCGCTCGCGACGTTGACCACGGCGGAAGCACCGCACGCGACAAGCGCCTCCGCGCTGACCCGGTCAACGTCGACGTGGTCGATGATCGCGATTTCCCCGGGCTGGAGGCGTTTTGTCAGCCTCTTGGTGCGCCGGTCGATCCTCGCCACTGCCGTTATACCGGGAAGGTCGCCGACCTTCCTGCCACGGAGGCCCGGCCTCTTGCTTCCCGGAACCTTCATCAAGACCATCCTGCCAGAGTGAAACAGCGCGGGGGCCACGCATGACGCGGCGTGTCCGCTATGTCACCCAGCATCACCTGTCCGCCGCGGCCAGGCCGAGCAACTCCTCAGCGTGGGCTCTGCCCAGCTCGGAGTCCTCCATGCCGGCCAGCATGCGCGACAGTTCGCGTACACGTCCTTCATGATCGAGCGTCACCACGCCGCTGCGCACGATGCTGCCGTCGCTCGCCTTCTCCACCACGAGGTGCTGGTCGGCGAAGGCGGCGACCTGCGGCAGGTGGGTGACCACGATCACCTGCGCGGTGCGGGCGAGCCTGGCCAGCCGGCGGCCGATCTCGACCGCGGCCTTCCCGCCGACCCCCGCGTCGACCTCGTCGAACACGAACGTCGGCACCGGGTCGGCGCCCGCGAACACCACCTCGATGGCCAGCATCACACGGCTCAGCTCACCGCCGGACGCGCCCTTGGTGAGCGGCAGCGGCGGCGCGGCGGGATGGGCGGCCATCCGCAGCTCCACCTCGTCGCGGCCCTCGGGCCCGAACTCCGCGCTCTGGGTGAGCTCGACCACGACCCTGGCGTGCGGCATGGCGAGCGCGGTCAGCTCTTCCGTGACCGCCTTGCCGAACCGCTCCGCCGCGGACTCGCGCACCTTGGTCAGCCGGTCGGCCAGCTCGGTGAGCCGGACGGTCAGCTCGTCGTGTTCGCGGGTCAGCTCGTCGATGCGCTCGTCGTCGCCCTCCAGCTCGCCCAGGCGGGCGGCGGCCTCCTGGGCCCACGCCAGGACGCCCGAGCTGTCGGCGGCGTACTTCCTGATCAGACTGGACAGGACGGAACGCCGCTCCTGCACCGCCGCCAGCCGCGCCGGGTCGGCCTCGACGGACTCCGCGTAGGCCGCGAGGTCGGTGGCCACGTCGGAGATCAGGTAGCCGGCCTCGGCCAGCCGGTCGGCCATGCCCGCGAGCTGGCTGTCGAAGTCGCGTACGGCCTCCACGGCCGCCCGCGCCTCCCCCAGCAGCGAGATCACGTCGCGAGCCCCGCCCGCGGCCTCCATCGGGTCGCCGAGCAGCGCGGTGTGGGCGGTCGTCGCGGCGCTGCGCAGCGCGTCGGCGTGGGAGAGCCGCTCCTCCTCGCCGCGCAGCTCGTCGTCCTCGCCCGGCTTGGGATCGACCTTCTCGACCTCCTCCAGGCCGAAGCGCAGCAGGTCGGCCTCCTGCGCCCGCTCGCGCGCCCTGGTCGTCAGCTCCTCCAGCTGCGCGGCGACCTGCTTGTGCCGTTTGTACGCCTGCGTGTACGCCCGTAGCGGCTTGACCAGCTCGTCACCGGCGTAGCGGTCGAGCGCGGCGCGCTGCCTGGCCGGCTGCAGCAACCGTTGCTGGTCCATCTGCCCGTGCACCGCCACCAGGTCGTCGGCGAGGTACGTCAGCGTGCCCACCGGCACCGTGCGCCCGCCGAGCCAGGCCCTGGACCTGCCCTCGGCCGAGACGGTGCGCGAGATGATCAGCTCGCCGTCCTCGATCTCGCCCCCGATGTCCTCGACCTGCTGCGCGACTCGCCCGCCTGGCTCGATGACCAGGGTGCCCTCCACGCTCGCGCGATCGGCGCCCGGCCGCACCCGCGCGGGATCGGCCCGGCCGCCGAACAGCAGCCCGAGCCCGGTCACGACCATCGTCTTGCCCGCGCCGGTCTCGCCGGTGACCACGTTGAAGCCAGGCGAAAGCTCGAGCACGGCCTCGTCG
Source organism: Nonomuraea salmonea (assembly GCF_042428605.1). Classification (NCBI taxonomy): domain Bacteria; kingdom Bacillati; phylum Actinomycetota; class Actinomycetes; order Streptosporangiales; family Streptosporangiaceae; genus Nonomuraea; species Nonomuraea salmonea. Next base: position 372,072 of record NZ_JBHMCF010000036.1, read on the forward strand.
ATGACGCCGAGCCCCTGGATGCGGACCTCCTCGACCCTGGGTCGCACTGCCCACTCCCGTTCACTGCCGTGTCTCTGCCGTGTCTGACGCCGCTGTCCGCGGTCGATCGTCCTGACCACGTGATCCTACGCGCTCCGTACTCCATTCACTCAGGGTCGCGCCCTTCCGCGCCACCCCTGGACGGGCAGTTCGAACTTGGCGACCAGCCGGTCGGTGAAGGGGGCGCCGGTGCTCTCGACGCCGTGCAGGCGGGCCAGTCGTACGGGCTCGGCGCCCCTGCGCACCTCGATGCGGGTGCCCGACGGCACCTCGAACTTGCGGCGCCCGTCACACCACATGACGCCCCCCGGGGTGTCGGGCAGAATCTCCACGGCCAGCGTCGAGCGCGGCGAGACGACCAGCGGCTTGGCGAACAGCGCGTGGGCGCTGATGGGCACCATGAGAAGCGCCTCGACCTCCGGCCAGACGACCGGCCCGCCGGCGGAGAAGGCGTAAGCGGTGGAGCCGGTCGGGGTGGCGCAGATCACGCCGTCGCAGCCCCAGCGCGACAGCGGGCGGCCGTCGATCTCGGCGACCACCTCCAGCATGCGTTCCTGCTTCTCGACGGTGATCTCGTTGAGCGCCCAGGTGTCGGCGAGCACACGGCCGTTCTGCCTGGCGAGAACGTCGATCGTCATGCGCTCCTCGACGTCGTAGCGGCCCGCCACGACGCTGTCGACGGCGGCGGCCAGGTCGGCGACCTCCGCCTCGGCGAGGAACCCGACGTGCCCGAGGTTGACGCCGAGCAGCGGCGTGCCCGCCGGCTTGGCCAGCTCGGCGGCGCGCAGCAGCGAACCGTCGCCGCCCAGCACGATCATCACTTCGGCGTCCTTGGCCGCGCCGGGGTCGCCCGGCACCGCCTCGATGCCGCCGCAGCCCAGCTCGGCGGCCTCGGTGTCGAGCACCCTGACCGTGATGCCGGCCTCGACCAGCCGGTTGATGACCAGCCGGGCACTGTCGATGGCGGCGTCGCGCCCGGTGTGCACGGCGACCAGCACGGTGCGATTCATTGCGGCCCTTCCGCGACGGCACGCTGGATCTCGGCCTCGAGGTCGGCGACCCCCGGCTCGCCCTGCCCCTTGCCCAGCCAGAGCAGGTATTCCACATTCCCCGACGGGCCCGGCAGCGGGCTCGCCGTCACGCCGCGCACGCTCAGCCCCAGCTCCAGCGCCTTGACCGCGGCATCGCGCACCGCGCCGGCCCGCAGCTCGGGATCGCGGACGACGCCGCCCGCCCCCACGCGCTCCTTGCCCACCTCGAACTGCGGCTTCACCAGCATGACGAAGTCGGCCTCAGGGGCGGCGACCGCGGCGAGCGCGGGCAGCACCAGCCGCAGCGAGATGAACGACAGGTCGCCGACCACCAGCGTGGGCGGCTCGCCGACCATCTCGGGGGTGAGGTCGCGGACGTTCACCCGCTCCATGACCGTCACCCGCTCGTCGGAGCGCAGCGACCAGGCGAGCTGGCCGTAGCCGACGTCGACCGCCAGCACGTGGGCCGCGCCGTGGCGCAGCAGCACGTCGGTGAACCCGCCGGTGGAGGCGCCCGCGTCGAGGCAGCGGCGCCCCTCCACCTTCAAGGCGGTGAACGCGCCGAGCGCGCCGAGCAGCTTGTGCGCTCCGCGCGAAACGTAGTCGGGGCCCTCGTCCGAGGCTGCCACGACGATGGCGGCGGCCGTGTCGACCTGGGTGGCGGGCTTGCGCGCCCGCTGGCCGCCGACGCTGACCCGCCCCGCCTCGATCAGCTGGACGGCCTGCTCACGCGATCTGGCCATGCCGCGGCGGACCAGCTCGCTGTCGAGGCGGATCCTGCGGCTCACGGGCGTCCCACGGCGGGCGGTCCGGGGACGGGCGGTCGAGGAAAGCTCGGCCCGGCCGGCTCGTCCACGTGCTCTTCCACGTGCTCTTCCACGGCGGCCAGCGTGCTCTCCAGCCCCGAGAACGCCTCGTCGAAGACCGCGACGTGCTCGGCCACGGGCAGCTCGCCCAGCCGGGCGAGGCCCGCCACGATGGCGTCGACCCGCGCGTCGCCGCTCTCCTCCGGCAGCTCACTCATGACTCGACCGTAACGCCTCCCGCGAGCGGCCGGGACCTTGGCAGGCGTGTCACTCGTTGAAGCTCGTACGGGGGTGCTACTGATGTGGAACGCTACCGTCCGCAAAGGGATGAAAGGATACGCACCATGGCAAGCGTCGAGGAGTGCCGGGCGGCACTGGCCAAGCTCGTCACCCAGTTCGACGAGATCGATGAGGCGGATCGCGCCAAGCACGTGGTCGAGCGTACGGTCAGCTGCCGGGTGTCCGACCTCGACGTGACGTTCTACGGCCGGCTGCATCACGGAGGGCTCGACCCGTTCGCGGAGTCGCCGCCGGCCGACGGCAAGCCCGCCGACGTCAAACTCACGATCGTGAGCGATGACCTGGTGGCGCTGGTGGACGGGGAGCTCGACCTGGCGCGGGCGCTGCTCGGGGGCCGGGTGAAGGTCGACGCCAGCTTCGGCGACTTGCTGCGCCTGCGCCGCCTCCTCTGACCCCGCTCAAGGACACCCTCCACCGGCCCGCCAGGCGATCAGGCGTGTGCCGAACCCGCACCCTCCACCCACCGACCCGGCCGATCAGGCGTGTGCCGAACCCGCACCCTCCACCCACCGACCCAGCTGATCAGGCATGTGCCGGATCCGGCGTCCTCCTCGGGGCGCCCGGCCCCTTTCTTCCCGTCCAGCCCCTTTCCTCCTGTTACGTGAGCCGGTCGAGAGCGGGCTTCACGGCGTCCTCCTCCAGGCGGCCCTCGCCGGCGGCCGCCCAGGCGGCGTCGCAGGCCGCGCGCAGTCCGTCGATCCTGCTGCCGCCCCCTTCCAGGCGCAGGGCCCCGTCCTCCCACCGGGCCCGCCAGCCGCCGCAGGCGCCGTCGCGTACCTCGGGATAGGGCTCCAGCAGCGCCCGCAGGTCCTCGCCCACGTACGTCGGCCGGTGGCGGGGCTCGGCCGTCAACACGTCGGCCGGCGTCGCGACCCCGGTCAGCACGAGCAGGCTCTCGACCCCCGCGTTGGTGGCCCCCTCGATGTCGGTGTCGAGCCGGTCGCCCACGACCAGGGGACGCCGCGCGTTCGTCCTGATCATCGACTCGCGGTGCAGCGGCGGGTCCGGCTTGCCGGCGTAGATGGGCTCGACTCCGGTGGCCGTGGCGATCACGCGTACCAGCGCGCCGTTGCCCGGCAGCTCGCCGCGCGGGCTCGGCAGCGTGCTGTCGCTGTTGGAGGCCACGAACAGCGCTCCCTGCCGCACCGCCAGCGCCCCTTCGGCGATCAGACCGTACGACAGCTCGTACGTGAACCCCTGCACCACCGCCACCGGCGACTCCGCAGCGGTCGAGACCGGCCTGAGCCCGCGGTCGCGTACGGCCAGCCGCAGCCCGGAACCGCCGACGACGAGCACGTTCGCGCCGGGCGCAGCCCGCTCGGCCACCAGCCGGGCGGCGGCCTGCGCCGAGGTCACGACGTCGGCCGCGGTGGCGGGCGCCCCGAGCGCGCGCAGGTGGGCGGCGATCGCGGAGGGGGTGCGTGAGGCGTTGTTGGTGACGTACGCGAGCCGCGCCCCGCGCGCCCGCGCCTCCTGCAGCGCCTCGCCGGCGCCGGGGATCGCCTGCCTGCCCAGATAGACCACGCCGTCGAGGTCGAGCAGCAGGGTGTCAAAGCCGTCGATCAGCACAGCGCCTCTTCCCGTTCGCCTGTCACGCCGCGTGCGACTCTAGCGCCGCCCTCCCACCGGCCCCGCGGGCGGTCACATCTCCCTGCGGGCCTTCAAGGTCGCACGCACGCTCCGCAACGCCTTCACGTAATTCCTGTCGTCGGGCCGCATGGCCACCGCGATAGCCAGCGGTTCCTGGGCGCCTTCCACGTCCCCCGTCCGCCACAACGCCAATCCCAGGCCGAAGTAGGCATAGTCCTCGGTCGGGTTGGCGTCCACGATCTGCCGGAACCGCGCCGCGGCCTCGGCGTACTGCCGCGAGTTGAACTGGGCCCGCGCCAGCGCCTCCAGGATGCTGCGCGACTCGGGCTCCGCCTCGGCGGCGCGTTCCAGCAACGCCGCCGCGGCCGCGGGGCTGCCCTCCTTCAGCAGCTTGACCCCGCGCTGGTACCAGTCGTAAACACCACCCCTGGGAGCACCCGGTTTCTCGTCATGTCCGTTTCCCTCGTGAGCCATGGGTGAGAACTCCTTCATCGCTGTACGGCGACCCCGCTCCGCTGCGCCGCGGTACGGGCACGACTGCCATCGATGGGCCGGTTTTCGGAAGGCACAGGCATTTATGGCAGCATGCCCGGTATGGGGACTCCTGAACTGCCGATACCAGGTGGACTGGCGCTACGGCCCTTCCGCGGCGTACGTTTCGCTGTCGAGGATCCCGCCAAGGTGACCTCCCCGCCGTACGACCTGATCTCCGACGCCGACGTCGAGGTCCTCCTTGACTCTCACCCGAACAACGTCGTCCGTCTCATCCTTCCCTGTCCGCCTTCAGCCGACTCCTCAAACACCACCAACGCAGCGGCGTCCCAGCCGTCACCCGGCCGGTACGCCGACGCCAGGGAGACCCTGCGCGCCTGGCTCGAGTCGGGCGTCCTGGTCGCCGACGCGCAGCCCGCCCTCTACGTCTACGAGCAGAGCGGCCCCGGCGTTCTGCAGCGCGGCCTCATCGGCGACGTCGCACTCGCCGACCCCGCCCAGCGCGTCATCCTGCCGCACGAGGACGTCATGCCCGGTCCCATCGCCGACCGCTTGGCCCTCATGAGCACGACGCAGGCCAACCTGGAGCCGATCTTCCTCCTGTACGACGGCTCCGGCGGCACCGCCACCGGCCTGGTGGACGAGGTCGCGACGACCCGCCGCCCCCTGGTCACCGCGCACACCGAGGACGGACTCACCCACCGCCTGTGGGCCATCACCGACGAGTCCGAAATAGCCGCCGTCAACGCCGACCTCCACCCCCGACAGGCCCTCATCGCCGACGGCCACCACCGGTACGCGACGTACCGCGTACTCCAGCGGCAGGAACGCGCAACCCGCGAGGCGCCCGCCGCCGGCCCCTGGGACTTCGGCCTCGCCCTGCTGGTGGACTCCGGCGCGTACCCGCCCGACCTCAAGGCCATCCACCGCGTCATCCCCGGACTCCCCCTCGCCGAGGCCACCGCCAAGGCCAAGGGCGCCTGGCGGGTCCAGGACTACGAGACCCTGTCCGACGGCCTCGCCGCACTCCAGGAGGCCGCCGAGCCCGCCTTCCTGCTGGCCGACGCGCACAGCGCCCACCTGCTCACCAACCCCGATCCCGTACAGCTGGCCCGCGCCATGCCCGCCGACCACTCCGACCGCTGGAACACCCTCAACACCTCGATCCTCACGGAGTTCATCCTCCCGTTGGTGTGGGGCATGCACGACAGCGACCAGGACGTACGCATCGTCCACCACGACGCCCAAGCGGCCACCGACCTGGCCACCCGCACGGGCGGCACCGCGGTTCTGCTGAACCCCCTGGCGGTAGAGGACGTCTTGACCGTCGCCGCAGCAGGCGAACGCGTCCCCCGCAAATCCACCTCCTTCGGCCCCAAACCCCGCACCGGCCTGCTCCTCCGCACCTTCGCCATCGACTGACAACAACCCGGGGCGCCGGCCATGCCGGAGCAGAGATATGCGGTCGCCGCCTCGCCTGGTATGGCTACTGGGGTCGTCAGTCCGCCAAGGGAATGAAAAGGGGCTTCGCAGAGAACTGCGAAGCCCCTACCCACTTACTCCGGCCTTGCTCCCCCTAAGCCGTGCTCCTCTTGAGCAACTCATCGAGTTTGCAGTCGAGCAGACACATACCGATACGGAGATCGTCGAGCTGCTGCTGGAGCTGGGCCTGGCTGGACGCGTGGTAGTCCCTCATATGCCAGCGGAGCCCGGTGATCTCCACGTTGAGGGCCTCCAGCTCGTCGGCCACTTCCTGAGAGAACTGGACAACGACAGGAGCGCCGGCATCACCCGATGTCGCGACCTCGTCCGCACCAGCGGACGCCGCGGCCTCCAGCACCTCGAGGCGCTGCTTGAGGATGGTGATCTCTACCTCTACGTCCATCCGACCTACCCTGTTGCGATAGTGCCGTGGCCAGGCAGGACTGCCGGGCCTGCTAACTGCGGCCTATGGTGACAGCAGACGGACGCGAACGTGGTGTCGATCTACAGCTCCGGTGTGATTCCTTCTCCCCGCCGATCCGCCTGACCAGGAGAAATGACGGGATGAGTCCCACCCTGCCCTCACTTGCCGGTAGAGAAAAACACCCCCCGGCCACCACCGCAACTTTCCACCTTGCCCCCAGCAACCAACACACAAAACCAACAACCGTCAATTCACTCCCGCACGACGTCTCTGCCGCCACCCCGACCTAAGCCACGAATACAAACACCAGCCACCACCCCACCCACAACAGTCTCAATCGCAGGATCCGCCCCCAGAGCCCACATTCCACGTCCCCTTCAATCGATCACTCCCGGCCTCCGTCGTAGCTAAGCCGTCGCGGTACGTGCCAAACCCGCAGCCGTAGAGCCCCAGGAACCCTCAACCGGCAAGCCTTCGGACCCAGTTAAGCCAGCAAGGCCAAGAGGCGCTCCTGAACGCGCCTAGAGGCGTCCACAAGGGACTCTGATGAGAAGCAGTTGACCTCCCGCCCAGCCCTCGCCGCCACAAGACGGCCCAGCCTCCGCCGCCAACGGCGTGGCCGTCCGCAGCCCTCAGGACCCCAGCCTCGCCGCCGAAGCAGCAAGCAACTGGAGCGGGCAACGAGCGCAGGCTCGTACAGGGCAGGCAGCGAGCGGGGGCACGAGCAGCAGGCAGCAGGCAGCAGGAATCGGGCAGCGGGCAGCGAGTGGGGTGCCCGCTGCGGCCGTTCGCATGCCCCTGTCAAGCGAACGGTCCCCCGCGAGCCCTCACCACCGCCTATCGCCCAGCCTCCGCCGCCGAGCAGCCCCGCCGCCCCGCACCGCCCCGCCGCCGAGGCGCCAGGACGCGAACCGATGAGCGCGAACCGCGAACCGCGAACCCCGAACCGCGGACGGCGGACGGCGGACGGCGGACGGCGGACGGCGGGTTGTGGGCGGTATGCCCGATGTGGTTGTTCGGCTGCGCCCGTCAGGCGCACGGTCAGCCTGTGGGGGCCAAGTACTGCACCTGCCGGGGGATCAGGGTCGCCACCTGGCTTCCGTCGGTGTCGTCCTCGGGTCCGGAACCCGGGGCAGGGAGGTCGGCCTCGTACGGTTTGGCACCGCTCACCTCCACCTCGTACCGCCAGATCTTGGCCGCCGACGGCCCGAAGACGCGGCAGCGGAACGACCCCGTCACCTCGACGTAGTCGCGGGGCTTGAGGGCGCGGACCACCGCAGCCGTCTCCGGGTCGAACGTGACGCACGGAATGCTGTCGGTCAGGGCCGCACCCCGGCGGCTTCGGCGGCGGCGGACGATGATGCGCCACTTCGTCGCCGTGTCGCCGCTCGGCAAGGGGTGCTCCTCGACCGGCCCTGACAGCCTCCCCACCAGCAAGACTTCGTTTCGGTCCACGGTCGTCCTCCTATCGGTGCTCTGGTGGAGATCACTCTCTACGATGTGGAGGAGGCCGGATCGGCTGGAATGCCGTTCTGGGGACAGCGGCTGGACGATCGGGAGTGCCTGTGGACAACATCACCGCGCTGGGCGGCGACGTCTATGAGATCGACACCAAGATGGCCGGATACTCCGGCATCACGGCCGGTTATCTCATCATGAGCGACCGGCCGTGCCTGGTGGAAACGGGTACGTCGACCTCGGCGCCCGTGGTGCGCGACGCGATCGCCTCGCTCGGCGTCGGACCCGAGGACCTCGCCACGGTCGTCGTCACCCACATCCACCTCGACCACGCCGGCGGGGTGGGCGACATCGCCAGGTTCTTCCCGTCCGCGCAGGTCGTCGTCCACGAGAAGGGCGCACGTCACCTCGCTGAGCCCTCGCGGCTGATGGCCAGCGCGCGCATGGTTTGGGGCGACAAGCTCGACACGCTCTTCGGCGAGCTGTCCCCCACCGAGGCCGAACGCATCGTCGCCCTCGGCGACACCGGCGCCATCGACCTGGGCAACGGACGTACGCTGAGCAGCCACTACTCCCCCGGTCACGCCAAACACCACGTGGGCCTGGTCGACTCGGCCACCGGCGACCTGTACGTCGGCGACGCGGCCGGCGTCTACCTGCCGGAAACGGGCGATCTGCGCCCCGCCACCCCGCCCCCGGACTTCGACCTGCAGACGGCACTCGACTCGATCGCGCTGTTCGAGGCCCTTGAGCCGCAACGGCTGCTGTTCAGCCACTACGGGCCGGTCGACGCCGTCAAGGAGACACTTGAACGGTCTGCCGAAGAGCTCCGGGTATGGGTGGACCTGACGCGGCAGGCCCATTCCGAGGGCATGGACCTCGACCATGCCGTCGCCATGGTCAGGGACCGGACGAAGGAGCGCTACACCGCGCTGACGTCCGATGAGGAACGAGCCGAGCAGTTCGAGCTGCTGAGCGGGGCGCCGTCCAACGTGGCGGGAATCCTGCACTGGCTCAACCGCGTCTCACCCTGACGCTCCCTCGCCACACGCACGCAGATCAGGGACGGCCCCTGGGAGGGCCAGCGGTGCGTCCGAACCAGCCCCCGGCCCGCGCCGGTATGTCCCAAGTAGCGGCGCAGCAGGTGAACGGGCTGCTAAGCGCCGAAACAGACGTGCGGCGGGCACACGCGATAACGCGCGCGCCCGCCGCACCTATGTCAGCGGCAGTGCCGGTCAGTCGTCCGACTTGCCCGGCTTCTCCTTGCCCGGCTCCTCATCGAAGTGGGGCTCGATGAACGCCGGCGTGATGCCGGGCACCTCACCGGCCTTAGCCTCAACCACAGGCTCAGGCTCACCGCCCGCCTCGGAGCCCGAGGCGGCCGAGGCGGCTGAGTCCTCGCCGCTTCCGGCGACCTCGCCGACCGCGGAGTCGTCCTCGTCTCCGGAGTCCTCATCTCCAGAGTCCTCATTCACGGAGTCCTCTTCGACCTCAGCCGATCCGACCGCTTCAGGAGCCTCGAACACGGTCTCCTCCGGTACGTCCTCCGCGCCCTCCTCGGCCACGGCCTCCGCACCCAGCAGGTCACCGGCCTCGGCGAGCGCCGCGTCGTCGTCCGTGTCCTCGTCCGCCTCCGCAGCGGTCCCGGTCTCGACGGCGCCGGCGTCGTCGAAGTCGTCCTCGTAGTCGTAGTCCTCTTCGACGTCCTCGATGACGGACCCGGTCAGCTCCGCGTACCGCTCGGCCGCGTCCGTCTCGCCGTCCTCGTCGAACGCCATCGCCCGCCCGAACCAGTCGGTCGCCGCCTCCTGGTGCCCGGCTTCGGCCAGTGCGTCCGCGTATGCGAACGCCAGCCGTGCCGACCACGGCCGCGGCTGCGGGTCACGCAGCTCGGGCAGCCGCTGCAGCGTGATGACCGCGGCGTCGTGCTGGCCGAGGTCACGGCGGGCGCCGGACTCGACGATGGTCAGCTCGATGCGCCCGGCCCGGTCGAGGCGTTCGGCTTCAGGGGAGCGTACGAGGTCGATGGCCCGCTCGGGACGACCGAGACCGCGCTCGCAGTCGGCCATGACCGGCAGGTACGCCTCCGACCCCGTCATCCTCCTGGCCGCCCGCAGGTCGCTCAGCGCCTCGGAGTAGTGCCCGGCACGATAGGCGACGATGCCCGCCGCCTCGCGTACGACGCCGATGCGCGCCGCGAACCGGCGCGCCACCTTGGTGTGCTCGTGCGCCCTGTCGGGGTCGTCCTCCTCGAGGGCCCGCTCGGCCGCGACGAGGTGCCGTCCGACCAGGTCGGCGAGGTCGCCGGGGAGCGAACCCAGCTCCTCCAGCACCTCCTTGTCGAGCTCGTCGACGGTGATGTCGGGCGCCACCTCGGGCAGCCTCTCCCGCTGCGGCGCCTCAGGGGCGGCGTCGCGGTCGCTCCTGCCGTAGCGGGCGCGAGTGCCTGCGGGGCCGTCGTCACGACGGCTGTCACGCGAGAACGGACGGGAGTCGCCACGTCCTCGGTCACGCTGCGGGCCTTCGCGGCGGTCGCCGTAACCACCTTCGCGCCGGCCGCCGTAGCCGCCCTCGCGACGCGGCCCACGATCGTCCCGGTCCCGGGAGGGACGACGATCGTCCCCTTCACGCCGAGGACCGCGATCATCTCGGAACCCGCCCTCACGCCGATCCCCGTAACCGCCCTCGCGACGCGGCCCACGATCATCCCGATCCCGGAAGGGACGACGATCTTCCCCTTCACGCCGAGGACCACGATCATCCCGACGCGGACCCCGGTCATCCCGGAACCCACCCTCACGGCGAGGACCCCGATCATCACGGAACCCACCTTCGCGACGCGGACCCCGATCATCCCGGAACCCACCTTCGCGACGCGGACCACGGTCATCCCGGTAACCACCCTCACGGCGAGGACCACGGTCATCGCGGTAGCCGCCTTCACGGCGCGGCCCCCGATCATCCCGGAAGCCACCCTCACGACGCGGCGAGTAACCGCCCTCACGCCGATCCCCGTAACCGCCCTCGCGGCGCGGCCCACGATCATCCCGATCCCGGAAGGGACGACGATCTTCCCCTTCACGCCGAGGACCACGATCATCCCGACGCGGACCCCGGTCATCCCGGAACCCACCCTCACGGCGAGGACCTCGATCGTCCCGGGACCCGTACTCACGACGCGGACCCCGATCATCCCGGAACCCACCCTCACGGCGCGGACCCCGATCATCCCGGAACCCACCCTCACGGCGCGGACCCCGATCATCCCGGCTGCCATCTTCGCGACGCGGACCCCGGTCATCCCGGTAACCACCCTCACGACGCGGCCCACGATCATCCCGATCCCGGTAGGAACGACGATCGTCCCCTTCACGCCGAGGACCACGATCGTCGCGGAACCCGCCCTCGCGGCGAGGACCGCGGTCATCCCGGGACCCGTACTCACGACGCGGACCCCGATCATCACGGTCCTGGTAGGAACGACGATCGTCGCCGTCGCGGCGTCCACCGCGGTCGTCTCGGGAGTCGTCGCGCCTCGGCCCACGGTCACCGCGGTTGCCGTAGCGCGACCTGTCGTCGGAACGGAACGGACGGTCGCCGCCGGAGTCACGCCCGCGGGATCCGTACCCGCCGCTTCTGCCCCCTCCGCCGGAGCGCCTGTCCCCGTAGTCGCCGCGCTCGCGCTGTCCGCCGTCCGATCCGTTATCTCTGTTCACTTCTGGTCCATTTCGTTGGCTCACCCAGCGGACTCTCAACGACGGTCCACCGTGGCTGGTCGCCGCCCGCCTGCGGGCCTTACGCGACGAAGGCCACCCCTGGGGTGGCCCGGTGTCCTCCCAGCCTAGCAAGCCTCGGAACGTCCACGAGCCTGCCGCAATCCGATAATGAGTGGCTCGCGAGCACACCGTCAGCGAGACTGCTCGGCATGTCACTGCGCTTCCACGAAATCGCTGGATCCCGCAACCAAATTCTGAACCCCCTGACGGACGACAAACTCCGCCTGCTCGGCGAGATCTGCGGTTTCACCCCCGGCACCCGCATCCTCGACCTGGCCTGCGGAAAGGGCGAACTCCTTTCCCGCTGGGCGGCCGAATACGCAATCGAGGGCCTGGGCGTCGACATCAGCAAGGTGTTTCTCGACGCCGCCAAAAACCGCGCGGAAGAACTGTCTGTCGCCGACCGGGTCAACTTCGTGGAGGCCGACGCGAGTACGTACATGGACGTTCCCAACTCGTACGACGTCGTGTCCTGCATCGGCGCCACCTGGATCGGCGGCGGCCTCCAGGGCACGCTGTCCCTGATGCGCCGCTCGTTGCGCCCTGGCGGCATCGTGCTGGTGGGCGACTGCTACTGGACCTCTCCCCCGCCGCCCGAGGCTCGCGCCGCTCTGCAGATCGGCGCGGACGAGTTCACCTCATTGATCGGTACGGCCGACCGCGCCGAAGAGGCCGGCTTCGAACTCCTGGAAATGGTCCTGGCCGACCCTGACAGCTGGGATCGTTACGTGGCCCCGCAATGGTGGGCGGTCAGCGACTGGCTCCGCGACAACCCCGACGACCCGGACGTCCCGGCAATGCGCGACTTCCTGACCCGCTCCCGCCGCTCCCACCTGGAGTATGGCCGCCACTACCTCGGCTGGGGCGTCTTCGTCCTCCGCCCTCTCCCCACAGACGAAAACCCCACCTGAACGCAAAAAGGCCCCGACCGAATACCGACCGGGGCCTAGAGCGTTGATGTGAAAATCGCTGATCGTCTGCAGGCACACGCGAAGGGCGTCCAAGATCGGTATATGAAGACTGAGCCGGACGCCCTTCTGACGGCACGCTATGTGCATCGGGACGATCATGTGATGCCTCCGCCGACACCACCCGAAAAGACCTCAGCCCCCAAAGACCCCGGGGCATGCGGAAGAAAAAAGGGGGTCCGGACATGCGGAAAGGGCCCCAACACCAGAACCTGGTGTTGAGACCCTTTCTCTGAAAGTTTGTGCGGCGGTGACCTACTCTCCCACACCCTCCCGAGTGCAGTACCATCGGCGCTGGGAAGCTTAACTTCCGGGTTCGGAATGTAACCGGGTGTTTCCTTCCCGCCATAACCGCCGCAACCCTGCGAAACAGCACACTGCTTGCTGTCTCAGAATTGCCTAGTGGACGCGAGCAAGACACCCCCCAAGGGGGTTTGCTTTGTGGTCAAGTCCTCGGCCTATTAGTACCGGTCAGCTCCACACGTTACCG